>JASJDR010000004.1 GCA_030065615.1 Xenococcus sp. MO_188.B8 | reverse complement strand
AGAGCTGAATATAGATGAAGCAAATATGTTGTTTGAAGTGATTAAGAGTAAAATACAACTCCTGGAAGTATGAGCTAAATTCAATTAATTTCACCTCAAGGCATGAGAAATTAAGCTTTTATAAGGATTATAGCGATCGCGGATTCTGATCTTATTTTATCGTCCCAGGTGCGATCGCGATATTTAATTCTATCTTTTCAGCAGCTGATCGTCTGAAAAGCCTGCCAATCTTAATGGAGTTTTTCATCATCTAATGCTAGTGTTCAAGTATAGTTTTCTTTGGTGTTACAGTTATGAACATAGAAGAGCTAAATTTAAGAAAACTCACTAACGAAGAAGCTGCGAGTATTTCAGGTGGTTTGGTAGGTTATGAAAAGATTGGTACAGGCCGCGTGACGGTAATTGTCCGCGGTGATGTATCGGAGGTCCAAGCTTCCGTCTCGGCTGGCACTGAAGCTGCTAACCGAGTCAATGGTGGAGAAGTTTTGTCGACTCACATCATTGCTCGCCCCCATAAAAAACTCGAAAATTAAGCAGTTGCAAGCGTGCGATGGTTCAGTAGGAAGAGCAAGTATTGTCAATTCATTAACTTCTGCTTCTCTCAGTAGGTGTTGATAGTTGCGATGTATCTTAAGACGCCGCGATCTGGGTTTAGATATTTAATAGTGATCGGCGCCAAAGTTTCTGTTATTGGTACTTCATGATGTATTGTAACAGAGAGATATTATTAAATGTTTTTGATTTGGTAGTATTACCTGCTCTTTTTAGGAATCTCCAGTTGATACCGCAGTTTACTCCTGATTTGCCATGTTTTACTAAAGTTAATAAAGGCATTTACTAACCTTCGTTATCATTTGGTTACAGGTGTATTGTAATTTTTTGAGGAGGTTCCTATGACTAATCTCAAAATAGAAGACATCGAAACATTGGAAAGATTATCCCTCGATGACATGAATCAAGTTGTTGGTGGTTGTGTCGATTTTCAAGAACTGAGAGAATTATTACCAGCAATTGCGAAAACAGATATAATACCTAATGTTACCTTTGATGAACCCTATTTTCCTGAACATTTTCCAGGTAGACCTTTAATGCCAGGGGTGCTACAATAAGCAAAGTAAATCAGATATTATTTAAATAATTTAATTTACTAATTTCAGATATAGATTTCACTCAAGACTCATGTTACAAATCTCTCGCGCTCTTACCCCAAAGTGGAGCTTTGGGATTTAAAATTATTTGTTGGCTCGGCTTCAGATAACCTTTTCAGAGCTTCTGCTTTTTGCAGACGTCTGGGGCAAGTCAGGAACTCTTTAGTTAGACATTCCACCTCTCGACAGTCAAACTCACAAGCAGCAAGAGCTGCCGGAACTTCAGTCGAAAACAAATTACGGAGTTTTTCAAAAAACCAGCGAATCATTAGCTTCACCCCCAGCTTTAATTATACAGAGCTCGTCAGTCCCCAAGAAGAAAAAACACAAAGCCTAACTACTTATGAGACGCCAACTTGATTACTTTTTATTTTAAACATAATACAGGATTGGCTCCTGAACAATCAATTTAGTCATATTTCTTGACATTACATTCATATTTCTTGACAGGAAATTAGCTTCTAAAAAAAGGCGGACGAACCGCCAACAGAAACTAGCCAACAGGAGCAAACAAACAAGGACAGCGAGAAACAGGCACAAGAGGGAAAAGCACCGACACAGGCACAGAAACGCACCACCAGGCACCACAACGGCGCAGGACAACAGAGGAGACACCAGCAGAGAAGGCAGCACCAGGCAACAAACCAGCAACAGGAGCAGCAAACGCAGAGACAGCAGCACGAGAAGAAAAGTACACGACAACGCACCAGCGAGAAAAGGAGCGAACAGAAGGACGCAGACAGAGCCAGTCAGCACCAGCAGCAACCGCCAAACGACGCACCTCACCAGGGAAAGGAGCAGGACAAGAAGGCGGAGAAGAAACAGCACCAGCAACTGAAACAGACACGAAACAAAACCCCCGAAAGAGACACAACACTGTCTCATCACGGCGGTTCTAGGCGAAGGCAAGGGCAAGTGGGGCAAATAACAAACCGCGAAGCGACCTCAATTAACAGCCCCGACGCAGCATGACTAGACCCTTGCCAAGCCGAAACAAACTGACCGCAGGGAGACCTTATTTAATAACCGCCGTATAATGCTAAAACCTGTGTGTAATCGGTTTACACTAGTTCTGTCAGCGCTTGCGCGCGAAAGCGGGTATGGGAGACGCGATCGCCAAATCCTCCAAAGCAAAAGAGATTCTCTTAACTTAATTAATATAAAAATTACTCCGACCCGAAATAATGAAAACTATAATCAATCGCCCAATACCGATGGCACTAGGTGCTAGCTTTCTGTTACTTCTTGTGAGTTGTTCATTCCTGGGAAATACTACCTCAGCCCCCAGCCCGGAGGAATCATCATCAAATAGTCCTCTGATGTCACAAAATAATGTTACTGTTGCGGATAATTTTCGAACTACAACAATATTAAAGGGTTTAGAACGTCCTTGGAGTATGGCATGGCTACCTGATGGAGCAATGTTAATTACCGAACGAGCAGGTAGGTTGCAAATCGCTCGTAATGGGGTCAAGCAACTGCAACCAATCGCAGGAGTTCCCGAAGTTTTCGCTGTCGGTCAAGGAGGCTTAATGGATGTCTCCCTGCACCCAAATTTTGCCGAAAATCGCTCGCTCTACCTTACTTATTCTCACGGTAGCGAATCAGCCAACCACACCAGAGTAGCTAGAGCAACCTTTGATGGGGAGGCGCTACAAAATTTAGAGGTTATTTTTGAGGCTTCCCCAACAAAAACAGGAGGTCAACACTTTGGTTCGCGCATTGTTTGGCTGCCCGATAATACGATGTTAGTAGCGATCGGCGATGGAGGAAACCCACCAATTCAATTGGATGGGGACTTAATTCGCAAACAAGCTCAAAATCTCAACTCTCATCTTGGTAAAGTGGTGCGCTTAAACGATGACGGCTCTATACCACCAGACAACCCCTTTTTTGACTCGGCATCTGCCGAGCCTGCTATCTGGAGTTACGGTCATCGTAATATTCAAGGCATGACTTTTGACTCAGCCAATAATAGGTTATGGTCAACAGAACACGGTGCTAGAGGAGGGGATGAACTAAATCTGGTGGAAGCTGGGGAAAACTATGGCTGGCCCTATGTTACCTACAGCAAAGAATATACTGGAGGAGAAATTTCTCAAGAGCGATCGCGCTCAGGTATGGTAGACCCCAAAGTGGTTTGGATTTCTACTACAGCACCTTCAGGACTAGCAATTTATACAGGCGAGCGCTTTTCTCAATGGCAAGGGGATCTCTTTGCCGGGGGGCTAGTTTCTCGCGATATTCGTCGCATTGACTTGGACTCCGAAGGTAATGTTGTGAGTGAAGAATCGATTCCTATCGGTCAGCGAGTGCGTGATGTACGGCAAAGTCCCGACGGAATGTTATACGTTTTGACGGATGAACAAAATGGACAATTGATAAGTATTGAACCTGAAGATTAAATAATGAACTCTAATTCAAAAGATCAGAAAAAGCCGAAGTTATTTTTGGACAACTACTTACTACGCGAGCTGCAAAGTGGATTTCTGAGAGTTCATAAGATATTTAACTAGCCAATATATCAATTTACCAGCAATGAACCCATAACTAAAAAACTGCAACCAGGTTAAATGAATTCCCAAATGGGATAATAAAAGACAAAGAAAATCGTCAACAAAATTACAACTAAATTCTAAAAACTTGGGTAACAAAGCAGTTAATAAATTATCTAAATTACGATTCATCGTGACCTCCGAGAGACCCTCTTCTCAGCTAATTAGCAAACTATGGGGGCGTTGTAGTTATAGGTGCTGTGGAATAAGGCAATACGTTTGTTTGAGCAATGACTAACATTTGTTAGTTATTTCCTTTTAAATAATCCCCAATCTCAGCCGATAAGCAGATTAATAGAAGATCAAAGTTTTTGTCTTGCTAGCGTAAGTTAGCGGAAATACGCCTACCATTTATAAAACCTTGAGAAATCAAAATTGAAGGACTTCTAATGGTGGTGAGACTTAAGACCAGCTCCACTAGGGAAATAAGTTCACATAATCAATCAATATATTGACAGAATGTAAGGTGGGACAAGCCATTTATAGCGAGATTTCTACCATAATTAATTCGCTTTTAGAACCAAGCTAAGGCATAATTTAACATCTTAATTAGCAAAAAAAGGCCATAGCAGTTAATGAATTTATTTATGTATAAAGAACTTGACGAAAACCATCATCAACTTGTTCGAGAAAATCTCTAGTTAATGCACGGACTCTTTCTATCACGACTCGCCTGTTCCCTTGCTAGGTCTGACCTCTTGCATCGACACTAGGACGCTCGAAAAAAAAGCTTGATCAATTGGGACAATTCAGGAAACATTAGCTACACTATCTAGAGGTAAACTAGTTAAGTTTTTTGAAGGTGAAATATTTCCTGACGCTTGAACTAGATTGGGACTAAAAATAATACCAATTTGAAATAATAATACGACACTTGACTCTACAAAGGCGATCTCTTGATGCGCGTGCTTTCTCTTGGTGCGCTTTCCTTAGGCGAGGTTCCCTTATCCGAAGGTGTATCCTTTAGGACGCTAGAACACCGATTCAGTATCAAGAGCAATCATTAATTGAGAGGGAAACGGAAGTTTGGGGGGGGATCGGAGGTGTGGGGAGAATCAAGATAAGTTAAGCTTTTTGCCTTTTCTTTCTTCCCTCTCTTCCTCTTCTTCCCACACTCCCCCCTCTCACCTAACTAGTAATTTATAAATACTGAATCGACGCTCTAGGGTTGCACCGCTTGGCTCATCGTAACGACCACCATAATTTTTGTCGTAAACATTGTTTAACTTGGTAATTCATCTACTATTATAACTTTTATTGTATTTTAAATACTTATAAAAAACACTAAAGACTTAAGACCAACTTATCATTAGTCATTCTACAAGGCTATTGACCAAGGTTTTTCGGACTAAAGCAATCAGTATTTTGATTTGGGAACTCTAATTAATTTATAAATACCTTTATATTCAAGTTGTTGGTAATCTTGAGCTTGTAACTTTGCTACTTTACGAATTTCTTTCTGTCGAGAGATTATGAGCAAAGTATCAGATTTAATATCTTCTGAAGACTCTGTCAGATATTCAGTCAAAGATTGGTGTCTACGGAAGAACTTAACGGGTTGTTGAGTGTAGAATACCAAACTTGGCTTTTTAAAGCCTAGCATTATGATGGGCTCTTGATCTTTTTGGATAGTAATAATTTTTTCGGCAATTTCTCGCAAAGGTAATTGGCGATGGTAATCGAGAAAAAAATTGGTTGGTATCAACACAAAACTGGTAAAAGCCAAGAAGCCCACCAAGTTAACACAAATAATCCACCGCCAATATTTAATTTTAGTTAAACAGACTATGATTGCGATCGCCATTAGACCCCAAATAATAGCTCCTTTGGTAATTAATCCGGACTTAGCGAGTAAGATATCTAGATGGAATATAGCAGGATCATTACCAATAAAATTAGGAATCAACAAAAATGCGATCGCAATTAAAATGGCAAGTAATAAATTAGCCAAGATAGTCAATAATAAGCCTCGCTTCCTGAGCTTTTTGTGATCTACAACTAAATATTCACTCCATAATATTGCCACTAAAATAGCACCAGCAGGAATCAAAGGTAAAACATAACTCGGCAATTTAGTGATGGAAATACTAAAAAAGAGAAAAATACAAACAAACCAAAAAAAAGCAAAGATGCCCAAATGATTATGCCGAGGTTGTCTGAGCCACCAAGATCTACGCCACCAAGCCAAACGATGGATTGCTAGAGGTAAATATACTGACCAAGGAGCAAACAAACCTAAGACGATAAAAATATAGAAATACCAAGGAGCATCATGACCATTAACTACATCTGTAAAACGTTGAAAATTATGTTTACCAAAGAAAGAATCAAAAAAACTTTGACCATTTTCTAAAAAAACTAAAATATACCAAGGTACACTAATAAGGAGAAAAATAATTGTCCCTAAAAATAAATTCATTTCTCGCACTACCGCCTTGAATTGGCCTACATAAAGCAAGAAACAAAAAATAATTAAGCCAGGCAACACAATACCCACTGGCCCTTTAGTTAAAACTGCCAAAGCAATTAAAACATAAAATGCCAAATACCATAAATTAGGCAACTTAGATTGTTTACTGATAACTGATGAGCTGTATCCCAGAAAAAAACAAAACAAAGCATTACCCATACAAGCACTAAGCAACATATCAGAAACTCCAGTACGAGCCCAAAGAATTGTATGAATATTCAAAGCCATTAAACTAGCCCCCAGTACCGCAACTAGCCATAATTGCTGAAGCTTTTGTGGTTGCTTATAATCTTGATTGAGACAACCAAAACGCCTTAAAGTATAAAATCCTAAAACCATTAAAGAAATGGCTGATAATGCCGAAGGTAAGCGTACAGCCCATTCATTAACTCCTATTAATTCATAACCAATTGCCATCAACCAATAAATTAAAGGTGGTTTATCAAAACGAGTTACTTCATTAAAATAGGGAGTAATCCAATTTCCTGTAACCGTCATTTGACGAGCTGCTTCGGCAAATAATGGTTCAGTTTCGTCTACTAAACCAGTGTTTCCTAAATGCCATAACAAGGCCATAAAACCAACTATCAATAACCAGATTAGGGCAACTAATCCATAGATATTAGAATGTTTTTTAGGTGAATGCCAAATGCTGGTAATACTTTTCAATTTTGTCTCTTATATTCTCTTATTTTTATTAAAAATAGCCAAATTTTGTATTTACAGATTGCTTGAAATTTATGGTTCGTTAATTATTTCTTTTCTTATTCCTAAAATAATAATTAGAGAACAAATAGCAACTATTGGCACTACAGGAAGAAACCCAAAAGTCAAACTTTTTGGGAGCCAACCAATCTGGAAGCCAAGTAACATTGTTTCTCCCACTAAGATAGAAATAATACAACTTATAGGATGGATATTTTTGCCATACAAAGCAGCAATCACGGTGGGAAATAAAACCGATAAACCGGTAAAAGCTTGAGTTGCTAATGACAAAATTGTACTCGGTGGGCGATAAGCCAAAATCAAACCCATGATTGCTAAAGCTATAATTAATAATCTTCCCACAAGAGTTTGCTCTGATAGAGAAGCATGTTTACGCCAGAAAACAATATAAATATCTCTAACTAAGATCGAACTCAGAGACAGAAGTTGCGAATCTAAGGTTGACATAAAAGCAGATAAAGCCCCTACCATAACAATAGATGAAACCCAAATAGGAGTATATTTGTTCAACATCATTGGTAAAATTTGATCCGTTGTTTTACCAACTAAATCGGGAAAGGCAATATGTCCCCAAACCCCAATAATTACAGGGCAAATAAATAAAACTATCGTAATAATTGGATAAAGAATCGCTGAAACTTTTAACGATGTCGAAGTTTTAGGGGTATAAAAGCGCATAAACATTTGAGGCAACATCGGCAGCGTGAAACTCCATAAACAGAGATAGCTAAACCAGATTTGCGGCGTAAAAAAATTGTCAGCGCCATTGCGAGAAAAAAGCTCTGGTTTCAGATTGTAAACAGTATGGTTAGCTAGGGTAAAACCTCCTAAACCATGAGCGATCGCGACTACAGCAACCAGCATCAATCCTGCCATTAAAATACCTTGTAAAACATCAGTCAGGACAACACTTTTCATTCCACCAATAAATACGTAAAAAACGATCACTAAAGTTAAAATAGTTGCACCAGTAAAATAAGGAATCTGTCCCCCTGTTAAGTTTTCTAATAAATATCCTGCACCAATTGGTTGCAAAGCTAAATAAGGCAAGGTAAAAACCACCATAACGAGCAAAAAAATTAACTTAAGAGTCTGATTGCCAAAACATTCGTCAATTAATTCTGGTGGAGTCACCAAACCTTTGGCTTTTCCCAGTAACCATACTCGATAACCAATGACATAAAAAGTTAAAGCAGCAAAGCCTGTCCCAAAAGCCATCATCGGATAATAACTAATCCCCGTACGATAGCCTGAACCGGCAAAACCCAAAAAGAAAAAAGCACTAAAATTGGTGGCAATTAACGTAAAAAATAAGACAAAAGAACCTAAACTACGATTCGCTAAAAAATAATCATCAACTGTATTTTTACTTCCTTGATAACCTACAATTCCAATTGCCAAAGTTAACAATAAATAAATCGCGATCGCAATATAAGGAATAATAGATTCGATATTCATTGACTTGTAAATAAATTGAAAATTATTTTAATTTGTTGTCCAAAATTTTTGAGTAAAAACCCATAAAGCGATCGCCAAAGATATTTGCAATCCCACAAAATAGAATATCCAAACAGGAAGATTCCCCCAGCCGATAGTAATGTCCTGCTCCCAAGCCCAAAAATCGAGGGAGAGCAGAAACAGCACTGTAAAACAAAAAAACCAAAAAGATGAATAACGCAAAATTTTCATAATAGCTTTGGTACTCTGTTTGATATAATAGACCCCAGAAGAATGTCTAAAATTATTTCATAATTAACGTCGGAGGCGGAATTGGAGTCTAGGTTTACTTTAAAAATTCTTTGGTTAGATAAAGATGTTGCGATCGCAGTTGATCAGGTGGTAGGTAAAGGCACAAGCCCTTTGACTGCATATTTTTTCTGGCCTCGTAATGATGCTTGGCAGCAACTCAAAGAGGAACTAGAAGCAAAACATTGGATTACTGAAGAAGAACGGATTGGTATTCTTAACAAGGCTACAGAAGTAATTAACTTTTGGCAAGAGTATGGCAAGAAAACTACTATGTTACAAGCTCAAACCAAGTTTCCTGATGTAGTTTTTAGTGGAACTAACTAGTAGCGCTGCGCGGAAGTAATAAGTTAAGTATTGATTGGCAAGCTGGTTAATTATTGCCCAATCGCTAACTTATCTACCTCCACTGCCACTAAAGACCAATATTCACTAAATAAAGTTATCTATTTTAATCTTTATTTTTGTTTATAAAAATAATTACAGGGCAGAAACATTAATTTAGTTTTTACCCTGTTTTTTTTGTTGGTATGAGAATTTGGACAAACAGCAAAATAATTTGCGATTGGTACTCGCGAATATTTTTTCTGTAATGAGCTTTCAATTGAGAGCTCATTAGACCGCAATCAGTGGTGATGGTTCTAGCTTTTTTAATTGTGCAAGAGGTCTAATTCAGTAATCGCAAAATTTCATCAAATTGATAGTTTTCTGCTAGTGTTGTTAATTGAGCAGTAAGAGCTGTTTTTTCTGCAGGAATAATTTGAATTAACTGCATGACTTTTTTCCCTTTGAGTTGACTAGAAGCTTGTTGCAGCTTCTCTAACCAATCAGAGGGCATAGTCTTTAAGTCTTCTGATAAATCTGTTGGGCGAACTATTTCTTGACCATTAATATTTGTTTCCAGTTGTTGACCATTGACCTTAGCAGACTGCTGGTAAATAAATTTAACCCCGAGATGTTGGCTAATCTTCTCCCAAATAGTTTCTTCCTTGAAAGGCTTGATGACAAAATCATCAAAACCTGATCCCAGAGTATGGTCTCGCTCTTCTTTTCGGGCACTAGCTGTCAGGGCAATAATCTTAGTTGAAGATGCTTGTTGGTCTAATTCTGATTCTGCTTGTCTAATCTGTTTGGTAGCTTCATATCCATTCATCTCAGGCATCCGCAAATCCATCCAGATCAGATGGGGGTGCCATGCTTGCCAGATCTCTGTCGCTTCTCTACCATTACTACCTTGCTGCACCGCCAAACCTACTGGAATCAGTAAATCTAACAATAATAGGCGATTGTCGGCCTCATCATCCACTACTAAAATACGATATTCAGGTTGATTCGGTGCTAAACCAATCACGTTACTATGAGCTGTTTTGACAGTAGAAGTCTCCCGGTCAATCAGACAAATCGGAATCGAGCATTGAAAACAAGTCCCGACACCTAATGTGCTTCTCACAGTAAGATCTCCCCCCATCAGCTGAGTAAACTTGCGGCTGATAGATAGTCCCAATCCCGTACCCTGTTTGATTTTGCGCCCGGCGGTGGTTTGTTCAAAGGGCACAAATAACTTATCAAGTTCTTCTGGGGCAATCCCTGGACCTGTATCTTCTACTTCTAATTTAAGTTGATGTTGGTTATTGGTCTTATGTAGTTTAACTTGAGCTTTTAAAACTATCCCGCCTTGTTCGGTAAATTTAACGGCATTGCCAATTAAATTAATTAAAACTTGTCGCAGTTTGGCATCATCAGTAGTGATATAGTTCGGTAAATTGGCATCAAATTCTAATAAAAATTGCAGTCCTTTGTTTTGTAATTTGAGACAAAACATCTCTTGCATATTTTGAAGCAGATCGTGGAGGTCAAAAGATGTTTCATTGAGACTGATTTGACCCGCTTCAATTTTGGACATCTCCAAAATATCGTTAATTAAAGATAGTAAATGTTCGCCACTGCGGTTAATAATACTCAAGCGTTGCTGTTTTTCTGGTTTAAAGGAGCTGTCTTTGCTGAGAATTTGAGCAAAGCCAATAATACTGTTGAGGGGAGTTCTGAGCTCATGACTCATATTAGCTAAAAATTCTGATTTGGCTTGATTAGCAGTTTCCGCCTTTTCTTTAGCTTTTTGAAGTTCTACTTGAGTTGCTTCTAGCCGTTGTAGAGTTTCGCGTAATTCTTGGTTGCTTTGTTCTAGGGCTTGTTCGGCTCTAATCAAATCACTAATATCAGTAATAAAACCCTCAATAAATTCTATTTCTCCCTCAGAGTTAAATATCCCTTGTCCTTGTTCCCAAACCCATTTTTCCTTTCCCTGTTGAGTAAAGATAGGATAGGTAAGCTGAAATGATCTTTTGTCAGCCAGAGCCTTTTTTACCTCTCGCTCGACCCTGTCTCGCTCTTCTGGATGAATCAATTGACTATACTTAACTAAGTGGTTTTCTGCTAAATACTCAGGTGAATAACCCGTTAAACTATGACATCCTTCACTAACAAAAATCATAGTCCAGTCTGGGTCATTGAGACAGCGGTAGGCCATTCCTGGTAGATTACTCATTAGGGTGGCCAGAGTTCTTTGGCTTTCTACTAGAGAAGCTGTCCGTTCAGCTACTTTTTGCTCTAATTCTTGATTGGCTTGTTCTAGGGCTCGTTCAGCCCGTTTGCGATCGCTAATATCCAGTCCCATTCCCAACAGATACAGCTCATCATCAATGAAGATTCGACGACCCGTCACGTAGTAGGGAATTTTTTCACCTGTTTTGGTCAGAAGTTGGGTTTCCGCAATGCTTTCACCCTCTCGAATTACTACCTCAATGTGCTGGGCAATCACTTCGCGATCTTCTGGTACAACGGTGTCTAGTACGGCAAAACCCTTCATAGTTTGAGGAGAATAGCCCAAAACTTGCTGAAAGCGATCATTCCACCGAACCAGATTTCCCCAGCGATCATAGAGGTAAAATACACCTGGAACACTGACAATCAAAATGTCAGAGAAGTCCTTCTCTCGCTGCAATTGCTGTTCCCGTAATTTGATGGTTTGCATGGTTTGAGTAAAGACTCGTGCCAGTCTTCCCAATTCATCAGTACGAGCGGAGACATCGTTCAGGCTCTGAGGATCGAAGCAATCCTCCTCCACCGCAGCAGCGGCAGCTGTCACTTTGTTGACCTGAGCGATGTAGCCGAGCAGATTCTGATTTTTATGGAGAATCTCATTTTCGAGATTGGTCGAATGCTCCGTAACTGTTTCTAGCAAGAGTTCAAGTTCGCCTTTTGCTTCAGTGACATAGTCTAGTTGTTGTTGCAGCCTGTTGACCTCAGCCTGTAGGGGGTTGCTGTCTCCTGGATCTATGATATTCATCAATCTAAAACTATAATTTGAACACAACCATCTAAAACAACTATAGTTAATTTCAACAAGATTTCATTGACGATGTTTCAAATATTTTCACTTCACCTAAGTCAGTGAGAAAAGTTCGGCATTAGAATTAAGAAAAATTCAGTAATTGCAAAATCTTATCAAATTGATAGTTTTCTGCTAGTATTATTAATTGACTATTCCGATAGGAAAGGTAACTCACCAAACCAACTGCGATCGCAATTTGCAACACAAAAGGTACGATCAAAGTTGTCCGCAGAGGCATTTTATGAATAGTCTGGTTCAGGATTCTCTTGAGCATCTCTCTTTCTCAATTGCGATATGTAGCACTAGGTAATTATTTCGATCGCTTTAAACTAGAACCACTTAATATTATTATTATTTAAGTTAGCAGTGTTTGAGATTTTAGCTTGTTGCAGTTTAGAAAAAGTCTTGGTTAAATGAGTAATTTTGAAGAGCTTTTAGGGTTTGCCGAAGAATCGGTTCACAATAAAATAGGAATTTATTTAAACGATTTGCAGCGCACTATTCTCATTACAACTCTCCAAGAAGGGAGAAAAACCTATGACCAGTTAGCGGAAGAATGTGGCTATTCTCCGAAATATGTTAAGCAAGATGTTGCACCTAAACTCTGGCAACTTCTATCTCAAGCTTTTGACCAAAAAATTACCAAATCTAACCTTAAAGCTATCTTGGAGCAGCAGATCCGTCATCAGCCATCTGTAATTGAGCAGCCACCCGTAATTAAATCTTCTGTGCCTGTTGCTCCCACAGCTGCGGAAAAGGGGACGATTCTTTTAGTGGACGATCATCCACAAAATCTCAGACTCTTGTCTGATTTACTCGAAGAACAAGGATATGAAGTCCAACAGGCGCTTAATGGAAAAGTTGCCCTCCAAGCAATTCCCAGAGCATGTCCCGATCTAATCTTATTAGATATTCATATGCCAGAGTTAGACGGCTATACCGTCTGTCAAAGACTTAAAGCCAATCCTCAAACCCAAGACATTCCAGTGATTTTTGTCAGCGCTCTTAATGAAGCCTGGGATAAAGTTAAAGCTTTTTCTGTGGGAGGAAGTGACTATATTAGTAAGCCCTTTAAGACGGTTGAGGTCTTAGCTAGAGTGGAAAATCAATTAAAAGTGCGACGTCTACAACAAGAGTTAAAAGAAAAAGACCGTCAGTTACAACAAGCTCTCCAAAAGCTAGAACAGCTTACTGCATAAATTGCTCAACAAAATTTAGCTAACTATTATTTCATCACGATAATATTTCTCCTGTTAATGTTATGTATTGTATTTGGCTTGCCGAAATAAGTATTTCGGTTCTTGATCGATGGCGCGACTACTTATAACTTCGCCTAAGTCAGGCATTTTTTGCCAACAGCTACGGCAAAACCAATAGCCTTGATGATTACTAATGTGGTAAAGCATAGTGTTAGAACAACAGGGGCAAATTGTTAGAATCTTCATAGTTTTGGCACCCTAATCATTGTTGGATGATAATCTTGAATAGCTTCTTGAACTGCTGCTTCTAAGATCTTAGTAAAAGTTTTGCTCAACTCACTGATGCTAAAAGCATATAGAGCAATAGTTACCATGAATAAGATTAAGAGTCTTATTTTAGAAGGTTGTTTTTCAACTGAATTGACTGTTGTTAACTTCTGAGATTGGGAGTACTGTCTATAATCGACTTGATTATTATTAATTTGAGAACGCGCACCAAGAGAAGGAACGCGCGAGTCGTGACCTAAAAAACGTAATTGCATGATATTTCTCCTTGAGGTATTGATTTCTTTGATGATCAGTATGTGGGAAATCTTCAGCCGAAAAAATACCTCAAAGTTCAGAAAAGTTCAGGATTACAACTCAGAAAAATTCATTTATTGCCCAATCTCATCAAATTTAGAGTTGTTTGCTACGTTTTATCTGAAGCGTAAAACCCTGGTCAGCAAATCTTTTAAAGTTCATTAATTAATGTTTCTACGTTTTCTTGCCAAAGTTGACGATCTACTTTGACTAATAACTGATGTCCCGCATTAGGAAAAACTACTAATTTCTTAGGCGCACTTAAGTTATTATGCATCTGTTTGACTTCATCTACTGAAACTAGAGGATCGCGATCGCCTGAAAAGATTAAAGTAGGGCAATCTACAGTTTTTGTATAGTCAATCGGATTATGACTAAACCCATCAAAACGATGTTGAATGCCACCCCAGAAAACTACTAGCTCTCCCATAATAAAAGATGGAATATTATAGATTTTTAACCTATTTTTAACGGCATTTAAAAGACGAGTAAAAGGCAGTTCTAAAATAATGCCATCTGGTTTAACTTGATTATCTGCGATCGCTTTTAAAATAGCAGCACTTCCCATAGAAATCCCATAGAGAATTATCGGTTGCTCCGCATTGAATTGCTGAATATAGTTAACTGCTAGGGCAACATCTTCCCCTTCATTAAATCCGACAGTACTAGTATGACCACTAGAATTTCCTGAGCCTCGAAAATCTACCAGAAGAGCATCATAATTACGACTATTAAATATTTGGGCTTGCTCAAGTAAGCTGCTTTTGCTACTTTCTTTGCCATGAAATAAGATAACTGTCCCTTGGGGAGCTTTAGCCTTAATCAACCAGGTGGACAACCATTCTTGATTATTAATTGCAATCTTTTGGTTACTATATTGCAGTCCTAATTCTGTGGGCAAACTATAAATTTGCGATCGCGGAAGCCCGAGCCCAAATTCGTCAGGATTACGGTGATGGGTTAAATAATAGGCTCCAGTATAGCCTATGGCATTAATTAGTACTGTCGTGAATATAGTAGTTTCAAAAATCATTTTTCTTTTAACTTTTAATAATCCCCATATGTATTGTGATTGGTGTTTTATAGAGTTTAATAGAAATACTCTCAATTAATTATGCAAGAGGTCTATTGATTTGAGCCAAGATAAATTATTAATTATCTGAGCTTTTTTAGTAAAGAAGGAATCAATTTAATTAACTTCGCGATCGCAAATACTAATAACCCGATTACCAACCCAGCAGCTAGTAAGGGTAAAGTTAACGCCAATATAGATAGTACCGCAGCACTCAAAGCTTCAATGGTCGCCAAAAAGACATTGCCAATTCCACCAGTCATTCCTGTAGAGGCTAATCTGGTGACACTGGTTGCACTCTCGATAATTCCCGCCGTACCACCACCAGCTATTACTGCTAACGACCATTGTAATACAGGATTGATATCTCCCAAATTAGCAGCAGTTAAAACTGTTCCCACGGCAATAGCGGTCGGAATCTCTATCATATCCAGCAAGTTATCCACCACAGGAATGTAATAAGCCAAGACTTCTACTATGGTGGCAACGCCAAAAGCGATCATCGCAGGATACGTCCCTATCCAAGCTAATCCAGGAGATAGCGTAAAATCACCATAATTAGCTGCTAAACTCATTGCCAAAGGGGGCATAAATACCCGAAACCCAGAAGCTGCACTCAAAGCAATTCCCAGACACAAAGCGATAAAAATTTCCATAGAAATTTAGTTAATAGTTGATATTTATGGGTTATTATTAGTATTCAATGACCAAAAATGATGATTCATATCTATAGTGCCTCATCTCTCGGCAGACTTGATCAATGTCTTGTCAGATTGATCTGTATTTTGACCGGTGACCAATCGTTTATTATTTACTGTGTACGGTCACAACACCAATCGTGGGACATTACCTTACACCTACTGTTTACTGAGAACTATTGACTAAAAACCCTGTGACAAAAAAAACAACTTGGAGCGATCGCTTTGAATCAGCTTTGCATCCCGCGATCGCGATTTTTAATGCTAGTATTGGTTTTGATATTGAACTAATTGAATATGATCTCACGGGTTCGATCGCCCATGCCCAAATGTTGGGTCAAACAGGTATTATTACAACCGAAGAAGTAGCTCAATTAGTAGCAGGTTTAGAACAAATTCGTCAGGAATATTATCAAGGAGAATTTACTCCAGGAGTCGAAGCTGAAGATATTCATTTTGCCGTCGAGAGGAGACTGACCGAAATTGTCGGTGATGTGGGGAAAAAACTCCATACTGCGCGATCGCGAAATGACCAGATAGGAACGGATGTCAGACTATATCTCAGGGAAGAAATTACCAATATTAGAGGTAAATTAAGAGAATTCCAGCTTGTTTTACTAGAATTAGCTGAAAATAATGTTGAAACTTTAATTCCTGGTTATACCCATCTCCAAAGAGCCCAGCCTCTGAGTTTAGCTCATCACCTACTTGCCTATGTCCAAATGGCACAAAGGGATTGGGAGAGATTAGCAGATGTCTACAAACGCACTAATATTTCGCCTTTAGGTTGTGGCGCTTTAGCAGGAACAACTTTTCCCATCGATCGCCAATATAGTGCCGAGTTACTGAATTTTGACGCAGTTTATGAAAATAGTCTCGATGGAGTCAGCGATCGCGATTTTGCGATTGAATTTCTCTGTGCTGCTAGCCTAATTATGGTACATCTGAGTCGTTTAAGCGAAGAAATGATTCTTTGGGCATCAGAAGAATTTAATTTTGTGAAGCTCAAAGATAGCTGCGCTACAGGTTCTAGTATTATGCCGCAAAAGAAAAATCCCGATGTTCCTGAATTAGTCAGGGGCAAAACAGGCAGGGTATTTGGGCATCTTCAAGCCTTGCTCGTCATCATGAAAGGTTTGCCCCTCGCTTACAACAAAGATTTACAAGAAGATAAAGAAGGGTTGTTTGATGGGGTTAAAACGGTCAAAGCTTCCCTAGAAGCGATGACTATTCTCTTAGCAGACGGGATTGAATTTAATACCACCAGATTAAATAATGCCGTAGGTGAAGACTTTTCCAATGCTACTGATGTAGCCGACTATTTAGCAGCTAAGGGCATTCCTTTCCGTGAAGCTTATAATTTAGTCGGGAAAGTTGTAAAAAAAAGTCTTGCTGTGGGTAAACTCCTTAAGGATCTTACCTTAGAAGAATGGCAACAACTCCATCCCGCTTTTGAAGCGGATATTTATCAAGCGATCGCTCCTCGAACCGTAGTCTCTGCCCGCAATAGCTATGGTGGAACAGGTTTTGAGCAAGTCAAAGCTGCGATCGCAAGAGCCAAATCCCGACTAAACATTTAACATTTAGTATCTATCAACTAATTATGCGTCATACTTGGCGATTTATCTCAACTGTAATCGGTATTATTTTCCGTCATCCAATTGCTGGTACTACAATTATTCCCGTATTACCAGATGGTCGCATAGTTTTAGTACAACGTAGTGATAATAAAAAATGGGGATTACCTGGGGGAATAATTGATTGGGGAGAAGATATTCCCCATGCTGCTAAGAGGGAATTAAAAGAGGAAACAGGCTTAGATGTGATCAAGATTGGTCGTTTAGTCGGAGTTTACTCTTCCCCCGACAGAGATCCCCGTCTTCACTCTATTTCTGTAGTATTAGCAGCAGAAGTCACAGGAGAATTGGCAGTAAAAGATAAGTTAGAAATCTTACAGGTAAAGGCTTTTAAACTTGAAGAGCTACCCCGAGGCAATCTCTGCCATGATCACGATCACCATCTTGATGATTATTTTAAGGGCGCAACCACAGTTGCTTAAGTAGACTTCAAAAAATAACTTAAATGCAAGAGGTCTATTAAATATGGCACAATCAACCAGAAGAAAAGATCGAGTAAATTTATTGAATTAATCCTATGGCAGGCAAACTTAAAAAAGGTACATTAGTTCGAGCAGTCAAAGAAAAACTAGCAGATAGCGTCGAAGCTACAGCTAGTGATAATCGCTTTCCTGACTATCTTTTTGATAGTAAAGGCGAAATTTTAGAGATTGATGGAGACTATGCTTTGGTCAAATTTTATGTTCCTACTCCCAATATTTGGTTAAACCTAGAATCATTGGAAGTCCTGTAATGTCTATTTTATAGGGATTTCAGGGTAACATTTCTCCTGTTGACTCATCGGTAATTTCACTAAGCTGTGCTTTCTTTGTGTCATCTCCTCTGGTAGATTATTGCTATCCCCTTATTTTGATTTTTTGGCAAATTCGGGGTTGTGCTTGATTTTTGTCCTAGCACCTTAATTTTAATAATTTATTAGTTTATCAGACATAACAGGAGGCTATTAAAACATGTCAAAGAAAACCGTGGCTAGCTTAACAGAAGCTGATGTAGCAGGAAAAAGAGTTCTAGTCAGAGCAGATTTTAATGTGCCTCTAGATGATAGTGGAAGCATCACCGATGATACTCGGATTCGTGCTGCTTTACCCACTATCAAAGACTTAATTGGCAAAGGTGCTAAAGTAATTCTTTGTAGTCACATGGGTCGTCCCAAAGGTGAAGTCAAAGAAGGACTTCGTCTAACTCCTGTAGCCGCACGTCTTTCTGAGCTTTTAGGGCAAAAAGTTACTAAATGCAATGATTGCGTAGGCGATGAAGTTACGGCGACTGTCAATGGCATGAGCAATGGTCAAGTAGTGCTGTTAGAAAATCTTCGTTTCCACAGTGAAGAAACTAAAAACGACCCTGAATTTGCTAAAGCTTTAGCCTCAAACGCCGACGTCTATGTTAATGAAGCATTTGGTACTGCACATCGTGCTCATGCTTCTACTGAAGGGGTAACCAAATACTTAAGTCCTTCTGTTGCTGGTTACTTAATCGAAAAAGAATTAGAGTTCTTACAAAATGCTGTAGATAATCCCCAGCGTCCTTTGGCTGCTATTATTGGTGGTTCTAAAGTATCTAGTAAAATCGGTGTTATCGAAACTCTTTTAGATAAATGCGATAAGTTACTGATTGGCGGTGGTATGATCTTCACTTTCTACAAAGCCAGAGGTTTAAGTGTTGGTAAATCCCTAGTAGAAGAAGACAAACTAGAACTAGCAAAATCTTTAGAAGCGAAAGCGAAAGAACAGGGTGTCGAGTTACTGTTACCTACC
Source organism: Xenococcus sp. MO_188.B8 (assembly GCA_030065615.1). GTDB lineage: Bacteria > Cyanobacteriota > Cyanobacteriia > Cyanobacteriales > Xenococcaceae > Xenococcus. The sequence continues at coordinate 75,825 of JASJDR010000004.1, read as the reverse complement.
GATGTTGTAGTTGCAGATAATTTTGCTCCTGATGCTAATGCCAAAACTGTCAGCATTAATGATATTCCTGATGGTTGGATGGGATTGGATATCGGTCCTGATTCGGTAATCGTGTTTCAAGATGCTTTAGCTAACTGTAATGCGGTAATTTGGAATGGACCTATGGGAGTTTTTGAATTTGATAAATTTGCTGTAGGAACTGAAGCTATTGCTAATACTCTAGCGGGTAAACCTGATGCGATTACTATTATTGGTGGTGGCGATTCGGTTGCTGCGGTAGAAAAAGTTGGTGTTGCTGAGAAAATGAGTCATATCTCTACTGGCGGTGGTGCTAGTTTAGAGTTACTTGAAGGTAAAGCATTACCTGGTATCCTAGCTCTTGATGATGCTTAGGTATTTTTTGATCAAAGTCTTGAAAAATTAAAGAAGATCTCTCTCCAACCCGGTGTTCTGGATAAACGCCAGTTTCTTCAAGTTGGCGGCAGTCGCCACAATGGGGCGGGGCGTATAAACTTCTGGGGAAACCCCAACAGCGTGATTGGACATGGCGAGGAAACCTTATCCGAAGGGGTATCCTTATGCGCTTGCGCTTGCGGAGCTCTACCCGAAGGGTCTGCTCTACCCGAAGGGGCAGCAGTACCCTTTAGGGTTAGGGCGCCGTCCCTCACGCTCAAAAGACAGCCCCTTGGGAACCCCTGCAACAGACTAGCTTGGAAATATCCTCCAAGATAACCTCCGCGGGGTCTGACAGCTCTTAATAGGAGAGGGACTTATATTTTTTGTTGCTATCAGAACTATTCATCCCAAAACCCAACTCCAGTCATTAACTCTTTAATTTCCATCCTGCTTTGATTGGATTAAAATTACTGCTAAACATCGTTTTGTTGTCATAAAAAACATCATAGGAATATTCTGAGGCTAACTTGGCTCCTCTAAGATCGGCAGAGCCAAAAGAAGCATTTTTTAAACTGGCAGCTCTTAAATCTGCTTCTTGTAAATTTGCTTGCCGGAAATTTGCTTGTTCTAAATTACTTTTTCGTAAATTAGCTTCAATTAAACAAGCTCTTTTAAAATTAACATGAGATAAATTTGCTAATTCTAAATTAGCTAAAGTTAAATTAACGTCAATTAGACTAGAATGACTGAGATTACTTTTCTTAAGATTGGCTTGTCTTAGGATAGAAAAATCCAATATAACTTTTTTTAACCTTACTCCATTTAAAGGTACTTGGCTGAGTTCTAATCTCTGAAAGTTAGTCTCTCCATTAACATAATTTTTGATCAGCTTGTATGGCTTAGTAAATGATAAATTTTGAATGCTATTAACATTGAATATATGTTTCAGAAAGAAATCAACAGTGACTTGTTTAACATAGCCTTCTTCTAATGCTAGTTTATGTAAACTGGTATCAGAGTTAGTTTGTAATTGTTTGTGTCTGAGGCTAAAAAGTTGGTCTTTATCTATGATGGCTGCTGCAAACAAATAATATGATAAAGGTCTTTTTTGTTGGGTCTGAATAAGATTAGGCCATTTATCAACAAAAAAGTTAGCCGTTTCCTGTTTAATCCAACCGTGGTTAGCTAAGATTTCCCCAATTCTAAAATTATGTTGCTTCTGTTCTTCTAAAGCAATTTCTATCTGATAGATAGATACTAATCCTGCTTCTAAGAGAATTTTTCCTAAAGGTTTCTTTTCCTCTAAATTAGTTAATGATTTTTTAGATGATTGTGGATATCTTGGGTCTGGAAAAGATGTTGACATGATTTATGGGAATGCCTTAAAAGCAACAAAACAATGTTAAATATAGCTAGTTTTAGTTAAGCTTGTTGTATATTAAGTAAAAAGTAAAAACAAGCAAATAAATATACAGTGGCGGCAATACAATTGCTTTTAGTACCTACTTTGTCGGTCTTGTTAATAATTGTAGCAGTTATCTTTTTTTTAGGTAACCAGTACTTTTACAGATATTCAATTAGTAAATTAATTAGGAATTATTATTTATAAACAGTCAACTAGCATCTTCTATTTGATAATTTATATATATTTTACAATTCTTCTTTAAATCTTTGCTAAAAACATATAATTGTAGTTAAATGCCAGCAGATTTAGAGATGATAGTAATTGTTACTGAGACAAGTTTTCTTGAAAAATATCTTAATATGTTCAACATTAAATCATGTTTTTACTGATCCTTGGCTTGCCATATAATGCCAATATCTAAATTTATAAATTAAGATGAATACTTAAGCAAATAAGATAAAATATCTAAGAACTTTAGCTAATTTTATTATTTGATAGACAAAAATTAATTTAATCTTTATTTCTTAATAAAAAATATTTCATTTGGTTTATTGGCAGAATCTCTAAAGTAACTATTCATTCTTAAATAAATTCAGTTATTGAGCGACAGGCTATGATCGCGTCTAAAGTCAATTTCCCATAAACATGAGGATATAATTCTGCACCACCTTCAAGATTTTCCTCAATTACTTTACAGTTTAAAGCAGCAGAGTTAATTTCTAAGACGACCAGATTCTTTTGTCCCTGAAAAAATCTATTAACCACAGTCTCTAATTGATGTGCATGGGAACAGTGAATAAATCCCTCATCAGCAAATTGACGAGGTTCATATTCTCCTTTTGACTGGGCAAGATTCCATTCTTCAGCAGAAGTAATATGATAGATTAAGCGATCGCTCATCAGATAGAAGTTTTTATACTAGTGAGTCATAAAGCGTTTATTTTTGAGGTAGGAGGCAGAGTTAAGAGGGCAGAATATATATTTTCTCCTTGTCCCCCCATCTTCCTCATTCCTTAGTTTTACTGGGTGATCGCCACAGGGGTTTCGCTCCATCGGCCTACTGCATTGCCGATAACAGATAAGTCTTTCATCACCTCATCAAAGCGATCGGGATGTAAGGACTGAGCGCCATCAGAAAGAGCTTTTGCGGGGTTAGGATGGACTTCAATCATCAGAGCATCTGCACCGACTGCGATCGCTGCTTTGGCCATGTCAGGAACATATTCTACTTTACCTGTGCCATGACTAGGATCGAGCATAATAGGTAGATGGGTTAAGCCTCTTAAGACAGGAACAACTGCCAGATCTAAGACATTACGAGTATATTTGCGATCAAAAGTACGAATACCTCGCTCACAAAGAATTACATTAGGATTTCCTGCTGCTAGAATATATTCTGCTGCCATCAACCATTCATCAATAGTGGCAGACATGCCCCGTTTCAAGAGTACTGGCTTGTCTTGAGCGCCAACTTTTTTGAGTAAGGCAAAATTCTGCATATTTCTTGCCCCTACTTGAAGGACATCAGCAACCGCCGCAATTTTCTCGACATCGGCAGTATCCATAACTTCAGTGATAATGCCCAACCCACTAGCTTCCTTAGCTGCTGCTAGTAATTCGAGAGCACTTTCGCCATGACCCTGAAAAGAATAGGGAGATGTCCGAGGTTTATAGGCTCCTCCGCGTAAAAACTTTGCTCCAGCATTGCGTACTCTTTTAGCAGTAGCAACGATCATGGCTTCATTTTCTACGGAACAAGGTCCGGCAACTACCACTACGGGATGATTTTTACCAAAGGCAACATCCCCATTGGGAGTCGGGACTACCACTGCACTCGGATCGCCATGTCGATATTCGAGACTCGCTCGTTTAAAAGGTTGTTCTACTCGTAACACCCGTTCAATCCAAGGACTAATTTCCTGTAATTGTAAAGGATCGAGACTAGCGGTATCTCCTACTAAACCAATTACTACTTTATGTTTGCCAATTATTTTCTCTGGCGTCAAACCCCAAGTTTTAAGTTCTTCACTAATTCGAGTGATCTCTAATTCTGGAGAACCAACTTTCATGACTACTATCATGACTCTACTTCCGCGATCGCTAAAATATAACTACTACTTCAGTATATGGTAATTATTTTTTGTGAATGCAGGGAATTATTTAGAGTTTTACTAATATTTTGTCTTTAATTAGGTACCCTCAAAAGTAGTGTTATCTATTGACTACAGTCATCTGTGATTTTAGTAATCGATTCAACCATCCTTTGAGATATTTGCGATTTGCCTTTTGTTCTTCTGGATCGGTAGTATCTAGAGGATGAGGCGCTAAACCTTTGACCGCTGCTGTGGTGACGCAAAACATTGATTTTTGGAAAGTTTCACAAATTTTAATCCGCAAATCTCCTTCTCCTCGAATGCCTGTATGATATATATCCATCAAATAATCAGGAATAAAATGTCGCATATCCTGCATTAACAATGTCGGAGGAATTCCCGCACCACCAATGGGCAGCGGATCGGCATATAATGCCCCGTAACTAAACATTTCTTGTTCATAGGGAATTTGATAAGCTTGGGCATTGTAAGAAATTGTCCCAGGAAAGGGAGTCCCCCTAAAAAAGACTGCCTCTACATAGGGTACGCCAGTATCCATCAGGAAAGTTAACCCAGCAGATTTCGGAAGAAGGTCATAGTCCTGACCACCGATATTTACTGTGTAGGTAATCGGACGCGCTGCATCTTTGACCAAACCATCGAGAATATGTTGCACCACATCGGGAATCGACTTGATTTCTCCTGCATCATAGCGATCGCTCAGATCGATAAAGATATCACTCATGACGCGCCAAAATTGTCCTAGACCACTGTAATAGCACATCTGACGTACCTGTTCTGGCCAATGGTCTTTAAATAATTTATGTAACCCTAACATCAAGGGATTATTTTTAAATTGAGCTTGAATCGCTGCTTCTGCTAATTCGGCAAATTCAGGAGTATCTAAATAAGCATCTAAACCGCCGCCTCCATGCCAAAACATCGATTTCATACAATATTCAGCATATTCATAATTGATCCTATCATGCCAAATATTGCGCCATAATTTACCAGAATTTATGTCCCCATTGAAATATTTAAATAGAGGAAAAAGACGTAAAAACTGATGATCGGCAATATAACAGAGGTTAATCGAATAGGCATCCAAAACTACACCATAGCTTTTGAGAATCCCCACCACTTCAATCAAGTTTTGCGGATTATCATTAAGTAATGCCAAACCTGCTTCTAGTCTTTGACTATATTCTTCTATTAATTGAGATTTTGTGGATTTAGTTGCAATAACCATCGTTTTGTTAATTGTTCAATGTTTAGTGTTCAATGATTTACCCACCTGTCAATAATGCGATCGCTTGTACTTCACTCCAATGGACTACCCAATTAGGTTGGAGCCCAAAACCAATAATTAGTGCGAGCAGCGCAAAAGCGGGAGCTTGTTCTAGTAATCTTTCAGGAGGTAATTGGGCTAATTTAGGAGTCAGGCGACCAAAAAAGACTTTGTTGATCACAAGCAGGAAGTAAACCGCCGTTAAACCTGTTCCAACTAAGCATAATAGGGTAGGTACCGGAAAAATTGGGAAGGCACCTCTAAATACCAAAAATTCTGAGATAAAACCTACCATTCCAGGTAGTCCAGAACTTGCCATCGCTCCTAAGATCATAAAGCTTCCTGTAATTGGTAAACCTCGTTCAGGATTGAGCAAACCTGTTAAAGAATTGACATCTCTTGTACCTGTTTTCTGATAAACAATGCCCACTAAGAGAAAGAGAAATGCTGAGATTAAACCATGACTGACCATTTGGAAAACCGAAGCTGTGATACTTAAACGAGTTGTTGCCGAGGCTGCCAAAAGAATATAAGCCATGTGAGCGATCGACGAATAAGCTACCACCTTCTTCATATCCTGTTGCGCGATCGCACATGAGGCCCCATATAAAGCACTAATTCCCGCTAATATTGCCATCCAAGGAGCCAGATATACCCATCCTTCAAGGAATAATCCCACAGCAAAGCGTAATAAGGCATAGGTTCCTAATTTAAGCAAAACCCCTGCGAGTAAGATAGAGATTGGCGTGGAGGCTTCTACGTGAGCATCAGGTAGCCAAGTATGGAAAGGAAAAATCGGAATTTTGATAAAGATTCCCACCAGTAAGGGTGCGAGTAATAGTAGCTGACTGGCCAGAGGCAAAGTTTGGTTGCGCAAAGGTTCATAGGCAAAGCTTTCTGCCCCTGTTAACCAAACCAATCCCAGGAAAGAGGCTAACACCAAAATGCCAGAAAACGCAGTGTAAAGCAAAAATTTCATCGCTGCGTAACCTTTTCTCTTACCACCCCAAATAGCAATTAGAAAATATAAGGGGATAATTTCTAATTCATAGAAGAGAAAAAATAATAAGAGATCTTGAGCTAAAAAAGCACCAGCTGCCCCCGCACTCAACAACAACAACATTGCATAATATAATCTAGGTCGAGCAGTTGATTTATCTGTGACTAAAATGGCAATTAGAGTTAGCAAACTATTGAGACATACTAGAGGAAAAGATAGACCATCAATGCCTAAGCTATAATCAAAACCAATTCCTTCTAACCAAGGAATATATTCTGAAAACTGAAATCCACTAGTTGTAGTGTCAAACTGCCATCCTAGATAACAATTGACTACAATAATAGAGAACGCAGCAATTATTGCTATATTACGGCTTTGATTGCTGTTTTTCTCATCTGATAAAAGCCCTACAATAGCAGCCCCCAATAAGGGTATTAGTATTAAGGCACTGAGCATAGTTTTAAAAATTAGGTGTTAGGTATTAGTTTTTGGGGATAAGTAATAAGTAATAAATTACTTTTAACTTTTAACTTTCTCACTGGTTAACTGATAAAAGACGACCAATAATCTGTTACTATAGACCACTGACCATTTAGTAGTAACCAAAGTAATAGTCCAACTCCCACAATTATTGTCAAAATATAGAATTGAGATTGTCCTGTAACATTGTATTTAAGCGCATTACCACCAAAAATAGTCGCTAAACTTACTAAATTGACTGCGCCATCAATCACATAACGATCTATCCAGGAAGTAAACTTCGCGAGAAAAGATACTGCTGCCACCACAGTCACTTCATACAGGCGATCAACATAAAAATCGTAAGCAAATAAATCTTGGAAAAACCTGATAACTACTTGGCTAGAACGCTTCCAAGCTTGTCTGACCTTAATGGTGCTACCGATAATAACTCCAAGCACTCCAGAAGCGATCAATAAAGGGATGGCAAATTGAATTGCTGATTCTGACTGAAGACTTAAAGGAGTTGTGGGACTGAGCCATAAAGGCCATTCTATCGGCGCGATCGGCGCAAGTAAGGTTACTACTGTTAAAGAAACCATTGGTACTGACATCAACCAAGGAGATTCTGGGGCACGACGAGTTTTGGCTTGGGGCTCTCCCAGGAAAATAACTCGGAATAAGCGAGTTAAGTTAATAGCGGATAAACAATTGGTAAACATTAACAGTCCCAGCAATAGCCAACTAACTGACCAAGAGCCATTAAACCATCGCTGGCAAGTCCAGAACATGCCCATCGGCGTTAATGCCAGCAAGCCCGCACTACCTACAACAAAAGCGATCGCAGTAGCAGGCATCCTCGACCATAAGCCACCCATTTCCGTAACATTTTGGTTGTTAGTTGCTAAAATTACCGACCCCGCACTCATAAATAATAAGGCTTTTGCGATCGCATGGGTAAACAGCAGCAAGAAAGCAATATCTACTTGTCCTAACCCGACGGCGATAAAGACTAAGCCCAGATAAACGCTGGTGGAATGGGATAAGGCTCGCTTAATATCAATCTGCGCGATCGCCATCAAAGATGTCCCAATCACAGTCACTGTTCCTAAAATAATTAGAACATCAGAAGAGACAGGAGAAAGGGTGAAAACTGGTTGCAACTTAATCAAGACATAAGCCCCTGCCGAAACCACGATCGAGTTCCGTAAAATTCCAGCCGGATTAGGCCCCTCCATCGCTTCATCAAGCCAGAGATTGAGCGGAAACTGGGCGCATTTCCCTGTAGGACCAGCAATTAAGGATAAACCTACTAAAGCTGCGGCTAAAGGATGTAAAGGAAAAGTTTTCGCCCATGCTTCTAAGTCGGAAAAATTTAAATTTGCCCCATAGGAAGACATGGCGACTATCCCCATGAGCAAAATAATATCCCCTACCCGTTTGGTTAAAAAGGCATCCCGCGCTGCTGTCACCACTAAAGGTTGGGCATACCAAAACCCTACCAATAGATAGGTAGATAAGGTTAACAACTCCAACAATCCATAGGTCAGCAACAGAGAATCACTTAGAGCAATACCCGCTAAAGCTGCTTCAAAAAAGCCCATCAAGCCAAAAAAACGAGCCAAAGACCAATCTTTCTCCATGTAGCCGAGAGCATAGATTTGAGCCAACAAACTAATACCGGTGACCAACTCTAATGCTCCCAGACTGACCGGAGAAATTTCTATCGCTAAGGTCAAATCTAAGTCGGCAACTTGGAACCAATGGAAGACTAATTGTTCAGTCTGTCTTGTCCAGACTAGATTGAACACCAATGAGCCATGAATAAAAGCCAGCAGAGTCATGACTATGTTAATGTAGGCTGCTGGTCGGGGTCCCGTACGACGGATTATCCCCAAAGACCAGGGCAAGGTAAAAACTGCCCCCAGAAAACCATATAGAGGGACTGTCCAGATAATTTGGAGAAGAAACTCAGCCATCAAAATATCCTAGAATTTACAATAGAAAACTGATAGTTACGATTAGCTCGTATTTTTATGATTTTTATTATTGGAATAATAAACACAGTTTATTAATATTTTCTTAAACGTTAATCTTAATAGGTATTTTTAAGGAAGAGTTCCCGATTGTGACCTTAGGTATAATCGAAATCATATATTGTTGTTAAAACTAGAGATTATTATTGATTCTAGAAATCAAAGGACAGCATAAAATCGTCCTTATAGCAATAGTTAATATTGCTTATTTCAATTTGACATTGGGTCACGATAGACTAGGTTCCAAAAAAGTTTTTATTTCCTTAAGATTTGCGAAAAAATGACGTTTAAACCCATAGGATCACATTTAAGATAATTAATTTTTTTTATTGCTATCTTTTAATAAGCATAATAGGCGTTTCCTAAGATGTTCTAAACTAAATCAATTTAGAAATATTCTAGGACAAAATAGTACCAGCGAAAAATGGTCTTCTAATATACGTAGCACCACATGAGAAATTCTTAGGTATTAATTCTTATTAACAATCGAATTAAAAAATATAATCACGATTTATATTGTCAAAGGGGACAAGGTTAATTATGCTTGATCATGGGTAGGTAAATTAGCTAATCCCGTAAATATCAAGTTGAATTGCTCATTAAAGTAGCCTCAAACTTTAGATATCTCTTAAATTTGGGAACAATAAATAGTGAATATTGGAAAGCGTTTTTCATTAATCAAGGTTCTATTGTTGCTAATTAGTGCTATCGAAATATTTAATTTAGTTTCTAAATATTGACTTAAATAAAACAGGAAGGATTAAGAAGATGCCTATTGCAGTAGGAATGATTGAAACTCTGGGATTTCCCGCAGTAGTAGAAGCTGCCGATGCTATGGTCAAAGCAGCTCGCGTTACCCTAGTAGGTTACGAAAAAATCGGAACTGGTCGTGTAACAGTAATTGTTCGCGGGGATGTATCAGAAGTCCAAGCTTCTGTTTCTGCTGGGACTGAAGCTGCTAACCGAGTCAATGGTGGAGAAGTCTTATCCACTCACATCATTGCTCGTCCCCATGAAAACCTCGAATATGTCCTACCGATTCGCTATACAGAAGAAGTAGAACAATTCCGTTCGTATTAGCCAAATAACCGACGACTAATCGCCAACAGCTATTAAATTCAAGTTAAGTAAAGGAGAAAATTTTTGTCTATCGCAGTAGGAATGGTGGAAACCTTGGGTTTTCCCGCAGTAGTAGAAGCTGCTGACGCTATGGTTAAAGCAGCTCGCGTTACTTTAGTCGGCTATGAAAAGATCGGGACTGGTCGCGTGACAGTAATTGTCCGCGGGGATGTATCAGAAGTCCAAGCTTCTGTAGCTGCTGGAATTGAAAATGTCGGTAGAGTCAATGGCGGTAAAGTTTTGTCCCATCACATTATTGCTCGCCCTCACGAAAACCTCGAATATGTGTTACCGATTCGCTATACAGAAGAAGTAGAGCAATTTAGGTCGTATTAGATAATTACCCAACGACTAACAGCCGAAAAACTAGCAAACCAAGTAAAGGAGTAAATTGATGTCGATCGCAGTAGGAATGGTGGAAACCTTGGGGTTTCCCGCAGTAGTAGAAGCCGCTGACGCGATGGTTAAAGCAGCTCGCGTTACCCTAGTCGGCTACGAGAAAATTGGTACTGGTCGTGTGACAGTAATTGTTCGCGGTGATGTATCAGAAGTTCAAGCTTCCGTATCTGCTGGAATTGATAATGTGGGACGAGTTAATGGCGGTCAAGTATTATCCCATCACATTATTGCTCGCCCCCATGAAAACCTGGAATATGTACTACCGATTCGTTATACCGAAGCGGTAGAACAATTCCGCGAAAGCGTTAACCCCCAACCTTTAAGAAGACCATAATCATTAATTAGCGAGCGGACTTAATAGATGCAAATTGCCCAAGTTCGTGGCACAGTTGTCAGTACTCACAAAGCGAATAGTATGACTGGTGTAAAGCTTTTACTCGTTCAGTTTATCGACGAACAAGGACAGCTGTTACCTAAATATGAAGTCGCTGCAGATATCGTTGGTGCAGGTATCAATGAGTGGGTACTAGTTAGCAGAGGGAGTGCAGCTCGTATTGAAAGTCGGTACGAAGAACGCCCTCTTGATGCAACGATAGTAGGGATTATCGATACGGTTTCGGTTGATAATCGCTCTCTTTATAGCAAACGGGAAATAGAACGTTTGGCCTAGATCAATTATGGATTGTTAAGGGACGGTAAGTCTTGATATTGATTCATAGTTGGTTGATTTAATAGTTTAGGAGAAAGTGAAATCATGCCAGTCCGCACTAAAGCGGCTCCCCCAACTCCTTGGTCGAGCAATCTAGCAGAACCACAAGTAGACAATAGCGCCTACGTCCATTCATTCTCCAGATTAATTGGGGATGTCCGCGTAGGTCCCCAAGTCTTTATCGCTCCTGGAAGCTCAATTAGAGCTGATGAAGGAACCCCATTTTACATTGGTGCCAGTACCAACGTTCAAGATGGGGTGGTGATTCATGGCTTGGAAAAAGGGAGAGTCATCGGCGATGACGGGAATGAATATTCAGTTTGGATCGGTGCCAATACCTGTATTACCCATATGGCGCTTATACACGGGCCTGCCTATGTTGGTGATGAATGTTTTATTGGATTCCGTTCGACGGTATTTAATGCCAAGGTAGGTCATGGCTGTATCGTGATGATGCATGCTTTGATTCAAGATGTGGAGATTCCTCCGGGGAAATATGTCCCATCTGGAGCAGTGATTACTAATCAGCAGCAAGCAGATCGTTTACCTGATGTTCAAGATAGCGATCGCCATTTTGCGCACCATGTGGTGGAAATCAATGAAGCTCTCCTAGCTGGATATCAATGCGCGGAAGATACCGCGTGTCTTAATCCCCTCTCCAACAGTCTCGGTGATTCTGCAGTGAATTTGTCTGAGGCTGCTAAAGATAATAATTATATAAATTTAGTAGGAAATATGAGTTCAAGTACTGATATCAGAGCGCAATTGCGATCGCTCTTAACTCAAGGTTGCACAATAACTACAGAACATGCCAACAAGCGCCGCTTTAAAACTAAATCCTGGCTTGATGGCGGTAGACTTGCTGGTCATCGAGAAGAGCAGGTTGTAGCTGAATTAAACCGTATTCTGCAAGAATATCCAGGAGAATACGTCAAACTGGTAGGGGTTGATCCTACTGCCAAGCGTCGAGTAGCGGAAATTATTGTGCAACGTCCTGGAGATGCCCCAGTTCAGGGAACTACTAGTACTAGCTACAGTAGTGGTAATGGCCACCGTGTTACTAGTAACGGTAGCAGTAATTTAAATGATGATATTTCAGGAAAAATTCGTTCCCTATTATCCCAGGGCTGTAACATTGGCATCGAACGGGCTAATAAACGTCGCTTCAAAACTAAATCTTGGTTAACTGCAGGACAAGTTAGCGGTAGTATTAATCAAGTTATGGGCAAAATTGAAGCTATTGCTGCGGAATATCCTCAAGATTATATTCGCATTATTGGCGCTGACCCCAACACCAAAACTAGAATTGCGGAAATTATCGTGCAACGTCCAGGAACTGGAATTGTTGCTGGTTCTGGTCAGAGTTCTCCTTCAAGCTACAGTAACGGTCACACTACTGGTAGTAACCGTCTCAGTTCAGAAACCCTACAAAAAGTTCGTTCTTTGTTGGCTGCAGGCTACAAAATTGGCACAGAACATGCTGATAAGCGCCGTTTTAAAACTAAATCTTGGCAAAGTTGCTCGCCAATCAACAGTAACCGCGAATCTGAAGTAGTCGCAGCTTTGGAAGCTTGTTTGGCAGAACATGCAGGGGAATATGTCCGCATGATCGGCATTGACGCTGCTGCTAAGCGTCGAGTTTCTGACAGCATTATTCAGCGTCCTGGTAATGCGACCGGGTCTCAAACTAGGGCTACATCTAATTACAGTAACGGCAATGGTAATGGTAATGGTTATAGTAACGGCAATACTGTTGCCAGTACTAGCTTAAGTCCAGAAGCTTTAAAAGAAGTTCGCTCCCTACTAGCGGCAGGTTACAGAATCAGCACCGAACATGCTGACAAACGTCGTTTCAAGAGCAAATCTTGGCAAAGTGGTTCTGCGATCGCGAGTTCCCGTGAAGGTGATGTGATATCTGCTTTAGAAGCTTGCTTAGCAGAACATGCAGGGGAATATGTCCGCATGATCGGCATTGACTCTGCTGCCAAACGCCGAATTTCTGAAACTATTATCCAACGTCCATAGTAGATTCAGCTAGTTGTGTTTCCAAGTTACTGATGAGGATTGACTGGGAGATTAGGGAACAAGAATCAGGAGATAGCTTAAACATTTTTCTATTTCCTGTTTCGGTGTTCCTGAAAGTGAAGCTATTCGTCAGGATCGCACCGCAATTCCCACTTCCCGTTTCCCAATTCCCTTTCTTCCTTAGTCCTGTCCTTAACCATGTATTTACCACCTCTGCAACCTATAGTTAATTCGGAAATTCGGCTTGATGGTGATGTCGAAATTCATCCCTCAGCATCGATAGCTCCAGGGGTAATTTTGAAAGCTGCTCCTAACTCTCGGATTGTCATTGGTCCTGATGTCTGTATAGGAATGGGGGTTATTCTCAGTGCATATAATGGCTCTATTGAAATCGAAGCTGGTGTTACTTTAGGTTCTGGAGTTCTCATAGTTGGTTCCAGTAAAATTGGAGCAAATGCTTGTATTGGCACAATCACAACTATTTTTAATACTTCGATTGCTGCCATGACAGTCATTAATCCTGGTTCAATCATTGGCGATCATTCAAGACCTTGGCAAAAAATCCCTCACAATCAAGCACAACATTCCCAAACAGCAATTGCTGCTGAAGCTCAAGCCTCAACTAATAATCAAGAATCTAGTTCCGAGCAAAACCTAACTCCCGATCGAGAACTAGTCGATGAAGCTGCTGCTATAGAAGAAGAAATTAGTACAGAAGTTAGTAATTTAGAAGCTAATTATAACGGTAAAAAAGCTACTCAACAGGATAATTTACTAACCAATCAAGAAGTAGTTAATGCTTCAGCTGATATTGCAGATTTTGATCCTTGGGAGCCAGAAAAAAATTCCCCTATGGGATCTCAGTTTGAAGTAGGGGAAAAAACTCAAAGCACGGAGACTTCTCCTGGAGTCGCGATCGGCAAAGTTTACATTGATCAGTTGCTAGTTACGTTATTTCCCCATAAAAATTCTCTAAATAATAACCCTAACAATAGTAGCAAATAAACCAATTTAAAAAGAAAAATTCTAGCAATATATTGTCTAAGCTTACTCGATAAAATAACAGTTTAAAACTTTCTCGATCAGTTTATCAGCAATAGAAATTATTTAATCATCTATCTATTAAATAGATTTTTTTATAGCCTATAAGTCAAAAGCTTGTAGGTTTTGCTATTTATTTACAGTCAATAAGCAAAAGTACTTAGGCATTAACTGGTAACATCTTCTCCGAATAATTAGGATTATTTATCTGAACTATACTCCCGACAAAAATAAAATGTAATCATTTTGAAGTGCACATTGCAACAAAAATAATTGGCTGAATCTTCGGACTAACTTAATCAAAGAGATATTGGCAACTTATCTATCAAGATTGCCTTATTTCTTGATAGCAAACAACCTTGAACATGAAGGAATATTAAGTATTAGCTAAAATAATCAATCATAAAAATAATTGCAATCATATTTTGACAAAAAAATAGCTAAAAAATATTTTTTGATCTCAAGCATATGATAAGATTAAAAACTGAAAAAGAAAATTAGTCATACATGACTTAGCGACTTACAATTGACGCTAGTTAAAGTAATCTTTTAAAGATTTTTCTTCCCAGTAGGTATAGAGTCCTTACGTATATTGAGACTCTAAAAGAGAGAAAACACTAAACATATTGTTTATGGAGGGATTAAACTAAATGGTACAAACCAAATCATCCGCAGGGTTTGAAGCAGGGGTCAAGGATTATCGCCTTACCTACTACACTCCTGACTACACACCCAAAGATACCGACTTGTTAGCTTGTTTTCGCATGACTCCTCAACCTGGAGTTCCTGCTGAAGAGGCTGGTGCAGCAGTTGCAGCTGAATCTTCTACTGGTACTTGGACTACTGTCTGGACTGATAACCTCACAGACCTAGACCGTTATAAAGGTCGTTGCTATGACGTTGAGCCCGTACCTGGAGAAGACAATCAGTATTTCTGTTTTGTAGCTTATCCTTTAGATCTATTTGAAGAAGGTTCTGTTACTAATGTCTTAACTTCTCTGGTTGGTAATGTATTCGGATTTAAAGCCTTACGTGCGTTACGTTTAGAAGATATTCGTTTCCCAGTTGCTCTAATCAAGACTTTCCCTGGGCCTCCCCACGGTATTACTGTTGAGCGTGACAAACTAAACAAATACGGTCGTCCTTTACTTGGTTGTACCATTAAACCCAAACTAGGTTTATCCGCCAAAAACTACGGTCGTGCAGTTTATGAATGTCTTCGTGGTGGTCTTGACTTTACTAAAGACGACGAAAACATTAACTCTCAGCCTTTCATGCGCTGGCGTGATCGCTTCCTCTTCGTTCAAGAGGCGATCGAAAAATCCCAAGCAGAAACTAACGAAATCAAAGGTCACTACCTTAATGTTACTGCTGGTACTTGTGAAGAAATGCTCAAACGTGCTGAATTCGCCAAAGAAATCGGCACTCCCATTATCATGCATGACTTCTTAACTGGTGGTTTCACTGCGAACACTACTCTATCTAAATATTGTCGTGATAACGGTTTATTACTCCACATTCACCGTGCAATGCATGCAGTAATCGACCGTCAAAGAAATCATGGTATCCACTTCCGTGTTCTAGCTAAATGCTTACGTCTATCTGGTGGTGACCACTTACACTCTGGTACTGTTGTCGGTAAATTAGAGGGTGAGCGCGGCATCACTATGGGATTCGTTGACTTAATGCGTGAAGACTACGTCGAAGAAGATCGTTCTCGCGGTATTTTCTTCACTCAAGACTATGCTTCCATGGGTGGAACTATGCCAGTTGCTTCTGGTGGTATCCATGTTTGGCATATGCCTGCATTAGTTGAAATCTTTGGTGACGACTCTTGCTTACAATTTGGTGGTGGTACTCTTGGTCACCCCTGGGGTAATGCTCCTGGTGCAACAGCTAACCGTGTGGCCCTTGAAGCTTGTGTTCAAGCCCGTAACGAAGGTCGTAACCTAGCTCGTGAAGGTAACGATGTGATCCGCGAAGCTTGCCGTTGGTCTCCTGAATTAGCTGCTGCTTGTGAACTTTGGAAAGAAATTACCTTCGAGTTCGAAGCAATGGATACTCTCTAAAACAGTCGACAGTTATCAGTAAACAGTAAGCAGTGGAATCAACAGTGATAATCAAAGAGATTTAACTCTTAGTTTAGTAACTAAAGATTTAAAAAACTGACAACTGATAACTGGTAACTGATAACTGAATAAGATGAATTCCAAGAAAATCGCGCAAGATACAGCTAAAGCTCTGCAAGATTATCTAACCTATCAAGCAGTAAAGGTGATTATTGCCCAACTGACAGAAACCAACCCTGGAGAAGCTATCTGGCTCAGACAATATTCTTCTGATGGTAAACTTCAAGATGGTGAAAGCTATATTGAGGGGTTGATGTCAGAAACTGAAGGGAAAAAATTAGTCATGCGGATTTTAACAGTCCGCGACAATTTAGCTGAACAGGTCTTGGAATATTTACCAGAAATGGTTAGTACTTCAATTAAGCAAGCAAACTTAGCTCATCGTCGACATCTTTTGGAACGTCTTACTCAATCTTCTTCGCCAGCAGATAATGCCGAGCCTGGTGTAGATGCCAATGAATATTCTGACGAAAACAAGTAAAGTATAAATCACATGAAAACATTACCTAAAGAGCGCCGTTACGAAACCCTTTCTTACTTACCCCCTCTAACTGACCAACAAATTTCTCGACAAATTGAATATATGTTGGAGCAAGGTTATATTCCTGGAGTTGAGTTTGAAAAAGATCCTACTCCTGAGCTTCACCACTGGACTTTGTGGAAACTTCCTCTGTTCTCTTGCCGTAGTGCACAGGAAGTATTAGCAGAAGTTCGCGAATGCCGTTCCGAATATTCTGACTGCTATATTCGCGTAGTTGGTTTTGACAATCTTAGACAATGTCAAACTGTTAGCTTCATCGTTTATAAGCCTGGTGCTAGCCGTTACTAAATTGTAATTGAAGTTAATTTTGGGGTTTGTGATCCCCCTTGATTTCCCTCTCTGTCAAAGAGAGGGTATTTTTTTGGTTAGTTTCTTGATTCTTCATAATTTCCATCTCGCCAACAACTCTGGCTTTACTCGCAGTTAAATGCTGCTCAATAGATTGTCTAGCTAAATCCGCGTTTTTATTGGCGATCGCCTCAAAAATTTGACGATGTTCTAAGCGAATTTGCAATACTTGAGGATTATGTTGCGTAGTTTGAACTCGCAACAAAGCCATTTTGTCGAAAACCTGTTCTAATAAAGCTAATAACCATTGGTTGTCAGCAATTTCTGCTATTAGGTGATGAAATTGATAGTCTAGTTCCAATAACTCAAAACTATTCGCTTTACCTGTGTTAGATTCTGCTATCTCTTCTGCCGAAACTATACATTGTTCTAATTGTTCTAGATGCTGAGAATTAACCAGCTCACAAGCACCTGCTACCGACACTTGTTCTAAAGCGATTCGACAATCGTAAAGTTGCATCGCATCTTTGATCGACATGGTAGCCACTCTAAAACCACCATTAGGATTAGAGACGATTAATTTTTCTCGTTGCAGTTGCCCAATCGCTTCGCGAATCGGAGTACGACTAACGTTTAATTGTTTAGCTAATTTAGTCTCAACTATCCGCTCTCCCGAAGCTAAATCTCCTCTAAGAATAATTTGCCTCAGAGCTTGATAAACTTGCTCTCTTAGGGACTTACTTCGTTGAATAGCAATCATAGGCAGAACTCAAACTTAGCGATAGGACTAAGTTTTTAATTAAAAATAATATTGTCAATTTTACGTATACAGTATACATTAAAAATCAATTTAATGAAGCTTTTATAGTCTAGTTCTAGTTGTTCTGCTAAATCTTTAACAACTTCTTTTAAATTATGAATTATCAATGCTGAAAGAGGTATTGTCACCATCAGGAATAGAATATTCTGAGCCTTCTTCGTAGTTAAGGACAATCTGTAATAAGACATATTTTAAGAGTTGATGATGGATGATTAATAATTACGAACTGTCAATTTTTCATTGCTGAAATCAAAGTTTCAGTTTGGCTAGATGGTAAATTTTCTAGGAATTTCTAAGATAACCAGTAACTAGTGCTTCTTCAGAAGATTGTATACAGTATACATATTGATACTTATCAAACTAGCCTTCCCATTTATAATTATCGATTATGATAAAAATAGGATTAATAAATCGTTCATCTTTTCTGTAGATCAATCTAGAAAAGACGGAAGTAAGGAACTATTGGAAAATCCTGAAGGAACGCGCCTCATAATGATAGAGTAACAGAGGTGATATCGATGAAACTAACTTATCGGGGAGTTCAATATAGTGATAAAAACCCGAAACTTGCCACCCCAGAAACAGTTATTGGCAACAAAGATATTGTTTATCGGGGAAACTCGCTTAAAGAAAGAATAAATCCTCAATTTCCTTGGTTAAAATATCTCACACAACTCTTTAGTAAGCCTGAATCAAAACCAGTCTTCGATCCCATTACTTTTTGGTATAACCATAAAAGGAAATTTATCGAAAATTGTTGGCATGTAGAAGATTTAGAAAAACTTGATCGTTGTTGGGATGTGACTTTACAAATCGAACAACTCCAAGCTTTAAAACAAAAGCAGAAAATTAAATTAAAATATCGCGGTGTTACTTACTATCGTTAAATAACGACAATAATTTGTTAACAAAGACTGTACAGTAACTAATTATTTGTCATCCTAACAAGCGAGTGTCGCCGAAGGCAAATGATTCTCAAATGATTAATATATAGCTTTTATATATTTAACATTAATTAAAAATCTTCAAAAGTTAATCCTTATTTTTTAACATATTAGATGTCACTTTGCAGTATTTTAATATTTTAAATGTCGCTTATCTGAAGAGAGAATTTTAGAGGCTTTTAACTTTTATTCATAGTTAGGTTAGTTAGCAAAAGGCGATCTTAGAATTCTGATCGCCTTCACCTACTAAAGTTTACATATTTCCTTGGAATCCAAACTATACAAAATCATGATTGTCAATAGTTAAGGCATCTACATCAATGAGAGTAGCTAGGGTTTGATGGGTAGCAATTTCAATAATGTCGGTATCTGTCCCATTTTGCCTAATATCAAGACTGCCAAAAGTCAAACTACCAGTTAGTCCAAGTCGATCCAAACCATTTTGATAATCTTGAATAATGTCCCGGTCAGCAGTTAAACCTGATACTAGGTTAAACTGATCTCTTCCTGCTCCTCCAGTTAGACTATCAAGACCCTTGCCGCCAACTAGAATATCGGCTCCAGCTCCGCCATGAATAGCATCGCGACCCCGACCCCCGACTAAACTATCATGCCCTGGGCCACCAAACAGAATATCGGCTCCAGCTCCGCCATGAATAGCATCGCGACCCCGACCCCCGACTAAACTATCATGCCCTGCTCCACCGAGCAGAATATCGGCTCCAGCTCCGCCACGAAGAGTATCGCGACCCCGACCCCCGACTAAATTATCATGCCCTGCTCCACCGAGCAGAATATCGGCTCCAGCTCTACCACGGAGAGTATCGTTTCCATTAAGACCATTAATAATATCATTGCCATGAGTACCAATGAGTGAATCGTCACCCGAAGTGCCGTTAATAAAATTAGTCATAAATCCCTCCTTCTTAGAGCATCTCTGAGAAGTGATTTTTGCGACATCATAAGGATTGATTTGTACTTAAAAAATGCTGTGATCAGTCCTATTCCTTTATCGAACTAAAGTGTTTGTAAACTGAGACTTTTCAGAAATCCTCTTACTTGAATAAAATATTGTTTATTAGTGTTCCTACTTATATTATAAACAGAAAATATGTATTTAATATTCAATAATTGTTAAATACTAAGTAACTATCAAGTATTTTATAATCAGAAATCAAGCTGCTAGAAAATATTTATGTAATACTTTAAAATACCTAGTTTTTGCCATCCAAATAAATTTCTAGATGTCATATTTTAGTTGCTATAAATATGATGAGTTTTCAGTTTTGTGACCGTGTTTTTTTAGTTGTAATTTATTTATTTTATTTTTTTTAAAGTAATTTTTTACTCAATTTTTCTGCTTTGTTGATAATTTTATATCTATCTGGCAGCAAATATTTTTACCTGTACTTCTAAGTCAATTTACATAAGTAAATACACAAAATTAATTACACATATTTTTTCTCTAATACCTAATGTCTAATTCCTCGTTCATCTTTCCTTAATAAACCCTAGTGGACGTGGGCTTAGATAAAGCAACCATTAAATTAGATTACAGTCATCGTCAAACAAGAGTAAATAGTGGCCAGAAAAACAAGATTTTTGAATAGAGCAGATGCCAAGATTAGTGCCCAAACCTTTAACGCTAGAAGATGATGAACAGCAAGAACTAGAAAAGATTCTGACTCGCCATAGCACAAGTCACCGTTACACCGCGTGCCCAGAACACGGAGCTGGGCTTGTCCCCAGAACACGGAGCTGGGTAAACAGATCGGTGCTCTGGATAAACCCAGAACACGGAGCTGGGCAAGCGTCTTTCGCCGCCCTAACCCTAAAGGGTACCCCTTCGGATAAGGATACCGCTCCGCGACGCGCAGCTAGTCCTTTAGGGCACGCCCCGAAGGTAGTCCTAAAGGATACCGCTGCCCCTTCGGGTAGAGCAGACCCTTCGGGTAGAGCTTCGCAAGCGCAAGCGCATATGCTAAAGCATACCGCTTCGCATATCCTTTAGGATAACGTGGGGTCTGCCCGCTGCGGTGACCTCAAAATCACCGTCAAATAGCAAAAGAATTAGGAGTGAGTAGGGAAATGGTCAGACTATGGTGAGAAAGATGGTTAGCTCTTTTCGATAGAACGACAAAATCGCTAGGAAGAAGAGTAAGAAACATTATTTAAGGAGATTGTAACAAACTTGGTTTTTGCGGTGTGACTTTGGCGAACACCAGCTTCGCTAGGTTTGCACCGCTATCAACTAATACTTGTATCTTAAAGAAACTAGTAAATAATTCTTATTCAACTACGTCCCCATTCACAACTAAAGTTTTGGAATAGAAGTCAGGAGCAATAATCTATTATAATTATTTAGTCGCTCACTAAATTAGTTTGCTACTGAAATTCTTGCCAAGAAGATGACAAATAAAGTTATTGTTTTTGATTTTGATGGTACAATTGCCGACACATATCAAGCCGTTGTTGATATTACCAACAGTTTATCGTCTGAGTTTGGTTATCAACCGATAAATGAAGAAGAACTTTTACTATTAAAAAATCTTAGTTCTAAAGAAATAGTTAAGCGCTCAGAAATATCCTTATTCAAGATTCCTTTCTTGGTTAAAAGAGTTCAAAAAGAATTAGGACAACAAATTACCGAACTTTCTCCCATTACAGGAATTAAATCAGTATTACTAGAATTAAAGCGTAGAGATTATGTTCTGGGGATTGTCACTTCTAATGCTCAAGAAAATGTGGTAGCTTTTTTGCAAAAAAATGGCCTAGATTATCTTTTTGATTTTATATATTCTGGAACTAATATTTTTGGCAAACATCGCATCATTAACGAACTTGTCAGAAAACATAAACTAAACAAAACAGACGTTATCTATGTTGGAGACGAAACTAGAGATATTCGCTCTGCCAGGAAAAGTGGGATTGGCGTAATTGCTGTTGGCTGGGGTTTTAATTCTCAAGAAATTTTAGCAGAATATAAACCAGATTTTTTGGCGGTTGAACCAACCGAACTATTAGAAGTAATCGCATCTTGAAGAAAGCAGAAGGGAAAAATCCTAGATCGCAAAATAAGGTCAGAAACTTATTATAGTAAGTTTTTAATCTGTAGTGTTAATTTTCTAGTATCTGAAACAGTGAAGAATCAGTCGCATTTCCTCTTTTCATTAACCGCTAAAGAATATTTAATTCATGAACAATGGATGGCTAAAGCTAGGGAATTAGCACAGCAAGCAGCGGAAGGTGGGGATGTTCCGGTGGGCGCGATCATGGTAGACTCTTACGGTAATGCGATCGCTGAAGGTATTAATAGTAAAGAAAGAAATCAAGATCCGACTGCCCATGCCGAGATTATTGCTTTACGAGCTGCTAGCCAAGTCAAACAGAATTGGCATCTGAATGATTGTACTCTCTATGTAACCTTAGAACCTTGTCCCATGTGTGCAGGAGCGATCATTCATGGGAGGATTGGTTTATTAGTTTATGGGGTTGATGATCCCAAAACTGGAGCAATTCGTACAGTAATGAATATTCCTGATAGTGTTGCTTCCAATCATAATTTAGCGGTTTTAGCCGGTGTAGCAGAAACTGAATGTCGTCAACTTCTGCAATCTTGGTTCACTCAAAAAAGAAGATGAATCATTATTTAATTATTTCTAGCTTACTTCATTTGTCGGCTATCCAGTTTAAATTGGTATAACCTGGAAAGGTCTTTTGTTGTCGAAATCAAAGTAGATTCTTGCGGTAATGCGATCGCTAGTAGTTCAGAAATCGGCGATCGCAATTATAATACCAAATTAAACAATGTTCATGACAGATCATGGGTAGGGGCGATCTCTTGGCGCGCGACGCGAAGCTAGTCCTAAAGGATACCGCTTCGCATATACTTTAGGGCGTCTCTTGGTCAGCACTGGGAAGGGGGGAGTATTTTGTTAGTCTCCCTTCCCTTGTCTACCTTATCTTCCCCATCTTGCTTCTCTATTGCCAATTAGCCCAATCTTGAGGCTTGAGGAAAAGATCATAGAGCTCTGCTTCAGGAGTATTAGGTTCAGGATAATAGCTATATTGCCAACGGACTAAAGGCGGCAAGGACATTAAAATTGATTCGGTGCGTCCGTTAGTTTGTAATCCAAAAATAGTACCTCGATCATAAACAAGATTGAACTCGACATAACGTCCTCGACGATAGAGTTGGAAATTACGTTCACGATCGCCATATTCTAGGTTACGTCTTTTTTGGGCGATCGGGACATAGGCTGGTAAAAAAGTACGACCACAATCTTGAATAAAGCTAAATAAATCTTCCCAATTCCGAGGTTCTAATTCTGGTAAATTCTTGCTATAGGTTCCTGCTATCCCATCAGGATTTGGTCCGCGATAAAGACTTCCTTTACCGTCTTGATAATCAAAAAATAAGCCGCCTACCCCTCTTGTTTCTTGACGATGTTTGAGATAGAAATATTCATCACACCAACGTTTGAACACTGGATAATATTCCTGATGATGTTTGTCACAAGCTGCTTTAAAACTCTTATGAAAATGGCTCGCATCTTCGGTAAAACCATAATAGGGCGTTAAATCTGCGCCGCCACCAAACCACCAAACTGGGCCAGCTTCAAAATAGCGATAATTAAGATGTACCGTGGGGATATAGGGACTACGGGGATGAAGCACCATTGATGTCCCTGTGGCGTAGAAACCATGTCCTGCAGCTTCAGGGCGTTGTTTGAGAATGGAAGGAGGAAGCTGGCTGCCCCAAACTTCAGAGAAATTGACTCCACCCTGTTCTAGTAATGCTCCTTCATTAAGAATCCGCGATCTGCCCCCACCGCCTTCTTCTCTTTGCCAACTATCTTCTCTAAATTTGCCTTCCCCATCCAATTCTTCTAACCCAGCACAAATTTCGTCCTGTAACTGTTTCATGAATTGACTGACTCTTTCTTGGGAGTCGGCTGGAGGAGCGAAAAATTCAGTATTATTAGTATTTATAGCTGTCATAATATCTGTAAACAATTAAATATAATTCCTTATCTAGATTATCCTGAATTCGGTATCTTCAAATTACTACTGAACCAGAATGTTGAGTTTTCTGTAGCAATTAGCAAAATTTCTTAACGAAAACCGTTCTAAATTCGGGATCAATAGCAAGATATTGGTTACAGTAGAGAATCAGATCTATAGTATCTATAGTTATGAGGAGAGTCGGGTGATTCTAAGTTTCTCTTTTAAACTCTGGACAAAAAAAAGCAAACGCTCCTACAAATTTTTAGTTTGTAAGACTTATCGTATCGTCAGTAAAGCTCCCCTCGATATTTTATGGCAAAGATTAATCAATATTGCCGATGTCTCTTGGCATCCTTTGTTTTCTAGCACCGATTTACCAAGAGGCTTAATTGCTAAACCGGGTTTATTTTATAAAGTCGTTACGGAAGTTATCCCGATTCCGATCAAGATGTTTGTCGAAAATGTTCGTCCTAAAGAATTACTCAGTATTCGCGTTTTAGCGATTCCTGGTATGGAACAGAGAATTACTTATCAAGTAGAATCTACTCTTTGTGGCACTTATATTTCCTACTCCATTACCCTCAAAGGCTGGTTATCTCCTCTGATGTGGTGGTGGATTCGTCCCTACTGCGATCGCGTTGCCATAGAATTGGCTCATGCTGTTGAAAATCTTTAACAAATCCCTATTGCCTACTATCGAAAACATTTTTCTTGTCCTCTCTTAATATCTCATGTATGTGATCTGTTATACCAAAAAAATATTTTAAATTCGATATCGTCATGATTTAATGAATAAATTGCAAGTTAAGCATCTTGACAGTTAATAATAAATTATGCGCATTGAGCAGTTACAAACCTTTTTGGCAGTAGTAGAAATCGGTAATTTTGGACAAGCAGCCAAAAAATGTGGTGTTACCCAGTCTACTATTAGCCGCCAAATCCAATCTTTAGAAAAGGATTTGGGTTTGCCATTATTTCACCGTACTTCTCAAGCAAAATTAACTGTAGGAGGAGAAAAATTATTACCCCGCGCTCAAAGAATTTGTCAGGAATGGCAACGGGCTACTAATGATTGTGCAGAGTTAATCGAAGGAAAACAGCCAGAATTATGTGTGGCAGCGATTCATTCGGTATGTGCTCACTATTTACCCCCAATTTTGCCCCAATTCTGTGCAGATTACCCCGAAACTCAGTTAAGAGTCACTGCTTTAGGAAGCGATCGCGCTTTAAAAGTATTACGAGATGGCTTAATTGATATCGCGATCGTAATGAATAATCGTTTTTTAACAAATTCGGCAGAAATCGAAGTTATTCCACTCTATGAAGAGAAAATTGCGGTTTTAATGGCAGCAGAACATCCTTTAACTGCATATGAGCAAATTACTCTCGAAAAATTAGCTAAATATCCTCAGGTAGTCTTTAAAGATGGCTATGGGATGCAAAGATTTGTTCAAGATTGGTTTACTCGTCAGAATTTGGAATTAAAAACTGTGATGGAATTGAATACCCTAGATGCGTTTCGCGGTGTCGTTCGTCAAGGAAATATGCTAGCTTTGTTACCCCAGGGCGCGTTAATTGGTTCCCATGAAGATCCAACTTTAGCAATTCGTCCGATTGCAACTTTTGGGGAGTTCCCGCAACCAAGATCAGAAGACTCTGATAGTCACGATCACCTGACACGTCAAGTAGTTATGGTTACAACCTGCGATCGCTTACAAATACCGCCCATCAATCACTTTTGTAATTTGGTAAAAAACACAATCAAGGAACAAGTAATCAAAAACCCCTATCCGTCGAGCCCCACACCTCTATAATAATTACCACCCCTTCCAACCTTCCCCTATAGGGGAAGACCATATGTTCTCTCTCCTTGCAGGAGAGAGGTAGAGAGAGGTCGGAGATACAATTACAATTTTTTCCCTCCTAAAAGGAGGGCTCTAGAAAGGTGAGATCACACCAGGCTTGATAATTAAGGGCGAGCGTGCACTAAGAGAGGAGGAACTAGAAGGAAAAAAGATCATGAGTGATGAGTTTCGAGAACTATTAAAAAAGGTTGGCAGTGGTACTCATACCAGTAAGAGCTTAACTCGCCAAGAGGCAGCTCAAGCAACGATGATGATGTTGCAAGAAGTAGCGACACCCGCTCAAATAGGAGCTTTTATGATTGCTCATCGGATTAAACGTCCGACTCCTGAAGAATTAGCGGGAATGCTGGATGCCTATGATGAGTTGGGAGAAAGACTAACCGTCAAAGAATTAAATTTTCCCTATCCTCCTGTGGTTTTTGGCAATCCTTATGATGGAAGGTCTCGGACTGTTCCGGTAACGGCTATTACAGCTTTAATCTTGGCTACAGTCGGGATTCCTGTGATCCTGCATGGTGGCGATCGCATGCCCACGAAATATGGCATTCCTGCAGTCAAAATTTGGCAAGCATTGGGAATAGATTTTACGGGTTTTTCTTTGAATCACGCTCAAACTTTTTTAGCCAAAACTGGCATCGGATTTGTTTATCTTCCCCAACATTTTCCGCAAGCACAGAATTTAGTTACTTATCGAGCACAGATTGGTAAACGTCCACCTTTTGCCACCATAGAATTAATTTGGTCACCAGTAGTTGGCAAGGTGTCTTTGGTTTCTGGTTTTGTTCATCCTCCGACAGAAGAACGTTTTCGGCAGACTTTTGAGTTACGAGGAGTTAAGAATTACACAACTATTAAGGGATTAGAAGGTAGTTGTGATCTGTCTCGCAATCGCACAGGGATTATTGGGATATCCGATGAAACAACTGGTTGGCGGCAATTTATGTTACATCCTCAAGATTATGATTTACAGGGTCATGATGTAGCTTTAGAATCAGAGATTCAAGTTGTAGAGCAACTTCAAGGAGTAATAGCAGGCAGTAATCTAGAATTAATTCCTAGTGCCATACTTAATGGTGGTTTCTATCTCTGGCGTTTTGGGATTTGTTCAAGTTTAGAAGCAGGTTTGGCTAAGGCTGAAAAAATGATTATTGATGGGGAAATTAAAGATAAATTACATCAATTGATTGTTAATTGTTCTTGAAAGGAAAATTAATTATTCATTCATATTTTTATAAGTAGCAACAGAAGAAGGAGAAATTCGATTGAGATAACGGAAGATCCAATATTTTAAAACTGTATCTAAGATCACAGGAAAAGTAGCAATAAATAGGAAGTCAAAATCACGATTTTCTGCCAAGCCAAAATGATTAGCTATCCCTTTGAGGATGACTTCCCAACCATGGGGAGAGTGATAACCGACAAACATATCTGTTAGGAGAATAATTAAAAAAGCTTTAGCTGAATCGCTTAAACCATAGATGATTTCATCCAGAAAAGATTTAACAATTAAAATTTCTCTTCTGCAGAAAAAAACAATTGCTGTAAACGCAATCAAAGAACAAAAATCAGCAAAAACATTACCGAATGCCTCGATTCCGCGATTGCGATACTCTGCAGCTAATTCTCCAGCTTTTTCTTGGACTTTTTCTTCTAATTCTTGATCAGAGATCTCAGGGGCAATACCGATTAACCCCTGAAAAAGAAGATTCTCTCTATAGTTACGTAACTCGACCAAAGCTTCTTCCTGGAAATCTTGATTAATAAAAACTATAGTTTCGTGATTGGTAAAATATCTTTCAACTATAGGTCTAACTAAAAATGTCTTGGTAAACTGATGAGTAAATAAAGGAACAATAATTAAAATTAGTAAAAACCGAACAGAAATTGCTGTTTTATTGCGAGAAAGACGAAATTTTTGTAATACTTCTTGCTCTGTATTATCCGCTTGAGGATCGATCTCTTTCCGAATTCGATTTAATGTTCTTAAGAAAGAACGAGGTAAGACACTAGTTTTATCAGAAATAGTTTCAATTGTCGGATCGAGAGACTTACCATATTTTGATGCTTGGGTTTGTTTTTTATTCGGTAAGAGATTAGCTTTTTTTTCTCCTAGAAACTCTGAATCTGATTCCAATTCAGCAGTAGTCAAAGTTGCTTCCAAAGAGTTATCTTGATATTTATCGATAACGTAATCGATAAAGTTAAGCTTGTCAATAATCGAAAGTTGTTCGCGATCTGCTGCTAATTCTCCAGTATATTTAACAATACTACTAGCAGTATTAGATTTACTATCAGAGAATATTAATAAAGTCCGACTAGAATTGAATTCAGTTAATCTAATCTTGATTGTCTTGAGATAGTTGTTAACATCATTCCGAAAAACTTTGACTACACTATCAGAATAATCTGCATTGCTTCTAGATACTTTTTGACCATTAAAATGATCATCTTCAATTGCTTTAATTTTAACAGCAGCACGATAGGCAGCATCTAAGGCTCTTTCTGGAGTCGCTGATAGCCATTTTTTGCTCCCATTCCAAATATCTTGTAGTTTCATTAGACTATAGGATTAAGAGAATACATAGAACTATGATTATTCAGTTACTTATCTAGTCTGAGTTTGACATGATTCTTGAATTTTCTTGACTTTTTTCCGATTTCCTTAACTTGTTTAAAAGTAATTATCAATTATCAATTGCCTTAATTGCTACTTCAATAGCTCTCGATACTGCCAAATCTTTATCAGCTACTACAATATTTTCTTGGTTATTGCGTTGTGCAATTACAGCACAGACACAAGCAGCTTTAAAGTTATAGACTCCAGCCATTTTCAATAAAACTCCAGATTCCATTTCATAGTTAAGAATATTCAGATTACGATATTGCTCAGTAATTCCTAACAGATGAGATTGTAAATGGGGATTAGCTGAAGATTCAATTCTTTCTTGTCCTTCATAAAAAGTATCGACAGAAGCCGTAATTCCTAGATGATAATTAATTCCTAACTTCTGAGCGGTTTCTACCAAAGCTACTGTCAGAAAAGGATCAGCAACAGCAGGATATTCAATTGGTGCGATATCATTAGCTGCACCTTGACGACATAAAGCAGCTTTAGAGATCACGATATCCCCGACCTTGACATGGGATTGAATTGAACCACAAGTTCCAATACGAATAATTTTTTTGATGCCAATTTGTATCAATTCGTTAACAATAATGCTAGTAGAAGGCGCACCCATACCACTGGTAGCTACGAGAATTGGTTGATTCAACGCTAAATCACCGAGATAACTATGAAGTCCGCGATATTTAGAAAGTAATTTGACATTTTGTAAATAAGTGTGAGCAATTTTCCCAGTTCGCTCTGGTTCTCCCGATAATAATGCTATCTCGGGCTTGTTATCTCCCAAATCTGCTATCTCAAAACCGATGTGATAAGGCATTTTAAGTCAGAAATAATAAATAATAAATTATCAATAATGCATTATGAAAGTGATAACGAATGAGTTTACTGTGATCGCAGATCGCTGTCAAAAAAGCAAGGTAGGTAAATTATTGCCTAATGCACTTTATGTTCATACTGATGCTTTAAAGTTTCTCGACCCAGTATTACAAAGATATGAAACAGAGGCTCGGGAATTAGCAGAAATTTTCGAAAATGCGACTATCGTAAAATTTGCGATCGATAGACCCAAAATATCTTATTTATATTATCCAGATTTTAATTCTGATCCCCATCCCAAATTACAAAAAAGTATTATCGTCGATTTGAAGAACAAACAAGTTTTTCAGCGTCAATATCAAAATTGCGATAATCCACCAATCTTACATCGTAAAGAAACTTTTGTTACCCAAGATTATCCACTGTATCAGGAATTTGCCCAACTTACCGCTGAGGAAGTCACCTTAGGACTATTGGATAATTCTCGTGTGATCGGAACCTTGCAACAATGGCAACAACTGCTATTTGATCATGGACTAGATTTTGCGGGACATCATGTGGTTTGTCCTCTTAATAATAATTATCCTGTCAAAAAAGAGGTCAATGTCGATCAACATCGAGCTGCATTACATCGCACTGAATTATCTCGTCCAGTAAAGCTCGTTTTAGAGGCAGAATTATTTTCTCCAGACAGTAGTTTTTTCGACTACGGTTGTGGTCATGGAGGAGATGTTACCAGGCTTGCGGAGCTTGGTTATCCTAGTTCTGGTTGGGACCCCCATTATTGTCCAGATAATCCGATCAAGGCTGCCGATATTGTTAATCTTGGTTACATAATTAATGTGATCGACGATGTTAAAGAAAGACGTGAAGCTTTAGAGAAAGCTTGGTCTTTAACCAGGAACATTTTAATTGTTTCGGCACAGATATTAGTAAATAATCGGCAAAAAGGTGTACTAGCCTATGGGGATGGCATTCTTACCAGTCCTAATACCTGGCAAAAATATTATGAACAGGAAGAATTAAAGACATATATTGATAATGTTTTAGAGGTAAACGCGATCGCTATTGCTTTAGGCGTTTTTATAGTTTTTCGTGATAGTAAACAAGCAGAACAATTCCGAGCTTCTCGTTTTATTTCGCGACTCAAAACTCCGAAAGTTTATCGAGAATTAAAAAGCTTTGAAGATTATCAAGAATTACTTATTCCTTTAATGGAATTTTATACCCAAAGGGGACGTCTTCCTGTCAAGGGAGAGTTGGGAGAAGAAGCAGCGATTAAAGAAGAATTTAAAACCTATCGTCGGGCTTTTAATTTAATTTTGCAATCGACAGATAAAAATAAATGGGATGCAATTAAAGAGAAACGACGTCAAGATCTGTTAGTTTATCTCGCTTTAGGCAATTTTCAAGGTCGTCCCACAATTCGCAAGATAGCTCCAGAAATTAAAGAAGATGCCAAAGCTTTATTGATAAGTTATAAACAAGCTTGTCTCCTCGCAGATATTCTTTTGTTAGGAGTTAGTAACCTCGAAAAAATTGGCGATCTTTGTCAACAAAGTGCCATCGGCAAACAATTACAAGGCGCGATCGCAATTCATATTAGTGCTTTGGACAAACTACCTCCCTTACTGAGAGTTTATGAAGGTTGCGCTAGTCGAGTTTACGGTAGCTTAGAGAAGGCTAATATTGTCAAACTTTACTACAATCGACCCAAAATTAGTTATTTATATTATCCTGATTTTGATACAGTTGCTCATCCAACTTTAAAAACAACTATGGAAGTAGACCTGCAAAGTTTAGCTGTTGTCTATAACGATCTTTCGGATGATCCTAATCCCCCAGTATTACATCGTAAAGATGCTTTAGTCGCACCAGATTATCCCCATTATTCAAAATTTTCACAACTGATTCGTCAGGAACAAGAATTAGGGTTACTGGCAGATTTTAACGCCATTCGTCGTCTTCAAGGATGGCAGAAATGTTTACAAAATAATAAAATTACCATCTCTGATCACAAAATTTATTAAAATCACTTCGCGATTAGCTTGCTTGCTATAAGCTGAGAACCAAAGAGATTGAGGATTGGGGAGCAGGAAATAGGTAAGAAATCACTTTTCCCTGTTCCTGATTCCTTAAAAAATACCTAATCCTTGCTCTTTTTGAATATCATTTTCAAGGTGAAGATTTTTGTCCAGAAATAGATTGGTTACAATTCTCAAAAATTCGTCAATATACCCCAAAAAAAAGATTAGAAATTGCCAATGATGAAACTGTTGACTTTGTCTTCGAAGGTGAAATAGATATTAAACTGAGCCATACCGTGACGAAAACATCTGTGTTGTAGTTAGAAGACTGAGCAAAAAACCGTTGATTCAAAAAATACAAAAAATACAGCGAATTTTTCAAAACAGATGTTATAACCGTAGAGAATAAAAAATCTATGGTCAATTCTTGTTTTTGCTACCAAACCAATAGCTTACTAGTCCACAGAGATTTGCTTTTTATGTCAACTATTGAAGCCTTAAAACCAGCAGGGAGAGCAGACGTAGTAATCTATATGCCTTACTATGCCAAAACTAAGCATAATTGGTTGCCTCTTGCTATTTCCCTTTATCGTCAGGGCGCTCTCGAAGGAAAAAGACAAGTTCAAGGAGGAGAGCCGATTTCTTTTGTGTGTAGTTGGTATGTCTCCAAGCTGCCATCAGACTTAACCCGTTGTCGTTTACAATTTGACGGGCAAGCAGAATTAAGTTATGAGGTAACTTTATCTAATTCTGAGTTTATTGATTACCTAATTGATGTCATTATGAACTTTAAGCGCTCTCACTTTACAGATTTTCCCCGTGGCTTTTATCGGAAGCTACTGCGATTTGAATAGAGAGAGGGTCAAACCATACTGAAAAATTAAATTAAGGAGTGGGGGAAGTGGTGAAACCTGCCAAATATCTTCTGGTTGGATCTATCGAGGCTTATAGTGGAAAATCAGCTACTATCTTGGGTATTACCAATCAGTTGAACCAACAAGGAATTCATGTTGCTTATGGAAAACCTTTGGGAACTTGTTTGGGTTCTACACCTACAGAGATTTTAGAAAAGGATATTAGCTTTGTTGCAGACATTTTGGGTTTGTCTACTGAGCAAATTCATCCAACTCTTTTAAATTTAGATCGCGATACGATCGCTCGTAGGTTACTAGGCAAAGATACTCAAGATTATGCTCAAGCCCTACAGGATTATATCCAATCTATTGAAGGGGAATTAGTGTTACTTGAAGGAGCTAGTAATCTTTGGGAAGGTAGTTTATTTAATTTGTCTATCCCAGAAATTGCTCAAGCAGCGGATAGCCCAATTTTATTAGTGACTCGTTACAGTTCTTTATCCTTAGTTGCTAGTCTCTTAACTGCCAAACAGTTTCTTGGCGATCGCTTGTTAGGAATTACGATCAATGATGTTCCTCCTGCGGATTTAGAAGATGTCCAGAATTTAATTGTTCCTTACCTAGAACAACAAAATATTCCTGTATTGGGGATCTTGCCCAGAGATCAACTGCTCAACAGCGTCAGTGTTCGGGAATTGGCGAGAAGATTGGATGCTAAAATTCTCTGCCGTCGCGATCGCTTAGATTTAATGGTCGAAAGTCTCAGTATTGGAGCGATGAATGTGAATTCGGCTCTAGAATATTTTCGGCAAAGAGAAAATATGGCAGTGATTACCGGTAGCGATCGCACCGAACTCCAGATGGCAGCTCTCGAAACCTCCACCAATTGCCTTATTGTAACTGGTAATTCAACTCCTAAGCCCTTGATTTTGAGTCGGGCTGAAGATCTAGAAATACCTATTCTGGCAGTCGATTCTGATACTTTAACTACAGTAGAAATTGTTGATGGTGCTTTTGGTAAGGTCCCAATTCGTGAATCGATTAAAGTCCAGCGAGTTCGTAGTTTAATGCAACAATCCTTTGATTTCGAGCGCTTAACAACTGCTCTGGGGCTAGAAAAGACCAATGCATGAGGAATGTACACCAAGAGAGGAACGAGGAAATTTATTCTGTTTTCGCAGTTCCTCTTTGGTTTAAAATAGTTAATTAGTTATTGATTGTTAAGACTGCAGGAGTTTGGCGGACTTGCTTTTCTAGAGGTTTGACTTTTTCTACTAACTTGATGAATTCCTTATATTCAGGCATCTGAGCATCAACCACATAACCGGCATCACTAATTATACTTGCCGGAGCATTTTGCATTGCATTAATAATCTGTTCTTGCTGTTTAAGTTCTATTGTCGGACTCACAATCACCAATCCCGAAGGGATCAAACGACTCTTTTGTAAAACCCGAAAATTAGTCGGGAATTGGGAGCGATAGGTTTGAAACTCGGCTTCAGATAAAGCTCCCGCATCTACTTCCCCATCTTGAAGCAGGCGTAATATTTGTCTGGGAGTTGGAGCAAAAATGACCTCAGCTAAGGTTAGACCATAGAGATCGTATAAAGGTAAATAATAACCAGTAGCCGAACCTGGTTGACCTAAGGCTACTTTTTTATTAGATAAATCAACTAAATTATTGATCTGGCTATCTTTTCTGACAACTATCAAAGATCTTTCCTGACTACCAAACCCTTCTAGGGGAAAGAGCGGGATATATTGTTCATTTTTAATTGCGATCGCCGTTATCCCAGGAGGCGCAAACACTAAAGACCATCTTTGACGCTGAATTTGCTCTAAAGCTTGCAGTTCATTATAGGCTGGCTCCAACTCAACTATCGAATTTGTATGTTGTGCCAAATGTCTTTGCAGCGGTTCATATTGCTCTACAGATCTGACTTCATTGCCATAACCAACTACTCCAATAGTCAGTTTTTCTGTACCAATTGAAGGGGTAGAGCTACAACCTAACAAGATTGCGCCCACCAAGAGAGATAACTTCACTTTTAGCATTCAATTAAAGCCCATTGTTAATTGCTGTTAATTGCTCAACTATTATTAATTTTAACTCCCCGCCAAAAAGCAATATAACCTTCAATATTTTTAGCTTTTTCTTTAGCCTCGGGATAGTACCAGGCTGCGTCTTGATTTTCCTGCCCTGCCACCGCGATCGTATAGTAACTAGCTTGACCTTTCCAACCACAAAAACTATGGGTATCACTTGGTCTAAAATATTCTCGATTAATTGATTCTGGAGGAAAGTAATGATTCCCTTCGACCACGATAGTTTGGGCACTTTCGGCTAAAACGGCGCCATTC
The DNA here is from genome assembly GCA_030065615.1 of Xenococcus sp. MO_188.B8. Taxonomy (GTDB): domain Bacteria; phylum Cyanobacteriota; class Cyanobacteriia; order Cyanobacteriales; family Xenococcaceae; genus Xenococcus. The sequence continues at coordinate 41,577 of JASJDR010000004.1, read as the reverse complement.
CAGATTGCTTGAGTCATAAAATTTTAATTAAATTAATTTTTTTGCTTAAAAGAAAATTAACATATTCGGCAGATAACTTGGTGTTCAGTTTCAGAAAAATTGCTATAGAATGCCTGTTGAAAGATCTATAAAATAGCTGGAACCTCTGTGTCTGCCAATAAAAACTCATCCCGTTCACTAGCTGGAATAGCTGGTATTGTTGCCGTTGCAACCTTAATTAGTAAAATTTTTGGCTTAGTCAGAGAACAAGTTATTGCTGCTGCATTTGGTGTTGGGGCAGTAGCCAATGCTTATACTTATGCTTACGTTATCCCAGGCTTTCTCTTTATTCTATTAGGTGGCATTAACGGCCCATTCCACAGTGCTTTAGTTAGTGTTTTAGCCAAACGAAACAAATCTGAGGCAGCACCAATTGTGGAAACGGTATCGACATTAGTTAGTCTGCTGTTACTAATTGTTACTATTCTGATAATTATTTTTGCCGATTCCATTATCTCTTTTCAAGCCCCAGGATTAGAAGCAGAAGTCAGGAAAATTGCCGTTCTCCAACTTCAGATTATGGCTCCCTTGGCTTTGCTGGCTGGATTAATTGGCATCGGTTTTGGGACTCTCAACGCTTCTGATAGTTATTGGTTGCCCAGTATTAGTCCCTTATTTTCTAGTGTGACCATTTTTATCACTCTAGGGGTGGTATTGTGGCGTGTGGGAGGACAACTTAATACTCCTGAGTATATCCAACTTGGTGCGATCGCATTTGCTGGAGCAACTCTGGCTGGTGCAATTTTACAATGGCTGGCACAACTGATTGCCCAATGGCGAGCTGGACTGGGGAGATTGCGATTGCGGTTTAACTATCGGATTCCTGGCGTAATGGATGTTTTAAAGGTCATGACTCCAGCTACTCTTTCTTCGGGGATGTTACATATTAATGTTTATACCGATTTATTTTTTGCTTCTTTTATTCCTGGTGCCGCCGCAGCAATGCGCTATGGGAATTTTATTGCGCTTACCCCTTTAGGTATTATTTCGAATACAATCTTAGTACCTTTTTTACCAATATTTTCTCGTTTAACTGCCCCTGAAAATTGGTCAGAGTTAAAGATGAGAATTCGTCAAGGTTTGTTTTTGTCAGCATTAACAATGCTGCCTTTGACGGCAATTTTTATAGCTCTATCTTTACCGATTGTTAAATTAGTTTATCAGCGATCGGAGTTTGGTGAAGATGCCTCTAGATTCGTGGCTCCTTTACTCTTAGCCTATGGTTTAGGTTTATTCTTTTACCTTTCTAGAGATGTTTTAGTAAGGGTTTTCTATGCGTTAGGAGACGGCAAAACTCCTTTCAAAATTAGTATTATCAATATTTTCTTGAATGCAATTTTAGATTATTTTTTGGTAACTGCTTTCAAAGCTCCTGGCTTAGTCATGGCAACTATTGGCGTAAATATTAGCTCAATGGCAATCTTTTTATGGCTCTTGCATCGTCGTTTAAATGGTTTACCTTTGAGGAAATGGTTTTTATCTTTTGCTGGTTTAATTTTAGTCACAGCTCTGGCAACTTTAGGGGGATATAGTATTAGTTGGCTCTGGGAAACTTATCTTGGTAATGATAATATTTTATTCTTAATATTAGAACTGGGAATTGCTAGTCTAGTTACTGTGATTATCTTTTTTCTTGCTGCTATCCCTTTGAAGTTACCAGAATTACAAATGTTAAGCGATCGGGTTCGTCAGAAATTAGGTAAAAGTTAATAGTCAAAAATCAAATTATTTTTTATCGCACAGTCAGAGATCGCAGGATACAAAGCAGTTGCCTCTAAAGGTAAAGAATCTATCTTGGCAGCATCTAACTGAGGTCGCGCTCTTTCATATAACGCGATCGCAGCTTCATTATTATGGGCATTGTTGAAAAGCAATCCATCAATTTCACCATATAGTTCAGGATATTCGTAGAAATAGGAACTCCAAGCTTGTGAAAGATTGCGCTGTGCTGTTTGAGTGATTGCACTCACTGTACCTGCTTTCATAGCACCCGAACCCCGTAAATCTAATAATTTAATTGATTTGGTGAGTTCAACTAAAGCTACTTCTTTATTTTCAGTTTCAATTACTCTAGTATCACCAAAAACTTCCACTAAACAACAACTTAGCTCAAAACCCCAGTAGTTGATGCCTCTTTCTGCATCATAATTAGGTTTATCTAAAGAACCTCTTTGATGATCAAAGCGTCCAATAGGACCATAATGACGAAAACTAGTTGCTTGAGTGTCGTATTTAGTAGGGTCGAAAATCCTCCTCAATTTTGACCCTAAGGTTAAGATCTCAAAAACAGGCGATACAGATATTTGTGGGTCAGGAGGTGGAAATGTAATCTCTACCATTATTGAGTCAATCCTACTCCCACTGCTTCATTAAGTACCTGCTGAGTTTCTCCTTTCTTGAGCATTTGCAGCGGAGTTAAATTATTGAATCTAGAATTAGGACGAGTTAGCCAACTGACTTTAGCGAGATTAGATACCTGTAGGGTTTGAATAGTCTCTGGTAAGCCATGAACAACACCATCTTCTCCTTCTGAGTCAAATTGCCACAAAGGATATTTCCACTGACCGTTATCTTTCACAGCGATCAAAGTCTGATTTTTGACCCGATCTAAAGGGGTTTGTCTGGAACTACAAGACAAGAGTTTCGCAACTTCTGTTGAAGTGATTGTGTTTTGGAGTAGTTTGGCTCTTTCGGCAAAAGAGTTCATCAAGTTCAGCAGTTTTAATTCTTTAATTTCTTTTGCACTATAGGTTTTTCCTGCTATTGCATCAGCTAAAGTCTGCTCCTCAGCTTTGGAACAAATTGAATTAACTAAAGTTATCAACCTTTCGTTAAGCTTCTTTTTGCCTTCTTCAGATAAAGATGTCACAATTTCTTTAAAGCGGTTGATAGATTCAGTGCCATACTTATCAGCTCTCGCAGCTGGATCTAACTTTGGCTTTTTCATAGCAGCCATTTTCTTTTGCTTCATTTCAAGAGATATTTCGTAAAGTAATCATAGCATTTATTTGAATTTTTTTGTTGACTGTAAATTAATTTAGTGTTAAATTAGTTTTATGGTTACTGTAGTAACCACTTAAACCGCGTTTACTTTGAAACCCTTCTCTTGGTGCGCGTTCCCTAGGTCAGGAAACCCGACCGGAGTCGCACCGCTAGTTTTCAAAAAGGTCAATATTTTGAACCAGAAATACCTAACTCCCAGCTTCTGACTCCTGACTCCTTTCTCTCAAAACTCCAGTTCTCTATCTGGACGCGGTTTAAATATCTTAAGAGTGAATTCTCTGTAGGTTTTCCACGAATAAAGTACTACTAATATGAATAGGAAAGAAAAGATTATTAACAAAATAGCTAAATCGAAAATTTCTGAACTACGTGAGAAAGTAGGACTCACTCAGTTGCAACTATCAAAGAAACTAGGAATTACTGAGACAACAGTTCAGAATTGGGAAAGCGGAAGAGCTGGCTTAGAGCAACTTGAGAGGTTTGTGAATCTTTGTAAAGTTCTCAATTGCAGAGCAGAAGACTTGATTGAGTATCAAAAGCAAACAGTTCATGTTGGGGTTGATGAAACCAAACATAATGAACCAGAAGTAATCATTAAAGAAATACAGAAAATGTTAATTAGGAAAAAACAGATATAAAAAGTCAATAAAAGATTAGAGGTGAAAAATGCAGATAATTGTCTCAGCTCAAGTTATATTATTTTTTTTACAAGCTCTTGTTGATGAAAGAGACGAGTATGAGTTATTGAAACGATTATTGAGTGAAATAATAACTAATCGCGATATCAAGTGTTATATTATCGCTTTAAGCTGGCAAATTATTCGCTATAAACTAGATGAATATGAAAATCCCGATATAATTATTGAAAAGCTCAAACAAGTCCTGCATTATCTCCCAAGTGAAGAGCTGACAGTTGCAGAATTTGAAAACCCTCACGATGAATATCTTGAGGCTGTCGAAGGCTCATTCATGGTTGCCTATGCGACCCGCCAGAGAATAGACTCAATTGTGACGGTAAGCCCAATATATTCTTTTTCGACTGTTGTCAAGATCTACTCTCCAGAAGAGTTTTTGCAGTGTCTAGCTGGAGATCTGGTTGACTCTTCAGTGATTAATTCTGAAATAACTGAGATTAATCTACATGAATTATTAACAAACTACAATGTTTATCCCACTGGTTGGAGTGACCCATCAAATCTTATCAGAGAACTTCCGCCATCGCCACATCGAGGTTATAGGGAAATCGCTAAAAGGATTCCTAGCACAAGCAACACACCAATCGCCTTAATCATAGGAATTCTCCGAGTGGAGGAGAAGACATACGAAATTACTCTAGGAATTCGTTGTATTGACAGCTCAGCGTTGTCCGCAGAGACAAATCTAATTGTTAAAAATTTAGACAATGATGAAACTGCGATAATCCAACCCCAAACAACAAGAGATCTGGGACTTAGGACATTTTTACATGGTCAAATTAATGATCGATTTAGAGTTGACATTGTTCATGGCGAGGAGCCTATATATAGGCAGTTATGTAGGATTTAATATAGATTATTGATTTAGAAACAAATGAGCAAATTAGCTATCTTTAGTTTTCATAAGGGAGGAAGTCTTGAAGAAGGATTTAAAGTTACTCTGAGAATTGGAGAAGATGGCAAAAGTCCATCACAAGAAATCCCTGGAGAATTACCTCCAGCCCCAGAATTACTAGAAATCTATAATCGTTGGCGTTTAATATATCCAAGTTTGGGATTTTCTCTCCGAGAAATAAGGTTTAGAAAACAAAGCAGCACTTCTCTCATTGGAAAAGATGAAGCAAGGGAGTTGGCTGATAAATTAAATAACAACTTGAATAATTGGCTAAAATCTAAAGGTTTTATTCCTCTTGGACGAGCTTTTGAAAGAGAATTAAATCGCTCGGAAAATATTCGTGTAATTATTCAAACTGCGGATATTCAATTGCAACGTCTTCCTTGGCATCTCTGGGATACTTTAATGTCCTATAAGAATGCTGAAATTGCTTTTATTTCAAATGAGTATGAACATCTGTCACATTTATCGACTAATCGTAAGAAAGGCAGAATTTTGGCTGTTTTGGGTAACAGTGTTGGAATTGATATTAAAGAAGATCGAAAATTTCTAGAAGATCTTGAAAAAGATACTCAAGCAGAGATCCAGTTTCTAGTTGAACCTGATCGAGAGATTTTAAACAAATCTCTTAGAGACAATGAAGGTTGGGATATTTTCTTTTTTGCTGGTCACAGTTTTTCTCAAACAGACAATAAAAATGGCTATATTTTTCTTAATAAGAATGATCACATAACCTTTGATGACTTAGAATATGCTTTAAAAAAATCAGTTGAAAATGGGCTAAGATTAGCTATTTTTAATTCTTGTGATGGTTTAGGACTGGCAAAGAAATTATTAACTAAATATTCCATTCCACAACTAATTGTCATGCGGGAACCAATACCAGATCAAGTAGCTCAAAAATTCTTGAAGGAGTTTCTCTCAGCATTTGCTAATGGAAAGTCTTTAAATATTGCTATGCAAACGGCGCGTCAAAGTTTACAGGCGATAGAAAAAGACTTTATCTGTGCTAGTTGGTTACCTGTACTATTTCAGAATCCCGCAGAAGTTCCTCCAACTTGGCAAGATCTTCACGGTGTCAGAGTTGAGAGACAACAGAAAAACAGGAGGAATAAAGTGAAACTGGCATTAGCAGCCACTGCCTTAGCACTTATAGGTATTACAGGTTCTTACTTTGCGAAAGCAATTTTTGCACCTATAAGAGACAATTTAAGTTATGGGGAAGAAATACTGTTTACAGAGTCTGGAACCCGTGACAAACTAAGAGCTGTAGAGTTATTTGCAGGTTGCAAAGAACCCCTAAGAAATTACTTAGGAATTTTTAGTCAAAGAACCAGAAAAAAATGGCAAGATTGTTTTCTGACAACTGATAACTATCAAAAAGCATTTAATTTACTTAGCCAATCATGGAAACAGTCCCATCCAGATCCGGAAACTTTAATTTACCTGAATAATGCCTTACTAGATGCTAATCAAGCTAAATACCATACAATGGCTGTGATAATTCCCATCGTTCAAAAACCAAATGGTTCAAGAGATACAGCTCTAGCTAAAGAACTTTTGCGAGGATTCGCACAAGCACAAACTGAAGTAAATTTAGGACTTTTTGATCGCAATGATGAACTGGCTCAAGATTTACCTGGTCAAAATTTACTTGAAGGTCAGGCAATTAATGGTTTTGGTTTAAAAGTTTTAATAGTAGATTCAGCCAATAATGAACAGCAAGCAAAACAGATAGCCAATCTAATTTCTAAACAACGGAATATTCTAGGAGTAGTTGGTAGTTACAGCAGTGAAGTTACTATGGCAATGGTAGATATTTTAAACTCTAATAATCTGGTTTTAATATCTCCCGGAAGCACAACATATGAACTTACAGAAGAGCCTAGAGACTATTTCTTTCGGCTTGCAGGTAATACTCAGTTGGAAGCTGAGTCTTTAGCTAACTATTTGATTCAAGAAGGTCAGAAACAAGCAGCTATATTTTATAATCCTCGTTCTCCATTTACCTACTCTCTTTGGAAAGATTTTAAAAAGATCTTCGAACAAAAAGGAGGAAAAGTGCTCAAAATAAACCAATTTGATTTGACTAAATCTAGTTTCAATGCAGAAAAAGCGATAAAGGAATTGCAGTCAAAAGGAGAAACAGCTATTGTTTTGTTTCCAGATGGGGAAGTTACTGATGCTCAAAACAATGCTATCAATCTGATCGAAGCAAATAATGGTCGTAATTGGATTGTGGGAGCATCAACGCTCTACTCGGCAAAAACTCTTGAAATTGGAGAACTACCGGCTCTTGAGAAGCTCGTTGTTTTTCAACAATGGCATCGAAGTGATAGCCCAGAATTCTCAGCAAAATCTAACACATTTTGGAAGGGATACATTAATGAGAATACAGCCGCAGCATATGATGCGACTCGCACCTTGATTGAAGCCTTATCAAAAAGCAAAAGACCAACTCGCAAAGGGATACAACAAACATTAGCAGATCCTAAATTTAAAGTATGTGGAGTAACTGGAAAAATTCAGTTTGACAGCCCCAAGAGTGGCGATCGCAAGAATCCCCCAGTAAGATTGGTTGATGTGGAGAAGGCTAATAACGAGTACGGTTTAAAATTTGTTCCAATCGAAGGACAGATTCCAATAAGTGATAAAGGTTGTGATATTGATTAGCCTGTAACTAAACAATGTTTGTGTCAAGTCAAAAAAAACATCATAAACATCTATGAAACTCAAGAAAATCTTACAAAAACATGCAATCTAAAAAGTTTAATTTTCCTTGATATTGCTTTTAGTAAATAAGGGTTGACTCAAGGCAATCGCGTAGCGCCTCGCTTTGCGAGACCACGAAGTGCCAGGCTTTGCCTGATCGCTGATGATATTGTAGTTTTAATTCTTCATAATGGAAGTGGTGACTCTCATCAGTAAATCCAACTATTCCCATTATGAAATTAATAATATCACGGGTTAAAACTAATTCCAAGATTTTCCAAAAATTAATTTTTTCGTTAATAAATGTAAAAAAACGATTTTAAATCTTTTATAGGTAAAAGCTATCAATAATTAATTAGTGGAAAGATAACTCATGAGTAACGTTGATATCATCAAAAGACTTTATCAAGCATTTGCGGAAGGCGACATGGATTCTATATCTGCATTGATAGATCCTTCTGTAGAGTGGATCGAATCAGATGGAATTCCTTATGGCGGTGTTTTCCAAGGATACGAAGCAGTCTTGAATGGAGTTTTTGCCAAGATTGGGGCAGAGTGGGATAACTTTACAGCAAATGTAGACCAGTTTATTGATGCAGGTGATATTGTAGTTACTCTGGGGACTGATAGTGGTATTTATAAAGCGACTGGCAAGAAGATGCAAGCACCGACAGCTTCTATCTGGACATTAAAAAATGGCAAAGTAATCAAGTTTAGACAATATATTGATACTTTGGCCGTCACCAATGCCATCAGATAATTTGATTTCGCAATTAGAGCGTTTTCCCGTACTTTATGACCTTGGTTGAAATTCTCTTAAGAAAAATTATCCAATATAGCAGTTTTTTTTTATTTTTTCGCATCGAATTATACAAAAAAGCATTCAAGTTGCTAATCCATAATATTAATTTTTATTAATGACTATGGTTATCGCTTGACAAGTTGGACATATTGTTATCTTGTGCTAAATTTATAAAAAAATAACCTAATTAAAAAAGTAAAAGTTTTTATGACTTTCGCTTTTTGCAATTAGTCATCCACTTTAGTAAGGAGTAAGCGTATGGATATATCTGCAAAATTAAGCATGGAGCAACAGTTTAAATTAAAGGTTCTACAAGAGCAAGTGCAAGATCTCACGAAAGAACAAGCTCAGGAATATTTATTAGAAATGTTCCGTCAAATGATGGTCAAAGATAATCTGATGAAGCAGCTTCTAAAAACTGCTTAATACTTATTTGGATCGAGGTTATAGATTTTGTGCTGTCTAATTCAAAATAATCGTGAAGAGAAACGAAAAAAAGCTTAGTCATTAGACTAAGCAGAATCTAAACTTGGGAATGACGCTAATCAAACTCTTCACATTGTAGATCTACTCTAGACCGAATAGAAAAAAAAGTTCTCTAAGAAATTAAATGTTAGGGAGCTTTTTGTTTGGCAGAAAGTAAGGAACGAGCAAGATCGGCAAGAGTAAGATACGGAAAGTAAGGAAATTACTTATTACCTCATCCTTAATCTCTCATCTTTATACTAAGTGCCCAATGCCCTAGTCCCTAATCTCCGTATTCACGGAAACAACCCAACCTTGCTATACTTACGACTAAAACAGATTTTATAAGAACTAATCTATTTATCGTAACCTTTAGTATGCAGCCTACCGATTCTAGTAAATTTACAGAACAAGCTTGGAATGCGATTGTTCAGTCCCAGGAAATAGCTAAACAATTTCAAAATCAAAATTTAGAAGTAGAACATCTCATCCTGGCTTTGCTGGAACAGGAAGGGCTAGCTAGTACTATTTTAGAAAAATCTAATGTTGAGGTTGAGCGTCTCAAGAAGCAGATAGAAGTATTTACTCATCGTCAACCAAAAATTGGCGGCTCTCAACTCTATCTTGGTCAAGGTCTTGATAAAATGCTTGATCGCGCAGAATCTTGTCGTCAAAGTTGGGATGATAAGTATATCTCTGTAGGGCATATTTTAGTCGCATTTGCTGAAGATACAAGGATTGGTAAACGTACTTTACGAGCTTTCAATCTCGATCCTCAAGATTTAGAAAAGACGATCAAGTCTATTCGAGGTTCGCAGAAAGTAACCGAACAAAACCAAGAAGATCAATATCAATCCTTAGAAAAATACGGACGAGATCTCACTGAAGCAGCCCGTTCTGGGAGGTTAGATCCGGTAATTGGTAGAGATGAGGAGATCAGAAGGGTAATTCAAGTACTTTCCCGTCGGCAGAAGAATAATCCTGTGTTAATTGGCGAACCTGGGGTTGGGAAGACTGCGATCGCAGAAGGGCTGGCACAACGCATAGTTAATGGGGATGTTCCTGAGTCCTTGAAAAATCGTCAGTTAATTTGTCTCGATATGGGAAGTCTGATTGCCGGAGCAAAATATCGGGGAGAATTTGAAGATCGCTTGCGCAATGTTCTGAAGGAAGTAACCGAGTCGGAAGGACAAATTGTCCTCTTTATCGATGAGGTGCATACTGTTGTCGGTGCCGGTTCTCGTGAAGGGGGAGCTATGGATGCAGGAAATTTGCTAAAACCGATGTTGGCTCGGGGTGAGTTGCGTTGTATTGGGGCGACAACCTTAGATGAATATCGCAAACATATCGAAAAAGATCCGGCCTTAGAAAGACGCTTCCAACAGGTTTACGTTAAGCAACCCACAGTAGAAGATACGATTTCAATTTTACGGGGACTCAAGGAGCGTTACGAAGTACATCATGGAGTTAAGATTACCGATTCTGCTCTAGTTGCTGCGGCAACCTTATCGGATCGTTATATTACGGAAAGATTTTTACCTGATAAAGCGATAGACCTGGTAGATGAAGCAGCCGCAAAACTAAAAATGGAGATCACTTCTAAACCTGTGGAACTGGAAGTTATCGACCGTCGAGTCATGCAGCTTCAGATGGAAAAACTCTCTTTAGAGGGAGAAAGTCAGCGTCCTGGTATGTTAACCGTAGATCGTGCATCTAAAGAACGGTTGCAAAAAATTCAAGCCGAAATCGACGAATTAAAAGGCAAACAACAAGAACTTTCTGACCAATGGACCTCAGAAAAAGAATTGCTAGATGAAATCAACTCTCTCAAGGAAGAAGAAGAAAAATTACGTCTCCAAGTTGAACAAGCAGAAAGAGCCTATGACCTAGAAAAAGCCGCCCAGTTAAAATATGGCAAGCTAGAAGTCCTGCAACGCAGCTTAGAAACTAAAGAAACAAAACTTATTGAACTACAATCTCAAGAGACTGCTTTACTCAGAGAAGAAGTAACCGAATCGGATATTGCCGAAATCGTGGCTAATTGGACAGGTGTCCCCATAAACCGTCTTTTAGAATCAGAAAAACAAAAACTACTCCAATTAGAAGGACATTTACACCACCGGGTTATTGGACAAGAAGAAGCAGTAGCTGTTGTCTCAGCGGCCATTCGTCGAGCTAGGGCAGGTATGAAAGATCCTGGTAGACCAATCGGTTCATTTTTGTTTATGGGCCCTACTGGAGTCGGAAAAACAGAATTAGCTAGAGCTTTAGCAGCCTTTTTATTTGATAGTGAAGATGCCATGATCCGCATTGATATGTCGGAATATATGGAAAAACACGCCGTATCCCGTCTGGTTGGTGCGCCTCCTGGATATGTAGGATATGAAGAAGGGGGTCAATTATCAGAAGCTGTGCGTCGTCGTCCCTATTCTGTAGTATTGCTGGACGAAGTAGAAAAAGCCCACAAAGATGTGTTTAATATTTTGCTCCAGGTTCTTGATGATGGCAGAATTACCGATTCTCAAGGAAGAGTTGTCGATTTTCGCAATACGATTATCGTGATGACGAGTAATGTCGGTAGTGAACATATTCTCAATATCTCGGGCGATGATGATACGAATTACGAAGAAGTCGAAAAACGAGTTACCCAAGCTCTGAGAAAACATTTCCGTCCTGAATTTGTCAATCGCATTGATGATCTAATTATTTTCCATTCCTTGAAACGGGAACAATTACGCGATATTGTCTCTATTCAAATTAAAAGAATTGAGAATTTACTGGCAGAACAAAAAATTGCGATTAAATTATCAGATTCGGCATTAGATAGAATAGTCGAGGTTGGTTACGATCCTGCTTTTGGGGCTCGCCCTCTTAAAAGAGCTATTCAAAGGGAATTAGAGAATCCCATTGCCACGAAAATTCTCGATAATAGTTTTACTGAAGGAGATAGGATTTTAGTTGATTTTGTTGATAATAAGTTGACGTTTGCTAAAGAAGAAGACAAGCGTATTCTGGAGGCTACAGAAGCAACAGTTATCTAAGGAACGAGGAAACCCTATTCGTCCCATCACATCTCTATAAAATATCCCCTACAGGGGAGATGGGCGTCTTTATAGTTCTGCTTGAAATACCTCGTCAAACAATAAGTGGCGAATTTCCCGTAAAAATGGGAAAGAGTTTGGCTTTCTTGATTAGTTTGACCGAGAGGGGTGCTGGGGTTTCCAAGGGGCTGATTCCGCCGTACAACGGCGGAACTTGTACGCCCCGTCCAGCATACCCAATCGAGGTGTTGACGATTTTTGCTTCTTTCGGTGACAATTCAATAGGTGGATTACAAGGTTCTGGTCGCATTTGCTTCTTCTGGATTCTGTTGATCTTGGTTATTTTACCGTTCACTTTTTTCTAACTTTTAGCTCACGAAAGATGTCAAGACTGCTGGAAAAAGCAGCGCTTGTAGAGTTGGCAACTGGGAACCGCCTGCTTCCCTTCAAGACAAATTAAACCAATACTCTCTAATTTGAAAGCCTTGACCAGATCTAACTCCACAGGGTAATCACTATTAACCACCTGAGCAAAGGCTGCTTTGAGTTCTGGATTCTGGTTAAGGCTCCACATTTGTTGTTGCAAGTGATCTCGATAAATAGCGGGAGAGTCAGCAGAAATTTGTTCCAGCTCTTCGAGGGTTAGTTGCTGCTGTTGAATGTGATAGAGAGCCATCTGGACTAGATAAGGACTGCCGCCTACTATGACCATCAATTTCTGCACCTGCTCTCGGGACCAATTTAGTTGATATCTCCTGGCCAAATCTTGCACTTGCTCCTCTGTCAGAGCTGGCAAATAAATGGGCAAGCCGACATTGAAGGGGGATTTGTTAACGTTGAGGGGGATATAAACTTCTGTGGAGTGTACGACGATTAAACGCAGTCTTTGCCAAATTTCTAGATTTTTCGCTTCTTCATGCCAGTTGCGCAAAAGTCCGAAAAAGTCCTCCGCTAGGTCTGGATAGTTAAAAAGGCGATCAACTTCATCTAAGCCTAACACCAAAGGTTTTTGAATTTGCGGCAGTAAGTAATTCTCAAAATAAGCACTACAACTCAGCTTGCTGCCGAAAAAATCACTCCAATGTTCTTCTATGCGGTTAGGTAAATTTAATTTGAGAGTGACATAGTTACAGAACCACTTTAAAAAAGTATCTAGGTTTTTTAAAGTGGTTGTATCCGCAAGCTGAAAGCTCACAGATAAAGTCCGACCTCCTGACTGAGCTGCCTGAGCTAAAATTCTGGCCATCAGGGAACTTTTTCCACTTCCTTTAGCAGCTTTGAGGCGAATTAGAGACCCGGGTTGTCTGATGGTTTGGTAACATTTAGCTTCGATTGGCAAGCGCTCTATATAAAAGGGAGAGTTAACCGCCATTTGACCTCCTGGGACTTCTGGCTGGAAATGGGATTCTAATTCCCTCAGCTCTTCTGGCTGTCTTCTCTTTTCGGATGCTACTTCTGGATGGCAATAATCAGTAGTCGCTAGAGTTAAGTTAAAAGCAGCAAAACAAGATTTCAGTGTTCTTTTGTCTACGGGAGTTGACTGACTCCATACTTTCGAGAGGGTGTTGGTATCCAAGCCAGTAAGCTCACTCAAAGCTTCCAGGGTATAGCGCTTGCCGGAGTTATACTCATATTCCGCATCTGATTTAGCCTGCATCAATTTTTCCCATCCCTGAGCAGTGAGAATGATACCCCGCCTGCGTCTGGATCTGATTTTTTGAGTCTGGTTCATCTTTTGAGAAATAAGAGGCGACGTTGCAGGAATTGTACCACAAAGCTTTCAGAAAGTTGGACTAGTTTCTGCGCCATCACGATCATGCCCGATGGGTGAAGAATAAATTGCTCATTGTAGTCCCTTCACTGATAGTTAGCCCCTGATAGTAGGTCTGTCTCGTTCAAGATTAAAAAGAGATAGATTAAAGTTTTAGAGAGCTGTGCATTCATCCTTTGCTTGTTTGCTTTTTAGGACTATTGCTGAACCACATTAATCCAGAAATTTTCGACACACTGGACAATTAATGGGGCCTCTTCCAAGTCAGCCGGCTTTTGAAGGTAGCAGTTAGCCCCCAACTCGTAGCTGTTGTTAATATCTTCAGGTGCTGAAGAGGTACTGAAAATAACCACGGGAATCAGCTTAAGGTGCGGGTCATTTCTAATTTCTGCCAGGATCTCTTGCCCATCCAAGCCAGGGAGGTTGAGATCTAGTATCACCAGGTCTGGTCGCTCAGCTGAACGATACTCTCCTTCCTGGCGCAGAAAAGCCAGAGCAGACTCTCCATTGCTGACGACTCGGAGGTCGAGCGCCAGTTGGGATTCAGAGAGGGCTTGCTGAGTTAGTTCCACATCCCCAGGGTCGTCTTCTACTAGCAGAATTTTCATGGTTGGTATCTCTTGCATATACGTCTCAAGCTCGGGAAGCTGCTCCAAGGACAAATAGCTAAAAGCTTTGTCAGCTCTAGTTTTGATTCCTAGCATGATCGCACTTCAGTTAGATCTTGACATCAATAGATTCTCTAATTTGGTCGCCAGCTCAACAACAGAAGTTTAGCAGATACTGTTAGCGAAAGCAATCCTATTGTTATCTTCCGTAATACCAGAAAAGATAACTAGTGCAGGTGAGTGAAAATAATTGGCCAGAATTTTGTCCGGTGTTATATTTCCCTTGCCTCTCCTCTAAATACATTAGTTAGTATTTCTATTGCAGTCTCCTTCCCGAGCTCGTCAATTTATTTTAAACATCTACTTACTTGGACCAGGTATTATCAACTAAAAAATTTCCAATAACTAGATAGTACAAACTAGCTTTTTTCATGGTATTAACCGCATCCTGTGGACTACAGACAATGGGCTCCATTTTGTTGAAAGAAGTGTTCAAAATAATAGGAACTCCTGTAATTTTTTCAAACTCTTCGATCAATTTATAATATTTATAATTCGATGATTTTGGCACAGCTTGAATTCTACTAGTGCCATCAACATGAGTAACGGCAGGAATGAATTTTCGTTTACTCTTCACCACGTCATAAGCAAAGGACATAAAATTTGAAGCAAGCTGTCTATTGGGAATTCTAAACCACTCATCAACTTTTTCTACCAAAATTGAGGGGGCAAAGGGGCGAAATCCTTCTCGTTTTTTAACTTTTATATTAATAATATCCTTCATGTAAGGACGTCGTGGATCTGCTAGTAAGGATCTATTGCCTAATGCCCTGGGACCAATTTCAGCTTTTCCTTGAAACCAGCCAATAATATACCCTTCTGCAATTAAATTAGCAGTAACTTCCTCAATATTTTCATGATAAGAGTATTTGAGATTATTGCTCTCAAGAACAGTTTTGATTTCGTCTTGCGTATATTCTGGTCCTAAGTAAGGATGATCCATAATATAGATTTTAGGCTGATCCAAGATTTGATTCCATAAAATATAAGCTGCCCCAATTGCTGTTCCTGCATCATGGGCAGCAGGTTGAATGTAGATATTTTCATAGGAACTATGTTCTTGCAAGATGCCGTTGACAAAGCAGTTTAAAGCAACTCCTCCCGCAAGACAAAGATTTTTACTTTTTGTTCGACGATAGAGATCGTGGGCTAACTCTAAAACAATTTCTTCCGTAATTTTTTGTAATGCCGCTGCAATATCTGCATGACTTTCTTCTAGTTGTTCATCTTCTTGGCGTCTGCGACCAAATAATTCTTCTAAGGCAGTAAAATCATTAACTCTAAACTTAAGAATGTCATTATCGATCGCAAAAGTTCCCGATCCAGTATGAATAAACTTTTTAAATACATTGTAATTGTAACTATAATGCCCATAGGAAGCAAGTCCCATAATCTTGCAGGCATCATACTTACTAAAGCCAAGAAACTCTGCCATTTTTTCCCATAAAAAGCCCAGACTATGGGGATAATTAATACTATGTAATTTTGATAATTTGTTAGCTGTTCCGTGATAGAGAGTAGTAGATTCGAACTCTCCAATGCCATCGACTACCAGGACAGCAGCATCTTCATAGGGTGAAACAAAATAGGCACTCGCAGCATGGCATAAATGGTGATCGAGCCATTTGAATTTTCTAGTTAGATCCTCACCGGCAAAATCGCTCAGAACCTGGGTAATTTGTTGTAGTTTCTGATAAAATATCTCTTCTCCTGATTCACTGCCCCAATCTCCATCAATACAGGGTTCTTGCAGATCCCTATTTAACAATCTCTTTTCTGGATTAAATGAATAACCTATATGATCTAGATCTTGAAAACTAATTCCTGCTTTTTCTAAGCAAAGTTGTATCGATTGTAAAGGCAAGATATGAGGATTATTTACTGCTGCTGGTTTAGCATGTTTAATTCGATTAAGTCTTTCTTCTTCAATTGCCATTACAATTTGACCATCATGGATCAAGCAAGCAGAAGACTCTTGGTAAGCAGAATTAATACCTAAAATATATCTATCAGAATTGTTCATCTTAATACTACTTGAAGATTGGAACTATAGTAGAGAGCAGCTACATGACAAATGAGTAATTGGTACTGTAAGCATATAGACTTAAAGATAAATAACTATCTTTTGAGAATCGTAATGATTGATTATGGCCATTTTATCCGCAATATTACTCAAATAAAGAGTTTGATTTTGTTTTAACACCTCCGAAATACTAACCAGAAACTCGTAATTGGTAACAAATAAGTAACATACAGCTATTGACCGCTGACTAGGCACAGTCTTTTTATAATGCAAATATAATACCCAAGTTCCATAGGAGAAATATCATTTTCCTTGTCTTCTTGTAGTATTCAAGTTTTGTTAAGAAAAAATAAATTGAATGTAACGAAATGCAAAGTATAATAACTAAGGTTAAGTAAATTATTGTAGAGACAGAGTATTTAAATGCGGGTTGCGATCGCCGGTGCTGGATTAGCTGGATTAGCTTGTGCTAAATATTTAGTAGACGCAGGACACACTCCCATTGTCCTGGAACGTCGAGATGTTTTGGGTGGTTTAGTAGCTGCTTGGAAAGATGAAGATGGAGACTGGTATGAAACTGGACTTCATGTCTTTTTTGGTGCCTATCCTAATATGATTCAGTTAATGACTGAGTTAGGCATTGAAGATCGACTGCAGTGGAAGGAACATACTTTAATTTTCAATCAACCGGAAAAACCAGGAACCTATTCTCGCTTCGATGTTCCCGATATTCCTGCACCGATTAATGTTATTACTTCGATTCTGCGCAACAACGATATGTTGACTTGGGAGCAAAAGATTCGCTTTGCTGTGGGGTTACTGCCAGCTATTGTCAGAGGTCAAAAATATGTAGAAGATATGGATAAATACAGTCTTCTCGAATGGTTGCAAAAACAGGGTATCGATGATCGCGTTAATAGTGATATCTTTATTGCTGCGTCTAAAGCTCTAACTTTTATCGATCCCGATGATGTTTCAGCCACAATTCCCCTAACGGCTCTCAACAGATTTTTAAAAGAAAGATATGGCTCTAAAGTTGCTTTCTTAGATGGCTCTCCCACAGAAAGATTATGTCAGCCGATGGTAGATTACATTACCGAAAGAGGAGGCGAAGTCCGGCTTAATGCGCCCCTCAAAGAAATTGTCTTAAACGACGACGGTACAGTTAAAGAATATCTACTCAGAGGATTAAACGGTGCTCCAGATGAAGTTTTACAAGCTGATATTTACGTTTCGGCAATGTCAGTTGATCCACTAAAAGTGATGTTACCCCAAGTTTGGAGAAAACAAGAGTTCTTCCAAAAACTTGATGGTTTAGAAGGAGTGGAAGTAATCAATATTCATCTGTGGTTTGATCGCAAACTTACTGATATCGATCAATTACTCTTCTCGCGCTCTCCCCTGTTGAGTGTCTATGCAGATATGAGTAATACCTGTAAAGAATATGCTAACAGCGATCGCTCTATGTTAGAGTTAGTACTAGCTCCAGCCAAAGACTGGATTAGTAGATCGGAAGAAGAGATCTTAAATGCGACCATGACAGAGTTGCAGAAATTATTCCCCCAGCATTTTACGGGAGAAAATACTGCCCAACTGCTTAAACATAAAATTGTGAAAACTCCCCGCTCTGTATATCGAGCCATTCCTGGCAGACAAGCCTACCGCCCCAGTCAAAAAACCCCGATTGCTAATTTTTATTTAGCAGGAAGTTATACGATGCAGGAATTTCTCGGCAGCATGGAAGGGGCGGTACTATCGGGTAAATTAGCTGCAGCAGCGATTGCTGAAGATTATCCTGCTCCCACCGAGCCGAAAAAAAGTCCTGTTGCCATAGGAGGTTAATCAATTCATCTTGTCCAAATCAACCCATTGGATGAGACAATGCTAAATAATCTTGTGAAATATCGATTAATTAGCTTAACTTTGCTTCTAAACCAAAGACTGCTTCTGCTTGAGTCGTGAATGCTGCAAATACCTAAACCAAAAACCAAACCCAAATTAATCTCCGTTACCGAGTCCTACGAGTATTGTCGTCAAATAACGGCAGACTATGCTAAAACCTTTTACCTCGGTACATTACTCATGCCCAAAGAAAAAAGTAAAGCTATTTGGGCAATCTACGCTTGGTGTCGTCGTACAGATGAACTAGTAGATGGCGAAAAAGCCAGATTTACGACTGATGAAACTTTAGCCCGATGGGAACATCAACTAGAATCAGTTTTTGCCGGAAACCCTCTAGATGATACCGATGTGGCATTAGCCGATGTGGTGCAACGCTTTCCCATGGATATCCAGCCTTTTCGCGATATGATTGCTGGACAAAGAATGGATTTGTATCGAAGTCGTTATCAAACTTTCGACGAACTCAAACTCTATTGTTATCGGGTAGCAGGAACAGTGGGTTTGATGTCCAATGCTGTTCTGGGAATTCGCGATCATCACACTAATGTTCCCTGGAAACGCGATCAACCAGTTTATATTCCCACTCAAGAAGCGATCGCGCTGGGCATTGCCATGCAATTGACCAATATTCTGCGAGATGTGGGAGAAGACGCGGGCAGAGGAAGGATTTACTTGCCCTTAGATGATTTAGCGTCTTTTAACTATACAGAACAGGATTTGTTGGCTGGGGTTAATGATGAGCGCTGGAAAGCCATGATGCGTTTTCAAATCAAACGAGCGCGACAATATTATCATCAGGCAGAAAGAGGTATTAGTTACTTAATTAGGGATTCTCGGTTACCAGTCTGGGCTTCTTTGATGCTCTATCAAGGAATTTTGGGCGCGATCGAGAGAAATAATTATGATGTATTTAATAAACGGGCTTTTGTCAGAAAACCGCAGAAAATAGCGACCTTACCAATCGCTTGGTTAAGAGCACAGGTTTTGTAAAGTCAAGAGTCACCCACCCCTAACCCCTCCGAGGAGGGGAAGTCAAGAGTCAGTAAGAATAATAGAAAGAATAAAGAATTAATTACAAATTTTTTCAACTGCTTCCTGCACTCTGCTCCCTATTCCTACTAGCTAATTTGATTTTATACAGCTAAATATAAATATTATGGAAATTAGAAGAATTAATCCTAATCCACAAGTAAATACAGGAGAAGTTGTTTATCAGAGTAAGATTCCCAATACCGAAGCGCAACATATTTTAGAAGAGATTGTTTGGCATAAGGAAGTTGAAGTAGCTAAAATGCGCGATCGCTTGCCGCTAATGCAGTTACGTCAGCAGGTAGCAACCGTTGAAGCACCCAAGGATTTTCTAGCAGCATTACGTCATGGCAAAACTTCCCCAGCGTTAATTGCTGAAGTAAAAAAAGCTTCTCCTTCAAAAGGAATTATTCGGGCAGATTTTAATCCAGCAGCTATAGCTAAAGCCTATGAATCAGGTGGTGCTAGTTGTTTATCTGTTTTAACCGATAGTAAGTTTTTTCAAGGTAGCTTTGATAACCTGAGTTTAGTTCGTCAAACAGTAGATTTACCCTTACTCTGCAAAGAGTTTGTTATTTATCCCTATCAAATATATTTTGCTCGCGCTAAAGGGGCGGATGCCGTTTTATTAATTGCTGCTATTCTCAAAGATCAAGATTTAAAATATTTTGTCAAAATTGTCCAATCTTTGGGGATGACTCCTTTGATTGAAGTTCATACTTTGGAAGAATTGGATCGAGTTCTTGCGATCGATGGTGTAACTTTAGTAGGAATTAATAACCGAAATTTACAAGATTTTTCTGTTAATTTATCAACCACAAAAGAGATTCTAGAAGCGAGAAAAGAAATTTTACAATCACGCAATATTCTAGTTGTTAGTGAATCAGGTTTACATACACCGCAAGATATAGATTTTGTTGAAAATGCTGGTGCTGCTGCAGTTTTAATCGGGGAATCTTTAGTTAAACAAACCGATATTCAAGCAGCAATTAAGAATCTATTTTCAGTTAATAATTAAGCTGGGGAAATTATACTTTAATTAAACATTTTATTGATCTATAGTCTTTTCAGTCACTCAAAAATGCTCAACCCGCAAGGGAAGAGAAGCTCACGCTGTAACGCATTAGCGTGTCAGCGTTGGGAGTGCATCACGGCAAACACTTGATAATAGTCATGCTCAATATCTTTCTCATCTTTTTGAAGAACAGATTTAATTCTATCTATACTTCACACGTTCATAATCTGAGTTTTATCGAAAGTCTGAAATCGCAAAGTCAGCAATGAATCAAGTTCCTTCTTATGCTTCAAATGAGCTTCATCCAGACAACCAGAGATAGCTGAAGAAAACTGAGAAAAATCGGCATAATACTTGGCATATAAACATTTCTTTTTCACAAATTTCCAGAGCCTCTCAATCAAATTCAAGTTGGGAGAATAAGGAGGCAAGTAGAGTAACTCTATTCCCAATTCCTCAGCTAAATTCTGGACTACTTGACACTTTTGATAACGAGCATTATCTAAGACCAAAGTAATGGGAATTGTTAATTTTAAGTCGGCTAACTTTCTCAAGAGTTCACATACTTGAGTTCCTGTAATATAACTATCATTAGTCACCGTGATTATTTCATGAGTGATGGCATTTAATGCTCCTAAAACATTAAATCTTTTTCGACCAGAAGGAGATTTAATAAAGACTCTTTTAAAACACCAAATCATTCCTAAAAAAGCTCCCATGACAAAGTGAGCAGCATCTACAAAAAAAACGGCTCTCTTGAGTAACTTGGCCTCTTCTAGTCTAGGTTCAAGCTTTTTTTTTTGATACTCTGCTTGTCGCTCTGGGTCGGCTTTAGATGGTCCCTGTCCTACTTTCAGACAACGCATTCCCATCGATTCTACGAAATTTCCGCTCCTTGGGTCGGACTGCGTTTAATTCCTGTTAATAATTCAATGGTAGCGATCGCTTCATTGATAGTGGCTGGAGGCTGTTTAAGGAAATAAGCTTTTAGGGTTGAACGATGATTCTCCAGCTCACTTTGAGGTCGATAGAAATTAATTTCTTTCAATTTTTCTATCCCTCCTACTTGGTAATCTTTGAGATAACTTCGTAAAGTATTAGGAGAGATTCCTGCTAATTTACTAATTTGATGATGAGGCAGTTTTTGACTTTTTAACCAGAGGGCTTCCATCTTTTTCTGCACTCTCGGATGAGGATGATGAAATCGTTCATAATAGAGAGATTGTTTCTCTTCTTCGCTAAATTCAAGGTAAATCATGCCTTAGCCTTAGCTTTGCTCCTTGCTTTGACTGTTGGCTAGATTATTATCTTTGGAACTAAAACGCAAGTTTTGACCGTGCAAAGTATAGTTCAAAAAAAATTGCTGTAATTACACTGGTTTTAAACGAGCAAATAATCGAATCAATGTATCGTGAGAGGAAATACAGTTAGGTAATTCTCTAGGTAATTCTCAAAACTGTTGTAATCAGTCTTTTGCCCTGAAATTTACCTTAATAGGATGTTTCACTTGCTTTTAAAGCATAGTCTCGAAAACGTTCCATGTCTGCTTGAATAGTTGATTCGACAATTCTACCTAAAAATAAATCATCCATTAACTTACCCAGAATTCCTGGAATATCGTAAGCCACAGATAGTTTGACAATACTGCTACTATGGCGATTATAAAAGCGAATTGCCCCTCGATTGGGTAAACCATCAACGGATTCCCACTGAATAATTTGCTCAGGAACTACTTTGACAATACGCGATAGCCAACTGAACTGAAATCCCCCACTAGCTAGTTGCCAGCGAGATAGTTCGGGGTTATCGGTGAGTATTTCTACAGAATCAATCCATTTCATCCATAGAGGCATTTGCTCTAGGTCTGACCACAAAGACCAAACTGCTTCAATGGGAACTTCTACCTCTACTTGTACTGTATGTTCAAGCCAATTTGCCATAGTAATTATTAATTTATGCTTTTCATTAATTATAAATTTTTGTTGAATTTTAAGTCTTGATGAAAATCTGATGACGTCTTGTGTGGATTGAATAGAAGAGGACATCTTAGAAAAGCTATTAGCTTTTAGCTGTTAGCTTCTTGGCGCATTCGCTCTTTGTGGGAAACCCCAGCATTTCCTCTCGCAAAGACCGAGATGCATCCCCTTACATTTTTAATATAAAAACGTCTAATATGGTTTAAAAAGTCTAAAATATCTTGAAAGCAATGAGGATTAAATAAAGTGTCAAACTTTTTTTTGAGAACTCACATGATAGCGAGCTTAGGCAATTTAACTTTGGTAGATAATAAAATCCTCATTCCAAAGCTATTAGCTTATTCCTTGTGCCCATAGATTTTTTTCGTTGAAGAATGTGCGAGTTGCTTTCCGTTCCCTCCTGAAGTGTTAAGAAAAAAATAAGTAAATTCCCTGTGCAACTTTCCATAACAGAAAGTCTTCAGAGGATTTTTAGGATTATTTTGATCTTGATTAACAGGACTTTATCTAGCTAGTGTTTTCCCATTTTGAAATGCGATCTCGAAGAGAACGCTACGCGATCGCTAGTTTCTTTGAAGCAATGACTTTGCTACGCAACTCAAACGAAAGTGGCTATGATATAAGATGCTCACTCTTTGCGTACCGGAGAAGACTCCAAGCCAGTTAGTTGTTTGGCAAAGGGTTTATCGCTTTTGAGCTAAAGTTTGGGTCAACGAGCTTTACGTTTAGCTTTTGCTTAGGCTCAAGAAACTATTTTTGCTTTGCTGCCTAGAAATAAATAATCATAGAACATCTCGTATAATTGTGAGACACTCTATGATTATCTAACATTTCAGCTTATGAGTAAATAAATTTCAACATATGCTTAAATATTTCACTTTATGCTTAAATATTTCAGCTTATGGTTAAAACAACAGACATTAAATATCTAAATCCATAAGATTTAGTTTAGGCGCATTAGTTTCGATAAATTCTCGTCTAGGAGCAACGCGATCGCCCATCAAAACAGTAAAGATGCGATCTGCTTCGGCGGCATCTTCGATTTCTACCCGTTTCATCATTCTGGTTTCAGGATTCATCGTAGTATCCCACAATTGTTGCGGCATCATTTCCCCTAAACCTTTGAATCGCTGGATTGTATAGTTGGCATTTGCAGGTAATTCGGAGATTCTTTGTTGTAAATCGCGATCGCTGTAACAATAGTAATGATTGCGCCCTCTTTCTAATTTATACAAGGGAGGACAAGCGATATAAACATATCCTTGATCTACCATTTCTCTTTGATAGCGATAAAAGAAAGTCAGTAGTAAAGTACGTATGTGGGCCCCATCAACATCAGCGTCTGTATTGTGCGCGCACAATCCACCAGTACCACAGATAAAGTTTTCATCATCTTGTACAGAGAAATCATAGACATAATCACCAACAAGCTCTATGGGTTGATTAGAAATAACTTTTAATCCCATCAAATCATCACTGATAAAAGTATAATCTTGTGATTTACGAGCAGGATTAGCTAAAAGTTGTTCTAGTTTCTCTGCATTTTTATGATTTTGCCAGATCGGACGACAATATTCTATTTGTTCTTTGCCACAAATACTAATACTGTAATAAGAATGACGAGTTTGGATTGATGAATCTTCTTTTGTTGAAGGTTGATGATGGGTATGACTAGCAATTAAGCCCAATTGACCCAATAAATACAATAAGCCATCTTTTAACATCTGGGAATTAGTAGTAAAGGAAATATTTTTTCCTACTGTTGTTCCATCTCCCAAGAAATAACCTTCTAAGAAAGCAAGTTGTAAATCTTCACTGACACCAAATACAATATCGGGAATTTGTTTTTGATGGGCAACTGTTGCTATGTTCCAAGCTTTGAACAATCTTGCTGCGGGAACACTATGGAAATATAGTTTTATTCCTCTGCTATCAGGATCGTGATATTGGCGAGGAGTTTCCCCAAATATTTTTTCAATAGTGGAAATTAATTCAGGAATAAATTTTTGATCTTTCTGACCAATATTTAAACTAACCTGATGTTTACTTAATGTTCCTTCAGCGACATACCAACCCAAGAAATACATTAACTCACGAGTAATAGTCAGATAACGACTAAAAGCTTTATCATGGTGTGCTTTGGGTACGATTTTAATCTCTTCTCCTAATTGATTTAACTCACTAGGAGTAAAGAAACTAATAGGCTTATAGGCACTTACCTCTCGCCAAAGTGCGTTTTTACTCTCTTGGTGCGCATTCCCTTGCGTCTTACGCCGACGCGGGGTCGCACCGCTAGTGTCATCCTGTTCCAGTAATTGTTCAATCTTAGAAGGAACAGTCTGATAAACAATATTAGAATGACCACCAATAGCCTCTAGATAACTCATAAAATGAGGTAAAGTAGGGCGATTAATACCTCTTTCCCAATGACTAATAGTAATGGGTTGTTTAACACCGCATACATTAGCAACTTGTTTCTGGGAAATACCGGCTTCTTGACGCTGAGTAATTAGTTTTTGCCATTCTGTTGTCGCTAATTCTACTCTAGGGTTTTCCCATTGTTCAGGTTGATCTACTTTAGCTAATACTCGTTTAGCTGCGACTTCTCTAACCGCTTCTCCTTGTAAATAAAGAGCATCTGTTAATCCCGCTTCATAGAAAGTTTTCAGTAAATCAATGCGCTCAGGACTTTCCGTCGGACGAGGTAAACGCCGACTAGCGACTAATAGATCACCTTCACGAATTTCATTTCCTTTTTTGAGTTTGACTTCTCCCTCTTCGTAAACAAATACACTATGGGAAGAAGTTACTTTTACTGAGCGATTGTATCTAGTAGTGATTTGATACATCGGTTCTTCATGGGAATGACGAATGACAGCTTTTAGAGGACGAAAACGAGTAGCATGGGTCACAGGATCAAAAGAAATTACTTGATATCTTTCGGTTGTGCGTTTTCCTTCTACACATTCATCAATAAACTGACCAATATTTACAAATTCTGTTTGACCAGTATATTCATCTAGCACTAAAGTTGGTTCATCACCAGCAACACTCATAATGACTATTCGATGATAGCGTAATTGTTCAGGATTGAATTCTTCTCCTTTGATGCCCAAGCCTAAAGCGGTTATCATGGATTGGATCTCATTGTTCTTATAGATCTTGGCATCGTCAGTTTTCTCAATGTTGAGAATTTTACCCCGAAGAGGCAAAATAGCCTGGAATTGTCTGTCTCTTCCTTGCTTGGCCGACCCCCCCGCTGAATCGCCTTCCACCAGGTATATTTCCGATTCGGCAGGATCGCGGGAGCTACAATCTGCTAACTTCCCAGGCAGAGTAGTAGATTCTAAAACCGATTTACGACGGACTAATTCTCTAGCACGTCTAGCTGCTTCTGCTGCTTTAAAAGCTTGAACAGCTTTTTCCACAATCGCATCACCAACATTCAGATTAAACTCTAGATATTCGTTGAGAACTTCTCCCACCAGAGAATCAACAATTCCTCTAACCTCAGTATTGCCTAACTTGGTTTTAGTTTGCCCTTCAAATTCTGGTTCTGGAACTTTAACAGAAATAACCCCAGTCAAACCTTCTCGGATATTTTCTCCCCCAAGATTTTTATCACTGTCTTTTAATTTATTTCGCTTGCGGGCATAGTTGTTTAGGGTACGAGTTAGAACCGTTTTCAATCCTTCTAAATGAGTACCACCATCGACAGTGCGGATATTGTTAGCAAAACCTAGTAAGTTATCGCTAAACGCATCGATACACCATTGCAAAGCGACTTCTACAGTTACACCATTCTTTTCTCCTGTAACGTAGAGAATATCTTCGTGTAAAGCTTGCTTTTCCCTAGTCATGTAATCGACATATTCTTTGATCCCACCTTCATAGAAATATACTTCTTGATAGGGTTCGTCTTTGCGATAATCTGTAAAGGTAATTTTTACCCCTGCATTGAGATAAGCTAATTCCTTCAGTCTGCCAGCTAAAGTGTTATATTCAAATTCAATCGTATCGGTAAAGATTGTCGCATCAGGAAAAAAATGTACCGATGTTCCTGTTTGTTGCGAGTTTTCTTTATTGGGTGAAACCTTTAATTCCCCTTGGGCTTTGCCTTTTTCGTAGCGTTGCAGATGAATCTTGCTATCTCGCCATACCGTAACTTCTACCCATTCTGATAAGGCATTAACTACCGATACCCCAACACCATGTAACCCACCAGAAACTTTGTAACCACCGCCACCAAATTTTCCACCAGCGTGTAATACTGTCATTACAGTTTCTAATGCTGACTTACCTGTCTTAGAATGAATCCCTACAGGGATACCCCGTCCATTATCGGTAACTTTGATGGAGCCTTCGGCGGTAATTTCTATTTCAATATGAGTACAGTGACCAGCTAATGCTTCATCAATGGAATTATCTACTACTTCATATACTAAATGATGCAGTCCTCTTGGCCCTGTTGAACCAATATACATCCCAGGACGTTTCCGTACTGCTTCGAGACCTTCAAGTACCTGAATTTGATCTGCATCGTAACTGCTAGTCATGTAATATCTCCAAAAATGGCTTAGAGCGTTAGTTTTTTTTATTTAGGAAAAAACACTCAAAAATTCTAACACAAAAGCTTGTAAGGCTGTTTAAATGTTAAATGGTGAAATTTTTCTTAACGAATACAACCCCTTTCTCAGTTATCAGTTAACAGTTATCAGTTACCAGTGAACTTGGTAGCATTTCTGCAATATTTCGCATCTCTTCGAGATTCCATGTCACAGTCTTAAGTACTACAAACAGTAATGTATTAATAGAAAATTATGCGATCGCAATTCTTGTTATAATATTTCATGATTATAAAATCAGCAATTAACCATGACAGTAACAACTACTGACGCCACAACTAACTCTATAGTGTTACAAATGTCTCCTGTGATTTCGATGAGCGAGGATAGCTTCTTTGATTTTTGTCAGCTTAATTCTCATTTACGCATTGAGCGCAGTTCTACAGGAGAATTAATCATTATGTCTCCCACAGGTTCAGAAACAGGGAATCGTAACTTTAAATTAATTCAACAATTAGCCAATTGGACAGACAAAGATGGTACTGGAATTGGTTTTGATTCTTCTGCGGGATTTATGCTATCTAATGGTGCGACAAGAAGCCCTGATGCAAGTTGGATCAAATTAACTAAATGGGATGCTTTATCTGATGCACAGCAAGCTAAGTTTGCACCTATTTGTCCAGATTTCGTTGTGGAAATTCGTTCTGCTAGCGATAAGTTAAAACCTTTGCAGGATAAGATGCTCGAATATATTGATAATGGGGCATCTTTAGGTTGGTTAATTGATCGGAAAAATCGCCAAGTTTATATTTATACTCCGAATAAGGAAGTGCAATGTCTAGATCATCCTTTAACAGTAAGTGGGGATTCTTTATTGGTTGGATTTAATTTGGATTTAACTAAAATTTGGTGAGAAAATATTTAGTTAAACCGCGTCTACCTTGAAACCTGCATATTCAAAAATGTCAAACTCGCGCGTCTCTTGGTCAGCATTCCCTTGCGCCACCTACCCCTATCCCCTTCCTACAGGAAGGGGAACGATATAGTCTCTCCTTTCAGGAGAGATTTAGAGAGGTTCGACGCGGGGTCTGACCGCTTCCTTAGGTCGGGAAGCCCGACCAGGGTCGCTCGTCAATATTTTAAAGAATATGGCGTGAAGTCCCCAATCTCAGCATAGCGGATTGGGGATGATAATACCCAGAGCACGAAGCTGGGCAAGCGCCTAAACTTCCTTACTTATGGTAGACTAGGTTTATCACTAATGACTTATAGCGATAATGTATCGAGCATATAAATACAGAATTTACCCTACAGAGCCACAAAAAGAAGCCTTAGCGCGTTCTTTTGGCTGCTGTAGATGGTTCTGGAACTATGGGTTGAATTTATGCCAAGAAACCTATAAAGAGACTGGAAAAGGATTGTCTAGGTATGCGATTCAATCTAAATTGCCAGAACTTAAGCAAGAACATCCTTGGTTAAAAGATGCTTACTCTCAATGCTTACAAGTAGTGGCTTTAAACTTATCAACTGCTTACAAAAATTTCTTTGATAAAAGAGCAGGGTTGCCAAGGTTCAAATCCAAACAGAGAAGGCAATCTATTAGCTATCCACAAGGAAGAAAGCTTGAAGATGGCTATCTTAAGTTAGACCAAAAGATCGGGAAGGTTTATTGTCGAATTCATCGAAAGTTTACTGGCCAAATCAAAACAGTAACAATCTCTCTAGAACCAGACGGCAAATATTATGCATCTTTGTTGGTTGACGACGAGAAGGATACAGCTAAACCTTCAACGGAAGGGAAAGTAGTTGGCATAGATTTAGGATTAACGCATTTTGCTATTACTAGTGATGGAAGTAAATTTGGCAACCAAAGATTTTTAGTAAAGCATCAAAAGAATTTAAAGCGAAAGCAACAAAACCTTTCTCGTAAGAAAAAAGGTAGTGCCACTAGAGCTAAAGCTCGGTTAAAAGTTGCCAAAGTTCATTCTAAAATTTCTAGATGCCGAGAAGATTTTCTGCATAAACTAAGCCGTAAATTAGTAGACGAAAACCAAGTCATAGCAGTAGAAAATCTAAATGTAAAAGGCATGGTCAGAAATCATAATCTAGCCAAAGCAATAAGCGATGTGGGTTGGGGAATGTTTTGTACCATGCTGAAATATAAGGCAGAACAAGAGGGGAAAACGTATCTTGAAATAGATAGATGGTTTCCTTCGTCTAAAACCTGTAATCATTGTTTGAATGTGGTTGATAGTCTGTCATTAGATATTCGTTATTGGGATTGTCCTAGTTGTGAAACGACAAATATAGATCGTGATATCAATGCAGCTAAAAACATTCGAGATGAAGCTTTACGGATCTTGTCGTTAGGGACTAGCGACACTGCCAATGGAGGGAATGTAAGACAACCTGGCAAGACTTCGGTTTTGTTAGATGCCGTTCCCGGTGAAGTTGGAAGCCACGACCTCAGCGTTAGCGGGTCGGGGTAGTTCACACTCCATCAAAAGCATGCTTAGCTTCAATAGGTTTAATACCAAATCCGCATCTCAAAACCCCTTTTTCTTTGTTCCCAATAAAATCCTTCTGCCCTCTGTCTTGTCTAATTTTTAAGTGGTGTATTCTAAATCGGATTTAGGATAACGAGCGGACAAGTACCTTTGTTGACTATCGACACGATGAGGTAGATGGATTTTGTAGTTATGCTGCTTGGGTTAACCATGATGGAGGCTGTGCAGTGGCTGTTCCCAGTGCAATTACTACGATAGATGCAATTCGGCGAGCTAAATGCTGGATTGATCGCAAATATCAATTGGCTCGTTAATAAAGTTTTTTTTTAGATTTAAATTACTCAATTAAAGGTATTATAAATACAAGAATCAAATAGTCGGTTTTCATGGGGAACAGCCATGAGAAGTAAAGGGGAAAGTTTGGTGCAAATCCAACGCTGTCCCGCAACTGTGATGGGATTTTAGTTGAAAATCTCTCAGTCAGGATGCCCGCCAATAAAAGTTATTTAAATATTTTCAAAACTCCAAAATCAACTAAAATAGTCTGCGAGGTACAGATGATTAATAATAAATTAGCAATAATTACAATTGATTTATTGTTATCTAAAGTTGATAAATCAATGCAACACATAACATTTATTTGTCAGGCTTGAAGTAATAAATAAAATTTGGGAGTAATTTGATGTTAAATTGCTCTATCTGTATTGTTTTATGCACCGCATCAAGAGTTAAATCTTTGCTGGCTATTAGCAATATTTATCAAAAACTGGGGATTAATTCATGGCAATTAACCACCTACCCTATTCAAAACCTTTACTAGTGATCGCCAGCTAAAACAACACATTATTTTGGGAATTCGGAAAACTATGAATCGTAACTTATTCAAACTCAACACCATTGCTCTAATATCTTTAGCGATCGCCAGTTGTGCTAACAGTGAAACAGCAGAAAGTACTGACGGCAATGCTGCTGTTACTGATGCCCAAGGTCAAGCAACTTTAAACCTAGTGGCTAACGGAGAGGATTTTGTCCGTCAGGGTTTCGTTACTAAAGATGGCTGGACAATGAGTTTTGATCGTCTGGATGTAAATCTAGCGGAAGTCACGGCATATCAAATGGATGGTGCTTTTAAGCCCAAAGAAACAGACACTCTCGACGGTTTAGAGTATCAGGAAAAAGTCTCTTTAGTAGATACACCCCAAATGGTAGACCTAGCAGAAGGGGAAGCAGATGCAACACCTATTCTAGTAACCAATGCGGAAGTAACCCCTGGTTTTTATAATGCAGTAGCTTGGAAAGTCGATACTGCCTCCCCAGACTCTCCCCTAGCAGGTAAAACGATGGTCATGCAGGGAACAGCTACCAAAGACGACAAGGTAATTAATTTTGATATTAGTCTCAATCGTCCCATCCAGTATCTCTGCGGTGAATATGTGGGGGACAACCGCAAGGGAATTGTGGAGGCAGATTCCCCAGGGGAATTAGAAACTACCTTTCACTTCGACCATGTATTTGGCGATGCTGAAACCAGTCCCGATGATGCCCTCAATGTAGATGCTTTGGGTTTTGAACCTTTGGCACAATTGGCATCCGCAAATAGTTTAACCATTGATGATGCCACCCTGACTCAAAAGTTATCTGCCGAAGACCAAGAAAAACTCACTAAGGCAATTATTGGTTTGGGTCATGTTGGGGAAGGACATTGTGCGGTTATTGAATAATTATTATAAGCGATCGCTATAAATAAACTTCTTCATCTCTAAATATCTAGTCAATCAAAATAATAATCCTTATTAAACTAAAAAAAAAGCAGGCTAACAATAACCTGCTGTGAAGGTATCTAAGACTTAAAATTCAAAAATGGTACGAATTGTACCTACATAAATCGTGTCGTTATCGCTATTGTTTTCGGGGTTAATCACCACAAAAAACCCAGGGTTAATTGCAATATTGTCATTGATTTTATAACGATACTGGGCTTCAATATGCCAAGCACTGTTTTCATCTTCTTCTCCACCATCGTTACTACTAACCTTTGGTGGTTGCCCGAAGATAATACCCCCTAAACTTCCTTCAGACAAGAGATCGGGAAAAGCTAAGGTTACCGCCCAATTAAAAATAGTAGCATTATCACCTTTATTGACGGCAAAACCATCATTATCGCCATCTGTTCGAGCGTTAGCAAAACTCACCCCACCCCAAGCAGAAATATTAACGCGATCGCTTATTTGATATCTACCCTGTAAACCAAGATGATCCGCAGTAGTCGCAATATCTTCTCCAAAAGGAGCATTCGCATTTTCGCTTCCTGTTTCTCCTGAGACGACTAACTCTTCTGGTGCATAATAACCCCGTGAATAAGCAAAACCAAAGCCAAAATTATCGGTGGGTTCGATGCTTAATTGGGCGATCGCGGCATAGCTACCATTAAACAAACCCGCACCTTCTAATGGTTCGCTAGCACGAGGTGCCAGAAAACCCACAGAAAGAGCGATCGCATCGTTAAAATTGTAATTAACTGTAGCTCCTGTGCCTTCTAAACCTTGATAATAGATAGGATTAAAACGTCCAAAACGAGAGATTGCTCCTGTTAATTCTTCCGAAAAATACTCGTTATAGTTCGCGAAGTTTTCGTTAAATTCTCCGCCAACTGCATCAATCACAAACGAAAGTTTTCCTTCGGCTGCTCCGTGAAGATGCTCAGAATGACCTCCATGTTTTTCTTTCTTTTCATCATGCCCATGTTCGTCATGTCCATGTTCATCATGTCCGTGAGCATCGTGTTCTGAATGTTCAGATTTAACCGATTCTCCAATCGCAAAAGTATAGTAAAGTTTACCGACACGTACTGAACCATCACTACCTTCATCAAAAGCGGTACGAGTCATATTTGTACCTGTAACATTAGGATCGTCTTCCTCTTCTCCCGAACCAAAAGGTACTGTATTAAGAGCATCCAAACGAACTTTTAAGAGGTCTTTGCCTGTAAAACTGGTGTTGAAATTCAAGCGAGAGCGAAAATTGAAAACGGTTACACTATCGATATCGCCACTACCATCAGCTTTTTCTCTACCAAAAACTTGACTGAGGGCAAAACTGGTTTCTCCTTTTAACTTAGTAGTAGTAGAGAATTGATGATCTTCGAGAAAAGCAACACGACCTTCAAGATTATCAACTCTACCATTTAGAGACGCCAGTTCTGCTTCAAACTCTTGAAGTAATCTATTAATCGTTTCAATATCTTCTCTCAGTACTGCTTCTGAAGAAGCAATCAAACGTTCAATCTGGTTTAAGCAAGCGTTCAAACCCGCAGCAAATTCATAACGACTTAAAGCTTTTCCGCCTCTAAAAGTTTGATCCCGATAACCGACAATACAACCATAGCGATCTACTAAGCTGCGTAATGCTTCATAAGCCCAGTCACTAGGGGAAACATCTCGTAATTGATTGACATTCGTTACTTGATTGAATTCTGAGCTTTCTAAATTTAACTCTGCGCTGTATTTTTCAATGCTATATTCTTCAATTTCTTGGGCTGATACCTGATTACTCTGGACGAAGAGAGCAGCTAAAAATAGAGGGCTTAGTAAGTAAGTTCCCCAAAGCTGATTTTTCATGTTCCTCACACCTAATCTTTATTCAATTACAACAATAATCATTATCATATAGCATACAATGAGATAGAGAATCATTATCATTATTACTAGCGAGTGCAATTACCCAACTATATAGACCTAGCGATTGTTGGCGCAGGAGTTCAGGCTCTAACTTTAACCACCCATCTATTACAAAAAAGTGTGAAGTATTATCGTAAATTCCTGGTTTTTGATCCTAGTCAAACATGGCTGAGTCAATGGCAGCGACAGTTTGCAGCACAACAAATTCCTCACTTGCGATCGCCTGCTGTCCATCATCCCGATCCTCATCCTCATCAATTAAGAACTTTTGCGGAACATAGGCATAGTGAATTGTTTCCTCCCTATGACAGACCAGGAACCAAGCTATTTAATGACTTTTGTCATGAAGTAATTCGCCGCTGGCAATTAACAGATAAAGTTTATCCAGCCAAAGTAATCCACATTTTACCGATTAAACTTGCTTCTCGTTCTCGGTTTCGATTGATTTTAAGTACAGGAGAAACGATTATTGCCCGTAGAGTTGTCTTGGCAACAGGGAGTGGCAAAGTTCAGCTTCCTGATTGGATAGAAAGGATTAACTCAGATTATCCGACCGATAGATTATGTCACTCTCAGCAGGTAAATTTAAATCAACTCAACCTAAAAGGAGAAAAGATTTTAATCGTTGGTGGTGGCTTGACTAGCGGACATTTAGCCAAAGGTGCAATTAACCTAGGTGCGACTGTTACCCTTATGACTAGAAAACAGTTACAAGAAAAGATCTTTGATGCCGATCCTGGTTGGTTAGGACCAAAATATCTTAAAGGCTTTCACGCCGAAACAGATTGGTCTGTTCGTTATCAGCAAATACAGCAAGCTCGTAATGGTGGTTCGATGACTCCTGAAATAATGCTGCAATTGAGAAGAGCAACCCATGACGGTAAGGTGAGAATCGATGAATGCTGTCAAGTTAGTGATGCAAAATGGCAAGATAATCTGTGGCAAGTTCTTTGTCACAATGGAAGCAAACATCAGTTCAACCGTATTTGGTTAGCTACTGGTACGAAATTTAATGTTACCGAGCATCCCTTATTACAGGATGTATTGGAGGCTTATCCCACAGAAATAGTTAACGGTTTACCTGTATTAGATGAACATTTGCGTCTGCCTAAGTCAAACTTTTTTATTATGGGGGGTTTGGCTGCTTTGCAAATTGGTCCTGTAGCGAGAAATATAGGTGGTGGAAAAATGGCTTGTCAGCGTATTGTGCCCGCTATTGTTAAATCAAGCTTGGCGATAGATTGATATTTGAGACTTTCTGGAAAGAAATTAATATATTTTTCAGAAAACAATTTTAATAGTTTATTGACTTAAATATCTATATTGTTAGTATTTTAAACAGAATCTTATATACTTCGATGAGGTTCAGGAAGAGCTATACGGCTCTGAAAATTGTAATATTTACTACAAAAACTCTCTAAATAAGGGCTTGTCAGAACAGTACGAATTTGAGCTATATTCTTTTCAATTTGAGAATAAATAAATCCAGTATCAATTGCAAAGTATTTTTTAAAATCTGCTGTTAATTCTGGCAAGCCAGATTCTGATAGATCTAAAGTTTGAGTCTACTTTTTCCAGAAAATAGTATCGTTCATTCTTATTTTGTTTCACGTATTTCCATTCGCTAGAATTCATTCCTCTTTCTCGATCTTGACGAATATCATTTGCTTCAAACAACTCGCATACCAAGACACAGTTTAACAATTTATGATCTGGAATATTATTATTTTTTCTTGCTTCATAATCAAAACCTAAATCGCAACTTTGGTTAACAATAATTGAAAATGGATGAATAATTTCCTTAAATTGAAATTTAGGTATATTCTCTTCATCAGAAATCAAATAATTTTCGTAATTTAAAGGTATTAGTTGTACTAGATTACTTACAATCAAGCCTTGTCTCAAGCACGATGTATCATCTGGGATTTTGTATATTTCACCCATAAGCTAATTAATTGCTAAAATTCGATTCTTGGTGGCTTGCTAATTTCAGTTTTAGTAATTTCTCCAGTAATAATTCGGCGAGTTGCTGGTAGGCTAACTCTACTGTAGTTAGAGCAGTCTTGATAATAAATTACTATGTCTTTTAGTTCGTTAGAAGCTTCAATTAGAGCATCTGTATTTAAATAAAACAAGTCTCTCAGTAAAAACAAACATCTGATTAATAATGCTTCCCTTTCTAAATCTGGAAAAGAAGTTTTTTCAATATTATTAAAATATATTTTTGAACCAAAAACACTTTCGAAATTATTATTCGTTTCGACCGTTGAAATAATTTCATATCTTTCAAGATGTATTGTCTGATTATTCATGATTATCAATATGAGAAGGATTTAAAATATTGTGTAGTTTATCCGTAATACTCCACCTAAAAAGATTTCTAGCCATTTTATTAAACATATCTATTGTATCCCATACATTATCATTACGGCTGACTTTTGTTGTTGTTGAAAAGTCCGCATCCAGTAAATATGCCTCTTCTTCTTTTTGTGTTTTTCCATCCCGTGCCGTGACTAGTCCATGATTGAAAGCTATCTGTTTATCATCACTAGACATTTGTAAATTTTTCATGAATGCTGTTATAGAACTTGCCATTTCTGGGCTATGCAATTCTGAAGCTATATGATTGGGAATTAATTCAGACCAATTAAAATTTTGAACATTTAATTTGGAAGGAAGTATTAAGTCTCTGTATCTTAATCCTACTCTGGAATAAAACGAGGGTTTATAAATTTCTTCAAAAATATAAATTACATCTTGGAACTTTTTCTTAAATATCTCGTATCTCTCGTATTTTCTAGTAGATAATGTTATGGAATTTTGATTAAGAACTATTTGCCAAATTGAATCTTCAGACTTAAAAATATATGTTTGATTACTTATAAGAGAACTACCTAATTGTTGCATTATATTTGAAATTTCAGGAGGCAATTGATTTCCCTGAGAAAACTCA
The DNA here is from genome assembly GCA_030065615.1 of Xenococcus sp. MO_188.B8. Classification (GTDB taxonomy): domain Bacteria; phylum Cyanobacteriota; class Cyanobacteriia; order Cyanobacteriales; family Xenococcaceae; genus Xenococcus. The sequence goes on along the minus strand of JASJDR010000004.1, from coordinate 5,839 downwards.
AATATGGGATATTCTTCGCGAATTCTATCTTGGAAATCTACTGGAGGCTGTTGAGAAATCCTGAGAATTGGAGGAAATTGAAGCTGACAAATAACATCAACAAGAGGGTTTTTTTCGTAAATGACTCTTTCAGATTCAGGAAATTTCATATTACAAGCAGTTCTTGGGATAATACATTTTGTATTTTACTGATATATAGTGGACTTTTATTTTCCCATAGACATACTGGAAAAAAGCAAACATTAATTTTCAGTTAATGGTTCTTGTTGTTTATTAAGTAGTTTAAGCCAAATTATTTACCTTGCCCAGTAGATACGCTTATTTAAGTTGTGCTGTAGCATTTTAGTAATACTTAGGCTGATTTCAACAATTCAACAAGCAAAATTATACCAATGACTTGATTAATCCGTATCCTGTACCATTAAATTAAATAGATTTAGCCGTTATCCCAAAATACCCGTGAGTAAAACCAAAGCAGACGATCTTTGTCAGGTAAGATGTTTCAACACCGAGTTAGTTACGCAAATTAGGGAAACTCTACCCTCAGAAGATACTTTAGAGGAAATGATGGTTATCTTTGGTGTTTTAGCAGATCGATCGCGAGTTAAAATCCTTTATGCACTAAGAAACGGCGATGAGCTTTGTGTCTGCGATATTGCCGCGATGTTAAATGTCAAGATTGCTACTGCTTCTCACCATCTGCGGAAAATGCGGGATTTGAAATTACTTAAGTATCGTAATGACGGCAAACTGGCTTATTATTCTTTAAAAGATCGACGTGTAACCGATATTCTCAGCTATTCTTTGCAGGAGTTAATTTAAATCGTACCAAGTATGTTTTAGCTTTTCCCAATTGCGATCGCTTTAATTTAGTTTACATTCTAATATACTTTTGAACGTTTGAAGGTTATCATAAGTAATATTCAAACAATCAACAAGTCGGTTGGATATGCGCCCGCAGGTGGCGCATCCCCCGACTTCATTTGAATGTTAAAACAAAAAAATGGCAGAACATTGTTGTCAAAACAAAGCAAAGGAATTACAAAAGCTACAAAAACGTCAGAGTAAGGTGTTATGGATTATTTTGGTGATTAATGCGGTGATGTTTGTAGTGGAATTTGGCGGAGGAATTAAAGCAGCCTCTCTATCTCTAACAGGAGATTCCTTAGATATGCTGGGCGATGCTTTAGTGTATGGTTGTAGTCTTTACGTTATCAGAAAAGGTAAAAAAGCCCAGGCGCGATCGGCATTGCTTAAAGGCAGTATCATGTTTATCTCGGCGATCGCTGTATTTGCTAGAGCCACATATCAATTATTTGCTCAAACCGTTCCCACAGTTCAATTAATGAGTGAAATTGGTATTTTAGCCCTGGTGGCTAACTTAATCTGCTTTTTGCTGTTGATTCGTCACCGTAATGACAATATCAATATGTCCTCAGTTTGGCTATGTTCTCGTAATGATATCATTGCCAATATTTTAGTTTTGCTAACTGCGGGCTTAGTTTTATTAACTAATTCGTTTTTGCCAGATTTCATTTTAGGGCTATTACTCACTGTGGTTTTTGCCCAATCTGCGGGAAAAGTTCTCAATCAGGCAAGAGCCGAACTAATTTAAACTAGATAAAATGATAATGATTATCACACAATGACCCACTATGAATAAAATTAGCCTCAAATTACTAGCTATTATTCCTTTATTTACTAATGTTTTGGCAATTCCCGCTCATGCTGGGGAACTAGTGTTTACTGCACCCGACGCTCCAGAAGAGACATGTTCTACTAATTCGCGTTTTAATAACCTAACTTGTGTTCGTCAGACTAACGATTATAATTCATCGCCATTTATCAATATTCCCCGAGGGTCAGATGAAGATTATCAAATGTATGAATTTACGGAAGCAGAAAGTGATGCTGCTGTAGCTTTATATGGTTGCGATTGTCCTGTATGTATCAATGCGTTAAGACAACTGCAAAGTTGATTCACTATCCAACTAAAATACCATTATGTATTTATTTTTCCTCACTAATAGCTATGATTACAGCAACCAATCAGACTCAAATTAACTCTAGTATTGGTGGGACAAAGAACATTTACAACTGGAGTTATTTAGGCAAACAATATCAAGTTGTTTACGAAACTGTCGGCGAGGGAAATCCTGTACTGTTACTTCCTGCTTTTAGTACGGTTTCCAGTCGCACGGAGATGAAAGGGATTGCCGACCTAATTGCTAAACAGTATCGAGTGACGGTTTTAGATTGGTTGGGATTTGGCGAGTCTGAATGCCCTCCTGTAAATTACAATCCCATATTATTTCATCAGTTATTGGGAAATTTTGTTAAATCTATTTTTGATAGTCCAATTATCTTAATCGCTGCGGGTCATGCTTCGGGATACGCTTTAAAATTTACCCAAGATAACCCAGATATTATTTCTCAACTAATTTTAATCGCTCCCACCTGGCAAGGACCATTGAGAGTCATGGGTTTACCCGATGGTGTCAGGAATGGAGTTAAAAATCTAGTGCGATCGCCTATTATCGGACAAGGATTATACTATCTCAACACGACCCCTTCTTTTTTGCGCTTGATGTATAAACGTCATGTCTATGTGAATGAAAGCAAACTAACTCCCGAATTTATCGACCGAAAACACCAAATCACTTCTAAGAAGGGTGCAAGATATGGCCCGGCTGCCTTTGTTACTGGCGCGATCGATCCTGTAACTAATAGAGAGGAGTTTTTGCAGCTTCTAGAATCTGTATCGATACCTGTATTAATTATCCTGGCGGAAAATGCGCCTCCGAAATCGAAGGCAGAAATGAGGGCAATGGCAGAGTTAGACAAAGTGCAAACAGTTAGATTGAGGGGAACCTTGGGGATTTATGAAGAATATCCTAAAGCCGTAACAGAAGCGATTCAGAATCTTCTTACTACTTAATCTAAACCCCAAATTAAATCAACATCATAACGACGAAACTGTCTGTCAGCACTCATTAGATGAAAATTTTCTGAGATCGCACTAGCAATCAAGATACGGTCAAAGGGATCTCGATGATGTAGAGGGAGTTGATAAACGATGAAGGTGTGATAGTGTTTGACATCAAGAGGTGCAATCTTAAGACTCGCCATTCTGCTAGAAATATACTTATCTGGCGGTTCGGGTAATGCTAGTTTGCTTAAACCTGCTTTAATGGCAATCTCCCAAGAACTAGCAGCCGAAAGATAAAGTTGATTTTTCTTGCTTTTCAATAAAGATTTAGCCTTTTTTCCTAAGCGTTTTGGTTCTGTTAATGCCCAAAGAAAAATTTGTGTATCTAGTAAAATATTCAATCTACATTACCTTCAAACGCCGACAAAATATTTTCTGGTAAAGAGTCGTTAAAATCTTCGGGAACAGTAAATAATCCTTCATCTTGCCCTAAAATACGGTCTTGAAGCGGTTCTTCTACGGGAACGAGACGCACGATAGGTTTACCAGCTTTGGCAATAACAATATCTTCCCCTAAAACAGCGCGAGAAAGGAGTTGAGATAAATGGGTTTTGGCTTCGTGAATATTAACTTGTGCCATATCGCAATGTATAAACTAAGTTATTAGCTAAGTCTATTTTACCTCGGCAAATAGTATTTGGTTTTGATGTATTCCAAAGATAATAGCGATCGCCTTTTATCTGTCTATTGTTTTGAATACAATATGGTTATTAATCATTTACGTTATGAGCGATCACTTTTCATTTACTCTGTAGCTTGCCAAAATAACTAAAAGAAGAATTAGCTCGTCAATCAATTCAACATAAAAACCTGACTATGGATACTTACCAAATTTCTTTAAACTTTGAACAAATTTTGGAATTAGTTCAACAATTACCACCAGCAGAAAAGCTGCGACTTAGTAAAGAATTAGAAAAAGAAACTCGTGATCGCAAATTAACTCAATTATTAGAAACTTTTCAAACTGACGAACTCGATCTAGACACTATTAACAAAGAGGCGGAAACTTTTAGGGCTGAAATATATGCCAGACCAAAAACCAATTAAGGTAATTATTGATACTAATTTGTGGATTATTTTTTTAATTGACAAATATCTGAAAAGTTTAAAATCTTTATTGATAGAGTAAACTATTCAGCATAATTCTATTAGATCGATATATTATTTTAAGTTTTTCGTTATAAATGATTTTGTGTTAAACTCACCATCTTCATCAAAGAGAAAAGTTCGGTTTCCCTGCTTGACTTCTTGCTTTATTTGTTCAATATTTTCGTCATTACAAATATTTAAAAACTCTTTACAACAGAAATTTAGAATTTCACCAAATTCATTTGGCTTATAATCATTTAGCTCTACAAAATCAGTATATTTAGCAGACATTAAGTGTTGCTCTTTACATAAATCGACCATTGTAAAAAATTCAGGTCTTTCTTTCAAATTAAGATTTATAAAAGCTAAATGTGCTGCAACTTCTCTTAATTGCAATGGGGACATTCCACCAGACAAGCGTTGTAAATGGTTGCTGAAAGGGATTAAAGAACAACTAGAATCATTGAAAACAGTTATAAAACAAACATCACCGACTCGTAAAAGTAAAGTCTTGGGGTCATGTAAATCCAGGTAGTCGAAGTCTTGGTAGGCACTATCCATTTTGGCAGATATAGCTAAAAATGAACCCATAACCCTAGGATCGATTTTGCAACCTGTATAAAAAGATCGAGCTACACAATGAATATGATGTAGTTCTTTCCAGTTGTATGTATCAAAAAGTGTGTAATCTTCTTGACGGCGATCTCTGTAGTATCTGAGGCTTTTGCCTTTTAGATGTGTCTTGAGAAAAATTAGGGATAACCACACAAAAAATAGCCAATATCCTTTCTTTTCAATGTGATCAGCAACTGCTTCAAATCCTTGAGCGATTAGATTACGAATAGGTTCTTCAATGTTTTTGCCCATTAGAGAATTACATTGCTTACAACAAGGCAAAACATATTTGTCATATCTAAATTTTGTGTCATTTGGTAGTGTAATCGATTGTTTATAAAGGTTATACTTTCGTAAAATCCATTTTGGAAGAACGTGTTCGTCATTAACATCTACTTTAGAACTACTTATTCCACATATAAAACAGCAATCACCTTCACAAATATCTTTGATAAATCTTTCAGTACTAAAATAAAGTACTTTTCCATTGGAATCTAGGAATGATCCGTCACTTGTTTTAAAAAACATCTTCTGAAAACTTTAAATTTTGTTTGAATAATTCACAAGGTTTAAAACGATCATTCCCCAATTCGATAAAAAATCAGTTTTAAAATCCAAAAATGTCTTTCATTGTATGATATCGATTATCATTATCTAAAAGAGCTTAGGAATTAGATTATGGTAGCGACAACCAACAACACCGTTCCCGTCACCGTACTAACAGGTTATCTAGGTGCGGGAAAAACTACCCTCCTCAATCGCATTCTCACCTACGAACATGGCAAAAAAGTAGCAGTTATCGTTAATGAGTTTGGCGAAGTGGGTATTGATAATCAACTGATAATTGATGCCGATGAAGAAATCTTTGAAATGAATAACGGCTGTATTTGCTGTACAGTGCGGGGTGACTTGATTCGCATTATCGGTAATTTAATGAAGCGTCGTAACAAATTCGACCATTTGGTAATTGAAACCACTGGGTTGGCTGACCCTGCTCCTGTAATACAAACTTTTTTTGTCGATGAAGATATGCGGGACAAGATTGCTTTGGATGCGGTGGTTACTGTCGTCGATGCCAAACATATTCAGCAACACTGGTCAGCGGATGAAGCACAGGAACAAATTGCTTTTGCCGATGTAATTCTT
>JASJDR010000042.1 GCA_030065615.1 Xenococcus sp. MO_188.B8 | reverse complement strand
AACCGAATTTTAGATGACTGCGATCGGCAAATTGTTTACTGTAAAAAACGTTTGGCGTTTTTGAAACAAAAAAATATCGAATATGCCGAGCCCAAAGAGATCGAACAACTAACCCTCAATAACATTAGCAAACTATAAACTGCGATCGCATATCTAAACTTTATAAAAGTAGTTAGCATTGAGAATGATGAATGATTACATAACCAGAGAAGAAGCTGAAAAAATAGTAGAGGCCAAAGTCAAAACCGTTCTATCTGAAATGTTGGGGATAAATAATAATGATTCTCCTCAATATCTTCCAACTTCTGAAGCGTGGAAAGAATTAGGTTACAAATCGCGGAAGCAATTGATTAATGCAATTAGGTCAGGAGATTTAAGAGAGGGCAAAGAATATCAAGATAGGAGCCGTAAAGATAGCCAAAAACCGATTTATTACTTCAATATCAAAGCTTGCCTCAAAAGATTGAATACTCCTAGAGAACGAAGAAGTTAAACAGGTGGCAAAGGGCGATCTTTTCTGTTCATCATAATCTCATACATGGTTTGCTCATGGGCTTCTCCAATCCATCTTTGATAAGTCTTGCAATGTAAATCAACAGAATGTCCCATTTGTCTGGCTGCCATTTCCACTGGCATAAAATTCATGGCTCTAATTGCCCAGGAATGACGAAGATTATAAGGCTTAGTCAATTGATATCTTCTAAAGGCTTGGGTTACTCGCTCACCTAAATCTCGGTTGTTTTTACCCCTGACATCTGGCAGTTGTTTCTCTTCATAAAGCTTCCATTCATGCCACCATTCAGGATACAGACACCAAATTTTTCTCGCTCCAGTTTTGCCATTTAAAACCACCAAATGCCCTGGCGATGCTCGCAGCGAATCCAAGTCAAGATTAAAGACCTCATGATTTCTCAGTCCATAGGCAGCCATCAAGCCAAAAGCAAATTTCCAACCAGGATTAGGGATTTTTTGGTACCAACTTGCTATTTGCTCATCCGTCGGAATTTCTCTCTGGCTTACTTGATTGAAATTGTAATTACCTTGATAGGGCTTTAAATCAATATCTATATTTGCAAACTTAGCTAAAGCATTAGCCATCATTACTGCACGTTTTCTCTGTCGAGTATCTGGCTGAGTAGAAAACACCAACTCCAACAAAACGCGATCGCTTAACTTCTCCTCAAAAGGTAACCGCTTGAACATAGATTGATATTCAACCTTCCAAGTAGTCTCAGATTTTTGATTGCGTTCTCTACGGTTAAAATAATCCTTCTCAAACAGTTCCAGCCAATAACTAACATTCTCAGGAACAGAAGCGCGATCTCGAAGAGATCCGCTTCGCGGCGCGTTATTTAACCAAATATTCCAATCAAACTTATTTAGCGCCAGTTCAGAAGATAATCGTTGTGCTTCTTTTTCCGCCTTTCTAATCCCAGCACCGTTACAAAAGACTCCCAGAGAAATCATTTGCTGAGAAAATTTATTTTGCTTGCTGCGAGGTTTTGGGGGCAACATTCCCCTTAAAGATTATTTCTGTCCTCTGCGAAAAATTTTTATCCCAGTGTTAGATTTTTTAAGCCTGTCATTAGCTGCTTCTAACAATTTTTCAATCTTATCCATGACCTAAATTCAGTGATCTAAATTCGATCTAAAATTTTTAGGTATTATAGGATGTTCTCGGTCATTCTCGGCTAATCACATTAGCCCTGACAGGACATTGAATTAGAGGGAAATTGGACAAGCAAATTCCTAATATACAAGCATTTCCTCACTATACAAGGGGTTTGGGTTTAAAAGCTGGTGACAGGACTCGAACCTGCGACCGGCTGATTACAAATCAGATGGCGATTAATTTATCTCTCCTGAGCTACATTCCTTATATAATGCCTGATAGCAATATGTAACAAGCTTTTGCTAAATTCTGCTTGGGGACTACAGGGAATTAATAACTGCCTATAACATCCCATAATGTCCTATAATTCCCCTAGAATTTAGTTCAAATTTAGTTCAGTGGATAAACTCGATCAACTGCTCGACAAGGCTAATGAGCGTCTGAAAAGTATTAATGCTGGAATTTTGATTTACAAACGAGGTAACAAGTTATCGTTGCGGGGAACTTTACCTCCTAAGCCTGTCAGTGGCAAAGATAAACCCTATCAGCAATATTTGTCTTTGGGAGTTTATTGCAATGCTGCGGGGATTAAGCAAGCAGAGGAGAAAGCTAAGTTATTGAGTTCTCAGTTAGCTCTGGAAAAGTTTGATTGGCAGGATTGGCTCAATGGCGATCGCGGAATAGTTCTAGAGACTGTTGGTTCTTGGATCGATAAGTTTGAGCAGGATTACTTTGATAGAAGACAGCGAACGGTAAGAGCTGAAACAACTTGGAAAGTTGAATATCAATCTATGTTTAAACGATTGCCAAGGGATGAGAAGTTAAGCGATCGCGTTTTACTTGATTTGATTTTTTCTACTGAACCAGATACTAGAATTAGAAAACGAGCAGTAATGGTAGCTAATGCTTTGGCTAAGTTTGCTGGCTTGAATGTCGATTTCAATCGCTATAAGGGTAATTACTCGCATCGAACGAAAGAGGTCGAACGGCAATTGCCGACGGATAAGGAAATTAAAGATTATTACTACAGTATTCCTAATCCACAATGGCAGTTTGTCTTTGGATTAATGGCTTGCTATGGAATTAGTAATCATGAGGTTTTCTTGGTTGATATTGATAGTTTGCAAAAATCGTCAAGACTAGTTTCGACTTATCGTAAAGCCCATTTTGGAGTAAGACGTATTTGGTGTCTTTATCCTGAATGGTATGAACAATGGGATCTGGGAAATCCCAACAAGACATTACCTCAAGTCAGTGGCAATAATAATCGTGACTTGGGGAGTAGGGTAACAAAAGCTTTTAAACGATATGATTTGTGCTTGCCTGGAGATTTGCGCCATTGTTGGGCAATTCGAGCTATGGGATTTATGCCCAATCCTTTGGCAGCAAGATTAATGGCGCATTCGGAGAAAGAGCATAATCAGACTTATCAGAGGTGGATTTCAGAGGAACAAGAGGATCATTTTTATAGGTTATTGATGGCCAGGGCGGATCGCCCTTTACCGCCAAGTTAATTTTATTTGGTTCTTTTTTCAGCAGCAGTGTTTAATCGTTTCAGGCAAGCTTTGATATTAAAGTAATAACGAGCTTTTTGAGATCGCTGTCCTCGACGATCCTGTACCTCTTTGTTTAATCGAAATAACCCGTTTTCGATTGCCTTAAGTAATTGTTTGGGATTAGAAAACCCTAACATTTTCCATGCTTCAGCAGTTGGCAAGTATTCAGGAACGGAATTGTCAATCTCACCTATTCCCCCTATTAAGAGCTTCTTAAATTCGTCACGGGCGATCGCTCTAATTTCTGCTTCTGTTAAGCTCATTATTGTCTCCTGGTTACATGCTCTGCTTGTCTGCTAATGGTTTGAACTTCTAATTCTTCAAAAGGTTTAAAAGTAATTAGTCTTTCGTATTGATTGGATTTGTCCTCTTTTTGACCGATGCAGCGAGAAAAGAAAATTACTGCACCATAGACTTTTTGGGGACTGCGGCTCTTGGATCTCGATCCATTGTCTTAATTGGTCTGAGTTCATGCGGGTTTGACTCCTGTTAGTGATTGTTTGATGGCATCGTATAGGCTGTTTTTGTTGCCGTAAATCTTCATTAGAGCGATATATTCGCGGGGTTCAAAGGTGACGGTGAAGGAGACTTGCTCGACGGGTTTTAAGTCTTCTGTTTTGGTAATGAAACTGGAATGTTGGCCAAAGAATTTGACGTTGTATGCTTTGCCTACTTCGATTTTGGAGGTGATGATTCCGTAATGGTGATTGAGTAGTTTGAGTTTTTCGGATACGCCTTCAAAGGAGGATAGTTGAAGTTGGACCAATTGGTTAAGTTCAAGTTGATTGTTGTTTGATTTATTATCGGGAGAGTGAGCTAGTTTATCGGTTTCGGCGTTTTCGGGATCTGATTTACCGATCTTGGCGGTATTCATTTTGGAGAGATTACCGTGTTTATCTTTGTAGTTTTTGTGATTATCACTGTCAACGTTGACAGTGAGATTTTTTCTGAGATTGGAAACGAAGGTGTTGGACACTTTGCATTTTCGAGCAATTTCACGATCGCTCCATTGTCCCCATTCAGGATCTTGTAATAAGGTCATTACAGAGCGTCGTTTGGTTTCACGGCTGCGACGTAATCCATGTTCGGCGTTGACTCCCACGGATTCTAAGATTGCGTCTCGGAGGTTGCCTGGGGTGATTTGGGCAGAGATTTCGGTCAGTCCTGCTTTTTCAGCTGCTCTGAGGGTGTGAAACCCATCGTAGAGCCAATAATAGGAGTTATCATATTTAACTTTGACGGGAGGAAGTTTAGCACCGGAGAGAATTGCTTCGCTGTATTCTTCCACTACTTTGAGGTCGAGTTCTTCTCTTTGTTGGGTTTTGGGATCTCTGGTGATTTGATCAATGGCGATTATGGTTGATTCGGTTTTTCGGTGGGCAAATCGTTCCAGAATTTCGATTTGTTTGGTGGAGGGATTAGGACTAATGTTATTGAGGGTTAGTTGTTCGATCTCTTTGGGCTCGGCATATTCGATATTTTTTTGTTTCAAAAACGCCAAACGTTTTTTACAGTAAACAATTTGCCGATCGCAGTCATCTAAAATTCGGTTAGCTCGATCTCCTTTGGTATCTACTTCGTTCTGTTGTTTGAGTTGTTTTAATTGGGATTGGAGAAGTTCGGGGTCTTCACATTCAAAACCATCAATCTGGCGGACGAATTTGGGGAACTTGGAACCGTTCCAGTTGTAACGTAAATCTTTGGGAGTTAATAGTTGCAGGTTTTTAGGGGATTCCGGTTTAGTTGTGGATTCTTGCCACCATTGAATAACGACAATGGGTTTACCGCCCAGAATTTTGATATCAATTATCTGTCCTGGTTTTTTGTCTTTCTGGGAGAGTCTTTTGACCCATTTACCGATTTCTAATTGGTCACAGGATTTGATTTCATCAAGTAGATAGCTGTTTTTTTGAATAATTTCCTGGTGAGCAGCAATTTCATTAACTATTTGTTGGGTGTATTGTTTAGATTGTTTTAGTTGAAGAAGTTCGGACTTAGCCTCTTCAATCTCTTGTTGCAACTCGTTTTGGAGTTGTACAAGAGTTTGGGGATTTATTTTATATGCTTGTTGGATCGCTTGAATCATATATAATACTCCTAAGAATTTTTAACGATCTGGGTGTCCTTTAAAACATGTGAACTTTTGGGGGCGCTCGTTTTTTTTGGGAATTCAGGCTCGCCACGACTGGGAAACATTCCCCATTGGTTAAATTTCTCTACACAATATTCATAGGCTTGTTTAATGTTGTTCAAAACGCTGAAGGAGTTAGGATCGTGGTCGAGATAGTAATTACGCCTCAAGGCTTGTTTGAACCATCCTGGGATGTTGGCGATTGGGGTGGTGAGCGATCTATATTTCATCAGGTTAATGGTCGCTGCGATTTTCTCAATTCCATGGTCGGCTATTTCCCACCAATCTTTATCTAGGCGATATTTAATTCCTGCTTGGGTACAAAGTTGCTTGATCTGTATTAGCTGCTGCTGCTTAACTTTCGCGTTGGGCGTGTTATGGGGTGAATCCTTTGGGGGGTCTTCATCCTGGGATTTTGACTCGCTGGACAAATCTGTCTCATCGTGGCATTTTTGTCCAAAAACAAAATCCAGTGAGAAAAGGGTTACTTCAAAAGCTCCCCCGCCGAGAGATTTCACTTCGGCAAAGCCTTTTTCTGCTAAGTTGTGTATGACTCTTGAAGCATGGCGCCTACTGATAGAGCCGTCGCCAAAGGGGTCTTTTTTCAGCCATTTACGGAAATCTTCTAGATAGACAATGACTGTCTTACCGACAGCTTTCTTGCTTACGAGCCAGAAATAGGCGCACATTTCTTTTCCGCCTAGCCCTTTAGCATTCATGCCGCGAACATCTAGATCAAAATTATTTCTCATTTTCTGGTTCTCTCCTTTAAGACTTTTTCAACAGGATGAATAATACTTTGTGATGCTTCCAGTTACTACTCTGCAAAATGTCGAGAAGACCAGCTTTTTCAATTTTTTTGAAAGCGGCAAGCTTCTCTTTTCTCTTAAACTTGGCTATTTGGCTATAGGGGTCGATTAAGCTTAAATCAATATCTACTTCAATTGATTTTGAATCATCGGCATAGGTCAAATAGGTCAACAGACCAAAGGGGTGAAATAACCCAAGAGTCCAGATGCCCATTAAGGTATCTCCATCTAGCTCAGTAATCTTTGGATATTTCAAATCTTCTCTCCGACTTTCTGGATTAGTTGGTCGGTGAGGTTAATAGCGTGCTCTGCGATTTCTTCTGGTTCAACGAGTCCACCGACTAATGCAGCTTGGGCAAAGCTGGCTGCTACTTTGAAGTAAGGACTATTGAGTATTTGTTCTTGTTTATTTGATTTGGGATAAAGGGGTTTGTCGATGCGATATTCTACTAGACATTTCCATAATATAATCAACACGAAAATATAATGTGCAGATAAGGCTTAAATCTCAGCCAAAAATCGACAAAAATGAGCAATTACACCTGGGAATATATTCAGAAGCATCCTCAAGAAGTGAAACGGTTATTAGGAATTGATTTTGCTCAACTAGAACAATTAATTGAACAGGGAAAGTTGTTACATCAAAAAAAGCAAGAAGAAAAAGAAAAGAGAAAAATTAGAATAATTAAAGCAGGAGGAGGCTGCTCACCCAAACTGTCGATAGAGGAGCAAATTATCTTAACTCTAGTTTATCTGAGACATCATTTAACATTTCAAGTATTAGGACTTTTATTTCAAGTAAGTGAATCAACAGCGCATAATCTATTTAATTATTGGCAAATGTTATTCAGAGAAGAATTACCAGCTTCACTACTAGAACAAGTAAAAAAGTACCAAGAAAATGAAGAAACTATTCAAGAAGAATTACGAGAATACGAATTAATAGTAGATAGTGAAGAACAAGCTAGAGAAAGGCCTTTAGATTATCAAACTCAAAAAGAATACTATTCGGGAAAACAAAGAAATCATACTTTTAAAAATCAATTCATTACATTGCCATTAGGCTCAGATATTGTAGATGTAGTAGTAGGAAGACCTGGTCCAGTAAGCGATATTAATTTATGCCGGGAACGTCTCTATAAATTCCATCCAGAACAGAGATTAATCGGTGATAAAGCTTATGTTGGGGAAGCACAAATCAGGACGCCTCATAAAAAACCAAAGAAGCGGTGCGACCCCGCGTTATCCTAAAGGACTACCTTCGGGGCGTGCGAGCGGTATCCTTTAGGGCGGCGTAAGACGTTTACCCAGCTCCGTGTTCTGGGCAAGGGAATGCGCACCAAGACAACGGGAAATAACCCTAGAACAAAAAGAAGAAAATAAAACCTTATCTTCAGAGAGAATATTTGTGGAACATTTGATCAGAGTTGTGAAAATATTTAAGGCAGCTCAAGAAAGATTTCGTTTAAGGGAGAACAGATATGCTTCAATTATTTTAACGATTTGTGGCTTAGTTAGACTAAGAAAAGGTTGTCTAATTTTAGAAATAGTGAAAGATGAGTATAGTGAGTCAACAATTGCTGTTAATAAACATCATAGTTTTGGCGCGAATTTACCATTAGAGACTTCTAATACCTAGGAAATCGTTGCTAAGGCGATTAACTACATCTGTACATCAAAGAAGCTGAATTCCTTGATAAAACTTAGTTATAAATTATTGGAGATGTCTATTTAACTATGATATAAAAGCAATATGTGAAGACTGGCGCAAGAGATAAGCCCAAAGTGGCAGAAAATTTGTTGCATTAACGCCCAAGAATAAATCTAAAAAAACTTTGAAAAAGAAATAAACCAAGCATAATTTGAAAACTATAGTTTTTGTCTAACCAATGACGGTGTTTTGGCTTGCATATCATGGGCAAATTCTTCATCTTCACGAATCTGTTGCCTGATTTCCTCAAAATGGTCATGATAATAAGCTAAAGCAGCATAGACATCAGCCAAGGTAATAGTCGGGTATTGTGAAACAATTTCATCTGGCGATAATCCCATTCTTTCATGCCAGATAACAATATCCTCAACTCGAATGCGATGACCAACAATCCGAGGCTTACCACCACAAACCCCTGGTGTAATTTCAATATGCTGTGAGATGACATTAATCACCAGCTATCTCCTTCTTTATATTCTGGCTTCACAGTACAATCTTATATTATTTATTTTAGTCATTGTCGCGATCGCGCAGCACTAAAATTCATCTGCTCGCACCTATGACTTCCTTCGATCTTCGATTAAGTAGTAATTAAGTAAGTTAGCGGGACTTAAACAATTAACAAAATCTAAACAGAGATTAATTTACTACCTATAGTGTTATATCAATTCACTCTAACTTTACTAGGAATAAATTCTGCTAGATCAAAAGCTTTACTAGTCTAATCTATAGCGTTCATTTAGTAAATTGCAATTTCTAACCGAGAGTATTACTTTTTAAGAATAAGTTATCTATTCGAAAATAATCGAGAAAGTGTCATTTACCAATAGTTTACGATTTAGGATGCCTGTAACAGTTTTACTAGGAACTGTTCCGCCCATGTTGGCTGCTCTATTTTTTGCCAATTACCATGCTGACCTAAAACTTCGCCAAGATGCTCAAGAAAATATAGCAATTAAGGCCGAAATTTTGGCCAACACATTATCTTGGTGGAATCAAACGAAGGTTTCGACTTTGAAACAACTGAGTCAGCAACCAGATATAGTGAGCATGGATGCAGAGCGACAAAAGTCAGTACTCAAGAATTTAGCTGAAAGTGATAAAAGTATTTATTTAGCTAGTACTGCTAGCTTAGATGGTTGGAATGTGGCTCGTAGTGATGGCAACAAACCTGAATATTATGGGGATCGTCGCTGGTTTTTACAAGCTAAAGCAGGTAAAGATATCACTGGTCAAACTCTCATAGGTCGTACGATTAAAAAACCAGCCATCTGTATGGGAACCCCCATTCGACAAGAATCATCGGAAATTGTAGGTGTAGCTATGTTGTGTACGGAGCTTTCAGCTCTGGCAGAGCAAATCGGTCAACTTCAATTTGGTAAAACTGGTTATGCACTATTAGTGGATCAAACTGGTAAAGTATTAGCTCATCCTAACTCAGCTATGCTTCATGGTGAGAAATTGAACAACTTAAGTCAATATCCACCTATTACTAATATTTTAGAAGGTCGCAATGGTTTCTTTAAGTTTAAAAATGAGCAAGATGTCGATTGGGTTTCCTATGGTATATCTCTGGAAAATGGCTGGAGGGTTGCTCTAATTCAAGAAGAAGCCGAGTTTCTTAGAAATGAACAAGAACTTAAGAATTTAACATATATCATTGCCTTGGTGGCTGTGATCACAGTCAGTACTTTGACTTGGCTCTTAGCTAATCATCTGATTCGACCGATTAGCCAACTGACTACAGCAGCCAAGGCGATCACTAGTGGTCAATTAGATAGAAAAGTAGAAATAGAGCGTCAAGATGAACTAGGAATTCTGGCGACATCGTTTAATAAGATGGCCAACCGTTTGCAGACCTCATTTACGGAATTAGAACAGAGAGTTAGAGAACGGACTGCCGAACTCGACACAGCTAAAGAAGCGGCAGAGAATGCTAATCAAACCAAAGATAAATTTCTCGCCCAAATAAGTCATGAGCTCCGTTCTCCTCTGAACACCATTATTACCTATGGAACCGTACTTCAGGAAAAGTCTGACTTAAAGCCCAATCTCGTCAAGGGATTAAGGGTAATGCGGGAAAGTGGCGTCTATCTCTTAAACTTAATTGAAGACATTTTAGATTTCTCCAAACTGAAAGTCAGTAAGATAGAACTTAATCCTACTTACCTACACTGGCAGTCTTTCTTGGATGGAATATTAGCGATGATTGAGATCCGTGCTCGGGAAAAACAACTTCAGTTCGAGTGTGAAATTGAAGGCAAGGTAGAAACTAGCATTTGGGCAGATGAAAAAAGACTGCGACAAGTGCTACTGAATTTATTAAACAATGCTGTTAAATTTACAGAGCGAGGTAAGGTAACCTTCAGAGTGAGTGTCCTCAAGGAAACAGAAGAATTGATCAATAACAGTCCCTGTCCCCAACAAAAACTTCGCTTTGAAGTCATGGATTCGGGAATCGGAATCAGTCCTGAACATTTAGAAAAAATCTTTCAACCTTTTGAACAAGTTAGTCTTTCCGAGCAGCGAGCAAATGGCACAGGTCTAGGTTTAGCTATCAGTAAGCAAATAGTTGAAATGATGGGGAGTCAACTAGAAGTTCAAAGCGAATTAGCTATGGGGTCGATCTTTTGGTTTGACCTGAGCTTGCCTGTGACACAGGCTCTTCCGGAAGCAAAAGATGATGGCTCAGTTACCGCATTAAGTTCTGATACTCTCAAAAATAAGATTCTCATTGTGGATGATAAAGAAGAAAACCATCTGGCTTTAAACAACATACTCAAACCCTTGGGATTCGAAATCGTCTCTGTTGAGAATGGGCAACTAGCACTGGAAATAGCACCTTTCATTCAACCAGATCTCATCTTACTGGATCTATATATGCCAGTCAAAACTGGCTTTACCTTAATGGGAGAATTGCGAAAAATGCCCAAATTTGAAAATATTCCCATTATTCTGATATCAGCTTGTAGCCGTGAAGTATTGCAAAAGGCGAGTCAGCATTTTGGCTGCGAAGCCTTTCTAACTAAACCCATTGAAGAGAACAAGTTACTAGATTTATTAGAAGAGTATGAGATGTTACCAAAACATGTGATACCAATTTAAAATAAGAATACAACAATTGATTCTGTAAGTGCGATTGGCCAATCGCCCCTACGACCATGATCTGTTGTGAAAATTATTTAATTTGGTATGACTTCTTGGCAGAAAATAAGCTAGATTAGTTTAACATCTTTTAGAGAGTGTTTTTGAATGATTGTTACAACTCCTAAAACTTTACTAGTAGTCTGTCAATTTTGAAATGAGGGATAGACTTAACTAGGGGAAGCAGAGGAAGCTTCGGGGACAGAGGGAGATTTTTACTAAAATTTACTCCTCAAAACAAAGTTGATGCTCACTTGTCAATTTGTTTAATTTTTGTTTGTTATATTACTTAATTTTATGAAAGATTGGGGCATAATTTATTAGCTAATAAATTGTCACAGCTATAGCGTTTCTCAGATTTAGGAGGTCAGCCCAGTCAAGGTGACAGAATTGAAAGGTAGTGATTCGCAATAATCAAGACTGATCTCAGTAAGCGGAATCAAACTATTAATAATATCTATCAACTGGAGCTAGGTGAGCTATATTTTTTAGCAATTTAACTACAGGAAAAACCTTTATCTAATGCTGTTTTGAGAATTGTTAGATAAAGTTGAGATGATACTTTAATTGCTATTGCTACTTTAATAAACAATCCTGATACTACTTGTTTTTTCTATATTTATAAAACTTACTCCAAGATCACTACAAATAGCTTTAGACTTTATAATAATGCAGTTTGCTACGTATTTAGACATGCAGCTTGTTATATAACTGTAGGTTTTATTGTATACAAAATATTAAGATCATGACAGTATTTGTATCTAGTTTGTTACTTTTTATTGCTTAATATAGATTTTCAATAATGTTACTTAAAAAAAACTGAAAATCTGAACTTGGATATCATGAAAGATCTGATTTTTAATCTTCAAAGACAGATGGGAAATACTACAGCTTGGGTATTTCCTGGGCAGGGAAGCCAAAAAGTTGGGATGGGATTAGATCTACTGAACATCCCTCTGGCTCAAAAGAGATTCGAGCTAGCGGCGAAAGTTTTAGGCTGGTCTGTTCTTGAATCTTGTCAAAGTCAAGCCAAATTATCTCATACTATTTACGTTCAGCCCTGTCTCTATGTAGTTTTGAGCATTCTTATCGACCTAATGAGGGAGCAAGGATACAAGCCTGATTTGGTGGCTGGCTACAGCTTGGGTGAGTATATGGCTCTCTATGCTGCTAAAGTATTCGACTTTGAAACAGGGTTGGACATCATGAAATATCGGGGCGAATTGATGGAGTCAACCACTAAAGGAGTGATGGCCAATCTAATCGGTTTTAATAAAGAGCAACTCGAACAGCAAATTGAACAAACAGCAAATGTATGGCGAATCAATGATGATTTAAATTATGCTGTTATTTCTGGAAGTATCGAAGCAGTAGAATCTGTTTTAACTCAAATCAAAGCTGAGCGTATTATCCGTTTAAAACCTAATAGGGCTTTTCACACGCCGTTAATAGCAGCAACAGCAGCTGAGTTTCAGCAATTCCTAGAATCTATCCCCTTTGAATCAGCCAAAGTACCAGTGCTATCAACTATAGAACCAGATCCTATATTTGAAGTGGCGCAGTTAAAGGATAATCTTATCAAACAAATTATTGAACCAGTAGGTTGGCGAAAAATTTCCTTACAATTGGTTGCAGAGGGGATTGAAACCGTAGTAGAGATTAGCCCAAGTGCAGGACTAACAAAACAGATGAAAAGAACTTATCCTAAGTTAATTAATGTCAGCACTGCTGCAGAAATATCAATACCGAAAGTTGCGGCTTAAACTTTTTTCTCTGCATCTAGTTTGAAACCCGTAGTTTTTTAGATATCTGTTCGGAGGACTGGGGATTAGAGTTTGATGGTGAGGCACGCTGGGGTCATATGTGTCTAAAGCATTGGTTCAGCTTGTTCAATCACCATATTGGGAATTGAGAAATTAGAAACTTAAGGACATTCACCTGTGACTTTAATAGGATTATTAACTTTAGCTGTTGCCGGACTGATTGCTGGAATTGTTGCTGGATTCTTGGGTATTGGCGGCGGTATCTTGACAGTACCTATTTTGGTTCAATTACTTAGTTTTTTAACGAATCCAGAAGAAATAGCAGTTAAAGCGGTTGCTACTAGTAGCCTAGCGGTGTTCATCACCTCAGTTGCTGGTAGCATACAAAACTGGCAGATGGGTAAGTTGAACTTAAAGCGAGTAATTGCTCTAGGCATACCAGGATTATTCACAGCACCATTTGGCGCTATTTTGGCAAACATATTTCCTAATTACATATTACTGCTTACCTTTGGGCTATTGTTACTTACCAATATTTATTTGATTGGACTGCGTAAGCGCTTAACTTTAGAAAAGAGGTCAAAAGAACAAAAACTTAAGCCAGCCAAGTTAAATCCAGTGGTAGCTACAGTAACCACTGGCGGTGTTGGAGGTATATTAGCTGGATTATTTGGTGTAGGTGGCGGTGTAATTATGGTGCCTTTACAAATTTTGTTGCTAGGAGAAGCTCCTAAGTCAGCAATTCAAACTAGTTTAGGCGCAATCGTAATTACCTCTTTCTCAGCTACTGTCACCCATGCCTTGAAAGGCAATGTGATATTTTTTGCAGGTATTATAATCGGGATAGGTGGTCTTGTGGGAGTTCAGATTAGTACTCGCTTGTTGCCTAAGTTACCCGAGCGAATTGTTACGGTTGCTTTTCGTACTCTTCTAATGTTACTGTCAGTCAAGATCTTGTCTCAAGCTTGGGATGCCTGGCATCAGATTAGTCAAGCTATTAGATAAACTATCAGTGAACTATTTCCTGATGATACCAATTCACATAAATAAAGCTATATATACTTAGAAAGTTAGTAATTACAAAATAATAAAATAGCGCAATGTCTGGAGTGCTCAAGATTGAAATTGTTGAATCAGAAGCAACACTATTACAACTATTATCTCAACAAAAAACGGCCAAAACTCAGCAAAGAGTTCAAGTTCTCTATTGGCTCAAAACCAAACAAGCAAATAGTGTGGAGCATTTAGCAGTTATGCTAGGTAAACATTCGACAACAATCTCTAGATGGCTGAGTAAATATCGCCAAGGTGGAATTAAAGCTCTCTTAACCATTAAGTCTAGTCCCGGAAGAACCCCTTCGATACCACCAGAAATTCTAGCGCGACTCAAAGAAGAATTATCTGACCCAGAAAGGTTTTCTAGTTATGGAGAAATACAAACTTGGTTAGAAACAGTCCATAATCTTAAAGTATCTTATAAAGTGGTGCATGATACAGTTCGCTACCGATTAAAAGCAAAATTGAAAGTGCCTAGACCAGTCAATATTAAGCAAAAAGCAGGAGCAGTTGATAACTTTAAAAAAGCGCACCGCACCGCCCGCGCTGTCCTAATCCTAAAGGATACACCTTCGGATAAGGATACCGCTGCCCCTTCGGGTAGAGCTCCGCAAGCGCATAAGGTCTCCTCAGCGTATAGGACGGAGCAAGAAAACTGAATCAACAGATTGTTGAACAGCAGCTTAAGTTCAAATTCTAATAATCTAATAATTTTCTTCATCATAAAGCTCATTAATAGAGCGATCGCTGTATAATTCTTGTAGATTCTGTTGTTTTTTCTTCCGAGAGCGACGACGATATTTTTTTGTTGCCAATCTTGGTTCATAGCTCACTTTTCCCGATCGCTTGAACTTAAGTTTGACACTAGACTCCTGATCGGGATTATCTTGTTGACTCTTGTGAAACGCGATCGCTTGATCTAGGAAATCCAAATAATATTGATATCTTTCCCAATCTCCCCTTACCACACAATTCGGTTCATCGCGGTGCAAACAATCACTAAACTGACAACTTTGATTCGCTAATCTGCTTCTAGCTTCAGGAAAATATAAGGCTAAGTCAGCCGGATTATAGTTAATAGTTGGTTGATTAAACCCAGGACTATCCGCCAATAAACCACCACCAGGAAGCTCAAATAACTCCACATGACGGGTGGTATGACGACCCCGTTGTAACTTTCCCGATACTCGACCTACCCTTAAATTAGCATCGGGAATCAGTTTATTGATTAAACTCGATTTTCCAACCCCACTCGGTCCGACAACGACAGCAATTTTATTTTGCAAACGGCTCAGTAAATTGTCGATGCCATAATCTTGAATCGCACTAATCAAGACCGCATTGTAACCCCAACTAGTCAATCTTGCTTGCCATTGCTTTTGTTCCGATTCACAGATTAGATCGCATTTATTTAAACATAAACAGAGTTCCAAGCCTGTAGCCTCAGTTTGCACCAAAAAGCGACTTAATTGCCAAGGATCTAACTTTGGTTCTTCCAAAGCAAATACCAATAACATCAAATCGGCATTAGCTATGGGGGGACGTTGTAATTCTGTTTTCCTGGATAATACATCCGCGATCGCGCCTCGTCCATCTTGCCAATCGGGTTCTTCTATGGCAACATAGTCACCTACCATTACTTTTTGACCAATTTTTTTCAGTCGAGTTCTGCGAGTACAGAGTAAATAATCGATATTATTTAAGCGATCGCTATTGGAAGCTAGTTTTACCTGATAAAAATTAGCCTGTACCGCTACTACCGTACCCCATAGTTGCCATTGGTCAGTAATCTCAGTAGCCAAAGCAATCACGAGGCTAGAGGACGTCGTACGAACAAAGCAAAAAATTCTTGGCGGTTATCAATTGATTCTAATTGATATCCTGCCATTTTTAAGCTATCTGGTACTTGTTCTATTGGTTCTCCAGGATCTAGCCAAACCTCCAAGAGAGAATCAGGAGGCATTTGTTCTAAACGCAATTTCGTCCGCACAAAATTAATGGGACAAGGCGTACCCCGCAAATCTAACAAAGCATCACCCTGACCTCGAGATGGAGTTGTACTAGGATTCTTCATTTATGGAACAATCCTCCTAAAAATCCCTCGAGACCTCCTTTGCCACTGCTCTCTCCTTTAATTGTGGCCAACTTTTCGAGTAATTCTTTTTCTTCAGCATTGAGTTTGGTGGGAATTTCTACTTTAACAGTTATCAAATGATTACCGCGACTCACTGGATTGCCCAATCTAGGTACACCTTTATTTTCTAGGATCACGACCTTATTGGGCTGAGTTCCCGCTGGAATTGTCACTTCTTCTTTGCCATCAACCGTGGGAACTTCTACACGACAACCGAGAATAGCTTGCAAATAACTAATGCTAATCTCCGAACTAATATTAATTCCCTCTCGGGTAAATTCCTTATCCGATTCGACAAAGAGGTAAACATATAAATCTCCTGAGGTGCCATTTCTGACTCCAGCATCTCCTTCCCCAGAAACCCTTAAACGAGTTCCATTATCAACTCCTGGAGGAATCGTAATTTTGAGCTTTTTAGTTTCTTGCTTCCGCCCCGCACCATTGCAAGCCTCACATTTGGATTCAATAACAGTTCCCGCACCATTACAGGTAGGACAAGTCGACACTTGGGCAAAACTACCAAAAGGTGTGCGGGTGGCTCGTTTTACCTGACCGACACCATTACAAGTAGAGCAACTACGGGAACCTGTTCCTGGTTTAGCACCGCTACCGGTACAAACTTGACAAGTTTCTAAATGGGGAATCCGAATTTGTTTTTCGCCACCGAAAACCGCCTCACGAAATTCTAATTTTAAATCTAATCTGAGATCATCTCCCCGTACTGGTCCAGTGCGACGACGGGAAGTAGTGGGACCTGCTGCACCACCAAAACCACTAAAAATAGACTCAAAAATATCGGCAAAGCCGCCCATATCACCATATTCAAACCCAGAAGCCCCAGCACCAGAAGATACTCCAGCTTCGCCAAAGCGATCATATCTACTACGAGTTTCTGGCTCCGAAAGCACTTCATAAGCGCGATTAATTTCTTTAAAACGTTCTTCTGCCCCTGGTTCTTTATTGACGTCGGGATGATATTTACGAGCAAGACGACGATACGACCGTTTTAGCTCCTCTTTGCTTGCATCACGGGATACACCCAGAATTTGATAATAGTCCCCTGCCATAAAACCTTATTGTCTTAACTTTTTGAGTATTGTGCTAATGGTACTGTAGCAAAAATGATCATGATCATAAAAGCCCAATAACAATTACTACATGGTCTAAACTAGTAATTTATAAATACTGAATCGACGCTCTAGGGGAGGAAATTTCACTAGGAGAAGAAGAGAGCTTTGATTAATTAATTAGGATTTCTAGTTAATCGTATTTGTCTGGAAGCCCCCTTAAAGCACTAGATAACTGAAAGCAAAAAAAGGGGCTCTAGTCAAGCTTTTACACTATCCTAGCAACGCCTGTAGCTAATCCGAAGCGACTTTAATCGACGACTTCATAATCTTCAAAATCAATCTCATCAATCATTGTAGGATCATCGTAATTATCAACATCGATAGAATTCACTTGCCGATTTGAATTCTGAACAGCTACTAAGGCTTTAACCTTTTCATTTTCTGATTGAGAATCCTCTGATTGAGATAGGTCAAATTCAGTTTCAAATTGCACATGGGAAATTGTCTCATCTAAGTGTTCAAACGTTCCTTCAATATTACCTGGGCCACCGCTAGTTGCTTTTTGGTATACATCAGAACCTACTTGTAGTAGTTTTTGACGGAATTGATCAACTAGACTTTGAATCGCTTCGGGAGATTGATTGTTACTAGCGAAGGCTTGCTCAAGTTGTTTTTTAAGTTTTTGGATCTCAACTTTTAACTCTTGACGGATGAATTTACCTTGTTCATTGAGGGTTGATTCGTAATTGTAGAATAGATTATCTGCTTGATTTCTAATCTCAATTAATCTCATGCGACTTCTATCTTGTTCGGCATATTTTTCTGCCTCTTGACGCATTCTTTCAACTTCTGCCGGACTTAATCCCCCTGTATTAGAAATGGTAATATTTTGTTGTTTTCCAGTTCCTTTATCTTGAGCGGTAACTTGTAAAATACCATTCACATCTATTTCAAAACTAACCTCAATTTGGGGAACGCCTCTGGGGGCTACAGGAATTCCTGTTAAGAGAAATTTCCCTAAACTTTTATTGTCCTGTGCCATAGCGCGTTCTCCTTGAAGAACGTGAATTTCTACAGTAGTTTGACCATCCGCAGCCGTAGAAAACACCTGGGATTTACTAGTCGGCACTGTGGTATTCTTTTCGATAATTTTGGTAAAGACTTCCCCTAAAGTTTCGATTCCCAAAGATAAGGGGGTGACATCTAAAAGCAGAAGATCGTCAACCTCCCCTCCCAAAACACCTCCTTGGATTGCTGCCCCTAAGGCTACTGCTTCGTCGGGATTCACTGAGCGATCAACTTGCATCTGGGGGAAAACTGTTTGGATCGCTTTTTGTACTGCGGGAATACGAGTCGAGCCTCCCACTAAAATTAAACGATCAATCTCATCTGGCTGGAGGTCTGCATCCTTGAGGGATTGCTCTACTGGTTCTAAGGTTTTTTGAATCAGTGTGCGAGCTAATTCCTCAAATTTGGCTCGACTCAACTCCATTTCTAGATGTTTGGGGCCAGTTTCATCCGCAGTAATAAAAGGGAGGTTGATTGAAGTTGTCGGTGCGCTAGAAAGTTCAATCTTGGCTTTCTCTGCTGCTTCCCTTAAGCGTTGCAGAGCCATTTTATCGTTTTGGAGATTGATATTTTCTTGATCAACGAAAGTCTTAATCATCCAACGAACTATGACATTATCAAAATCGTCCCCACCTAGCTGATTGTTACCTGATGTTGCTTTAACTTCAAAGACCCCATTGCCCAGTTGCAGGATTGAAACATCGAAAGTACCTCCCCCCAAGTCAAAAACTAAAATATTTTGCTCTCGGTCTAGTTTATCCAAACCATAGGCTAATGCCGCAGCCGTTGGTTCATTAATGATTCGCATTACTTCTAGACCTGCTATGGTACCAGAATCTTTAGTAGCTTGCCTTTGAGCATCGGTAAAATATGCCGGGACGGTAATTACTGCTTGGGTAACTGCTTCTCCCAAGAAACTCTCGGCGTCTGCTTTGAGTTTTTGTAAAATCATGGCTGAGATTTCTTGGGGTGTATACTGACGGTCTTGGATGTGAATATCAACAGTGTTGTCGCGACCAGAAATACATTTATAGGGCACTCGCGATCGCTCTTCTGCCGTATCCTCCCAACGACGACCAATAAAACGTTTAATACTATGGACCGTATTAACTGCGTTAGTGACAGATTGTCTTTTGGCAAGTTGACCCACTAAACGGGTGTTACCTTTAGCAAAAGCAACCATACTGGGAGTCGTCCGACCACCTTCTGAATTAGCAATTACGATGGGTTTCCCCCCTTCTAGGACGGAAACACAACTATTTGTAGTGCCTAAATCGATACCTATAACCTTTGCCATAGTGTTGAGGCATTAATGTCAATGACTTTCGGGTAATTTTTTAAATAATTTAAGGAATTAGACTAAATTAATTAGGATTAAAATAGCCAAATTTCTCTGAAGTCGTAGTTAATGACGCAAACCTAGCTAACAGATTCTGCATTATCTACTAAATCTTCCGATATTTCTTGTTTCTCTTCCGAGGTTATCACGGGTTCTTGAGGAACAGCAACTTTCACCATGGCATGACGTAATACTTGATCTCCTAACATATAACCACGCATAAGTTGCTCAATCACCGTACCTTCAGGGTATTCATTAGAGGGTTCTCTGAGCATCGCTTCATGGAAATTGGGATCAAATTGCTGACCTTCCGGGCGCATTGCTGACACTCCCATGCGCTTTAGACAATCTACTAAAGTTTTGTAAACTCCTTGGTAACTATTTTGAATTGTTTTCTCGGCCTCATTACTGGGTTTAATCTGTACTCTAGCTCGCTCAAAATTGTCTACTACAGGAAGTAGTTTATTGATAATATCCTTTTTAGATTTTTGTTCCAGATTTTCTTTTTCTTTAATGGTTCTTTTGCGGAAGTTATCAAAATCAGCAGCCAACCTTGCATATTGAGACTTGATATTATTTGCTTGTTGAACCTGTTCATCGAAGAGCTTTTTAAGATTAGCGTTTTCCTGCTGTAAAGCAGCAATAATCTGTTCATTTTCAGATTCTGTTTCGGTCGTAGTCTCTGGTTCTGGGGATAACACCTCGACTTCTTCTGGGATGTCAGGAATTTCTGAAAGCTCTGGGAGTTCTGGAATCTCAGACTG
This sequence comes from Xenococcus sp. MO_188.B8, assembly GCA_030065615.1. GTDB lineage: Bacteria > Cyanobacteriota > Cyanobacteriia > Cyanobacteriales > Xenococcaceae > Xenococcus. The sequence continues at coordinate 14,934 of JASJDR010000042.1, read as the reverse complement.
AGACTCGGCAACTTCTTCTGCTATTTCTCCGACTGGTTTGTCTGACGATACGGCATTACCGTCTGCCATTTCCGATTCAAGGGAAATAGTTTCTTGTTCTTCAATGGTTTTTGCTTGCTGCTTTTGGTCGTCACTCATAACATTTTGTGATGGAACTACAAATTATGATTTTAGGATATTGATTACCGCTAACCTAATGTAACATTTCGTCAAACTTATACTTTCCCTCTCTTGGAGGGAATGGGGGGATTACATTTAATCTTAGGTCTAATTAGATAAACCTTAGATAAAATACCCTTTCCATCCCAGCACCTCTTTTTTCGGCCTGGGTTCCCTCGTCAATCACAGCTTTTTTTGTTTTTACTAAGAATATTTTTATTACCAGACTTGGTATTTTAGCAAAACTTTCGGGAACACTGGGTAATATCGGGAGATCTTTATTGATTATTTTATGAGTTATTCTTCATCTTCTAATTCTAAGAGTAAATCTAAGCGAACTAAGGCGATCGCGTTACGTAATTATTTTTCTCCTTTTGGTAATAAATTAGTTGAACAAGGTTTTGTCAACGGCGAACAGATGCAAAAAGCACTGTTAGAAAGTCGCAAAACAGGACAATCGCTAGTTGACATCCTAGAATCTGTTACTGGAGATGCCCTGCCGCCAGATTTATTACGCCAGTACAAAAAACATCATCTCTTTGAACTCAAAGTACTTTATGGTGTTGCCTCCTTAGATCTAGAAATTGAGGAACTTAATACCGATCAAGCAAGAGCTTTAATCAATACCATAATTCCTTTAGATTTATGCCGTCGTTACCGAATCATCCCGATAGAAAAAAAGGAAGACCCACCTGCTTTGGTTGTGGCGATGGTGGATCCGGAAAACTTAGAAGCTCAAGACGATCTCAATCGAATTCTCAGACCGAAAGGAATTGAGTTACAGAGAATTGTCATTACGCAAGCAGATTATCAAAAACTCATCGATCAATATCTAGACGAGGAAGTTAAAAAAGAAAAATCTCCTCGCAAAAAAGACACAGTTAATGTTGATGTCTCCTTAGATTTAGATAATCTTGATTTTAATCTCGAAGAATCTGAGGAAGAAGGTGCAGATGATTTAGGAGCGGTCAATGAGGCACAAGGAGCACCGATCATTAATCTAGTAAATAAAATTCTCGCCAAAGGTCTACAGGATGGGGTTTCTGACATTCACGTCGAACCCCAAGAAGAGTTTCTAAGAGTACGTTATCGTAAGGATGGAGTATTACAGCCGGCTTTCGATCCGATGCCCAAAAAGATCATTCCTGCGGTAGTAGCTCGTTTCAAGATTATGGCAGATTTGGATATTGCTGAGAAACGGCTCCCCCAAGATGGTAAAATTCGGCGGATGTTTCAGGGCAGAAAAGTTGACTTTCGGGTTAGTAGTTTGCCTAGTCGTTATGGGGAAAAAGTCTGTTTGCGGATTTTAGATAACTCGGCGACTCAATTAGGTTTAGATAAATTAATTACCCATCAGCCTAGTTTAGAATTAGTTCGGGACATGGCACAACGTCCCTTCGGCTTAATCTTGGTAACAGGACCAACAGGTTCTGGTAAATCAACGACTCTCTACTCAGTTTTGGCAGAAAGAAATAATCCTGGAGTAAATATCAGTACCGCTGAAGACCCGATTGAATATTCTCTAGATGGGATTACTCAAGTACAGGTTATTCGCGAAAAAGGGATGGATTTTGCCTCGATTTTACGGGCTTTCCTGCGACAAGATCCTGATGTGATACTGGTGGGGGAAACTAGAGATCCCGAAACAGCAAAAACAGCGGTAGAAGCGGCAATGACCGGTCACCTAGTCTTAACTACCCTGCATACTAATGATGCGGCTGGCTCGATCTCCCGACTCGATGAAATGGGAATCGAGCCTTTTATGATTGCTGGTTCTTTAGTGGGAGTCTTAGCGCAAAGACTGATGCGTCGAGTTTGTAGTGAATGTCGGATTGCCTATCATCCGACCCATGAAGAACTGGCTAGATTTGGCTTATCAGCTGCTAATAACGAGGAAGTTACTTTTTACAAAGCAAAGACTTTAGACCAGGAGCAAAAAGCAGAGGCTAAAAGGAAAGGAACTCTCTGTCCTAAATGTGGCGGTGGTGGCTATAAAGGTCGAGTCGGCGTTTACGAAGTCATGAAAACCTCGGAGAAAATTCAGGAGTTAATTAACTCTGGGGCAAATGGAGATCAAATTAAAGAAGCAGCAGTGGAAGAAGGCATGATTACTATCTTGGCTTATAGTCTCGACTTGGTGAAAGAAGGTCATACTACTCTAGAAGAAGTTGAACGGGTCACATTTACTGATTCAGGACTCGAAGCAGAATTAAAAGCTAAACGAAAGAGTGGTTTAATCTGTCGAACTTGTGATGCTCAATTAAAACCTGAATGGTTAGATTGTCCCTACTGTATGACATCTCGTTTTAGTGATTAGACAATATTTACCTTTAATTAAATAGGCTAATAAATATATTTTAGGGGGTTAGAAATTATGGAAATGATGATTGAGGATTTGATGGAGCAACTGGTGGAAATGGGGGGCTCTGATATGCATATTCAAGCTAGCGCACCTGTTTATTTCCGCATTAGTGGCAAACTAACTCCGATTGGCGATGACCTTACTCCTCCTGAATGTCAAAGACTCATATTCAGTATGCTCAACAATACTCAAAGAAAGGATTTGGAGCAAAATTGGGAGCTAGACTGTTCCTATGGAGTTAAGGGGTTAGCCCGTTTTCGGGTCAATGTTTACAAAGAGCGGGGTTGTTATGCCGCCTGTTTGCGAGCTTTGTCCTCAAAAATTCCCAATTTTGATCAGTTGGGATTGCCAGAAATCGTGCGGGAAATGACCCATCGACCCAAAGGTTTAATTTTGGTAACTGGACCTACTGGCTCAGGAAAAACAACTACCCTAGCGGCTATGCTAGATCTGATTAATCGCACCAGAGCCGAACATATTTTAACCGTAGAAGATCCGATTGAATATGTATTTCCTAATCTCAAAAGTCTCTTTCACCAGCGACAAAAGGGAGAAGATACTAAAAGCTTTGCCAATGCACTCAAGGGCGCATTGCGGGAAGATCCAGACATTATCCTGGTGGGGGAAATGCGGGATCTCGAAACGATCTCCTTGGCAATCTCGGCAGCAGAAACAGGACATTTAGTTTTTGGTACTCTCCATACCAGTTCAGCTTCAGGGACGGTAGACAGAATGATTGATGTCTTTCCTGCCGCAGAACAAGCGCAAATTAGAGCCATGCTTTCTAACTCCTTGATTGCGGTATTTAGTCAGACTCTAGCGAAAAAGAAAAATCCCAAGCCTGGAGAATTTGGACGGTCAATGGCTCAAGAGATTATGATTGTCACACCAGCGATCGCAAATTTGATTCGAGAAGGCAAAGCAGCTCAAGTTTATTCGGCAATTCAAACAGGAGCTAAATTAGGGATGCAAACTATGGAACAGGCATTAGCTAATTTAGTCAAAACTGGAGTTATTGATATCGAAGAAGGTATCGGGAAAAGTAGTAAACCAGACGAGCTGCAACGTCTGGTTGCTGGAGCAATGTCCATGGGAACTAACAAGGCAAGAAGCCGTAGATAATAATGGTTTTCTGAAGTGATCAACAATCTTAAATAATCAATTTTGCTGTAAGTAAAACATCGTGAATCCATGACTGTATACATCGCTAAAGTTAGAGACAAGTCGGGTAAAGTCTTTAAAGAGAAAGTAGAAGCTGAATCACCAGAACAAGCCCGTAGTATTTTGTCTAATAGATATATTGCGGTAGGCAATGTTACTAAATCAGCTCTAGATTTAGATTTATCTCAATTGGAATTGGCTCTTACTAAAGTCAAAGTTAAAGATAAAGCCGTTTTTTCTCGCCAATTTTCCGTGATGGTGAATGCTGGCGTAGCTATTGTCAGATGTTTGGGTATTTTGTCGGATCAAGCAGGGAACCCTAAACTCAAAAAAGCCTTAATTGGCATTAGTGCCGATGTTCAACAAGGTATCAGTTTGTCAGAAGCTATGGCAAAATATCCTGAATGTTTTGACGACCTCTATGTCAATATGGTTGAAGCCGGAGAAGCTGGCGGGGTTTTAGATGAGGTATTGGAGCGTCTTTCTCGATTACTCGAAGACATCGCCAAATTACAAAATCAAATCAAATCTGCTATGACTTATCCGATGACAGTAGGATTTTTTGCCGTAGTAGCTTTTTTGGGAATGACAATTTTCTTGATTCCCGTATTTTCAGGGATTTTTGATTCCTTGGGGGCTGAACTTCCAGCTTTAACTGCTTTTATGGTAGGACTAAGTAAAACTCTCAGAAGTTGGAAAGCAATAATTCCGATAGTCGCAATTATGGGCATCATTTTTGCTTTTAAAACCTATTACAAAACTCCCATGGGAAGATTGCAAATTGATTCTTTTATGCTCAAAATGCCTTTATTGGGGGATTTAAATCAAAAATCAGCAGTAGCTCGTTTTTGTCGTATTTTCGGTGTGCTCACCCGTTCGGGAGTCCCTGTATTAAACTGTTTTGACATTGTTTGTAACACGATTAGCAATCAAGTTATTGTTAATGCTATACAATCGGCTAAAAGTGATATTCAACAGGGAGGCATGATTTCTCTGGCAATTCAAAAAGAAAATGTTTTTCCCCCTCTGGCAATTCAAATGATTAGTATTGGCGAAGAAACTGGAGAATTGGACTCGATGATGTCTAAGGTAGCCGATTTCTATGAGGATGAAGTGGAGCAAGCTGTTAAAGCTCTGACAAGTATGCTTGAACCAATTATGATGGTAGGTATTGCCGTAATGGTAGGGACAATTTTGCTGTCGATGTATTTACCAATGTTCTCAATTTTTGATCAATTGGGTTAATTAATATTTAGTATTTAATTCCTAAAATTTTTCCCATCTTAGATGCTGAAATAAAAAATTTAGTATCTAGGATGGGTTTTTTTAACTAATAGCTAATGATTGATTTTTAGCCATTAGCCAAAAACTCAGGATTATTCTAGGTCTTCAAAATTTAATAAAAAAGGAAGACTAGAAGCACCTTCACCACTCATAACGAGTACTTTGGGCACTTGTGAGCCTCCTTCTCGCCAAGCTTCAATCGCTTCTTTTTCGAGTACCAATTGACCACCTTGAGCTTTCAGGGTTTCTGCTAGTAATCTTTGAGCTTCTGCTTTACCTTTGGCGCGGTTGATTTCCGCTAAAGCTTTTTGTTCCGCTTCATTGGCAATATAAACAGCTTTGCGGGCTTTTTGTTCAGCAATTTGTTTTTCTTCTACTGCTCTGGCAAATTGAGGAGAGAAACTAAGATCGACAACGCTGGTATCGAGGACGATAATGCCGTATTTTTCTAAACGAGAACTTAGCGCATTATCAAAATCTTCTTTTAATTCATTTCTTTTCGTAATTGCTTCTTCGACGTTTCTTAAAGCTGCGGCAATTTTAAAAGATTCTTGTGTTTGGGGTGCAATGATTTTGGCAACAATATTCTCTAAAGTTCCTTGTTTCCGCCGGATATCCACAATTACTTGGGGATCGAGACGGAAGTTAATTGCAAATCTGGCGTTTAAATCTTGCAAGTCTTTGGTTAAACTTTCTGCGGGAACTTCAAATTTTTGAACAGTAACATCGTAAACATCGACAAAAGAAATGAAAGGTGGACGAAAATGTAGTCCTTCTAGTAAGGGTGGATCTTTTGCTTCTCCTAAAATGCTAAGAACCCCAGCTTGACCAGGATTTATTATAATAAAACAGTTAAAAGCGAGCAGAACCAGTAAGGCGATTATTGCCCCACCGAGAATGGAAAATATCCCTTGAGGTGATTGACTATTCAATTTTTAATGATCTCCAAATTTATACCGACATATAAAATGTAACTACTTGTGACCACAATTACCTAAAGTAAACAATTAACATTTCCTAAAATCTTAATGAGTAACCCTTTAGAATCGACTATAATTTTGCTTAATTCCCTTAATCATGGCGATCGCATTAGGGGATTAAATCAATTACGAACCATTGATAAAGCAGAAGCTTTTAGACTAATCTTGCCTTTGGTCAAGGATATGAACACGAGAGTGCGTTATGCTGCGGTGAGTCAACTTGATGTCTTGGGGACAGAGAATTTAGAATTGGCTTTAAAATTATTACGCGATCGCTTATTTAACGATCCTGAACCTGATGTCCAAGCTGCGGCAGCTGATGCTATTGGGGGATTAAAACTTACTGAAGCCTACGATGATCTGGCGCAAGTTTATCATCAAACTTCAGAATGGTTAGTACAATTTAGTATTATTGCTACTCTAGGAGAACTGGGAGAACCCCGAGGATTCGAACTGCTAGAAGAAGCATTAAACTCAAACGTTAATTTACTGCAAACGGCAGCTATTGGCTCCTTGGGAGAATTGGGAGATCAACGTGCCATTGAGTTACTAATTCCTTTTGCGAATCATGAAGATTGGCAAATAAGATATCGTCTTGTGCAAGCTTTAGGTAGATTGGGGGGGGAACAAGCTCAAACTGTTCTGCGACAGTTAGCAAACGATGAGATGGCGCAAGTTGCTCAAGAAGCCAAAAATAATTTGAGTTAAGACTGTGCTCAGCACAACAAGACAGAATCGCCACGCGCCTTACTGTAGATAAATAGGCGTTGCTGAATCAGGCCATGAAAAGCAAATTTATCATCTTCTATAAGATGTTCTCAAAAAGCTAATAGCCAAGAGCCAAAACCTAAGAGCCATATTAGTATTACAATTTAATTCATGTTTTAAATCAGCAACGCCGATAAATATGATAACGAGAAACTTTTTGATTAACTAAAATTTCATAATGAACCGAAAACATTTAACTGGATTAACTGCTCAAGCCTACGAACATCCCTTTGATCGTCAAGCGTTAATTTCTATGGAAAAGATTCCTGGGGTATCTTTATTCTTTAAAAAAATTAATGAATATGGCATAGATCGTTTACTCAGGTTCAAATTTGGTGCCATATGTATGCGAGTAAATTCTCGTAACTTCCCAGAACTGTATCAAACATTTCTCGAAGCTTGCAAAACTATTGACGTTAGTCCTGTCCCAGAACTATATCTTCTCCACGGTACAGGATATATTAAAACTCTCATCATTGGAGCTAATAATCCGATGATTATTCTCAATATTGATGCGATGAAAGGGCTTTCCCCAGAAGAATTACTTTATGCTTTTGGTCATGAATTAGGACATATTAAAAGTAGACATCTACTATATCACCAAACAGCTATGATTCTTCCTGGTTTGGGAAAAGTAATTGCTAATTCTACTCTGGGATTGGGAGGTTTAGCTACCAATGGGATTGAATTCGCTCTTTATCAATGGGTAATGATGGCCAAGCTAACTTCAGATCGCGCAGCTTTACTAACTTGTCAAGATATTGATGTTGCTTATCGAAGTTTAATGAAATTGGCTGGATTACCCGAAGAATATATTAATCCCATCACAATAGAAGAGTTTATCGAGCAAGCCAGAGATTTTGGTAGTTACAATCTCGACAGTTTAGATAAATTCACAAAAATGTTCAGTTTTATGGAACCTAATCATCCTTGGACAACTTTACGCGCTGCGGAGTTGTTGAAATGGATTGAGTCAGAAGAATATCAGGCTCTATTGGCAGGAAATACTCCTCAACCTCAATTAGAAGTGGTTCAAGAATCTGGAGCAAGTTCAGGAGATTGGGATTTTCTAGAATCTTGGGAAGTAAACTAGATACTTAATAACTTAGCTAGCAATTCTCTTACTCATGAGATGTGTAAATGCTCTACCTTAGGTAGCAGGTAACAACAGAAGATACCTCATGACTCTTAGAAACGCTATCGGCTGTTTCTCCGACATTTAAACCGCGTCCACCTTTAAAGCTGGAGTTTTGAAATAGAGGTTACATTAACGTCAAAGCTTTTCTCTGTAACCTTTCCCCTATTTTGGTACAGGTTACCTCAAAATTTGCAAAAACTATACTGTTTAAACTAGACGCGGTTTAACCTGCCTCAGTTAGATTCTAGAATTGTTCACTTATTCCAAAAAAGTAAGGTCAAAGCTTTTTCCAGTTGTTGTTTGAGAAGGCTGCTAGGACTAGTTTTTAGCTTGAGTTCATCTTCTAATAAGATTTCCTCGCTTGTTGATTGATGACTAGCTAGCATGGGAGCTCCTGGAATTCCCGCTGCATTAATTAAAGGGGGAGTTTCTTTGAGTAAATTCCAAGTTTCAGGAACGGTAGTGGTCTTCTGCTCTGGGCTAGAATTTTGCCACGGATCTGGAAAATTTTGCGTGCTTGAATCTAAATTTGTTTCACGATTTGACTTTTTCGATTCATTGGATAACATGATTCTAATCTCCTATCTTTGATTCTCTTAACTGAATTTAATTCTCTTTTTCTCATCACTCCCCTAGAGAATTATTTGGGCTCGTTATCTCTACTTCGATCTTATCGCTTTTGTCCGAACCATTACTAGTTATAATTATTCGTACTGATGAATATGGAATCGGTTCATTCTTTGGTTGCTGTTCTCTAAAACTTGGTGCCGATAATCTTCTAGTTCTTGAGCTATATAATTAAGTTGTTCTTGAACGTGATAAAGTTTATTAATTCGACGTCTCAAACCATTGAGGTCTGTCTTGATCAAACCAGTCTGATGTTTCTCAATCTCTCCTTTGGGCCCATAAAGTCGATACTCTCTTTCCCATTTGGCTAGTTGATTTTCCCAGTGATGAATTAAGTTATCAAGGTCTTTATTTCTTTCCATTACAATAACCTCCTCAAAATGCACAAAGAGAAATTTAAGCGATCGCAGCACCAAGTAAAATAGAAACTGGAAACTCAGACATCTTTAGCCTAGAAAGAACTTGAGCTACGAAATTGCCAAGCAAAAAGTGATATCAAGTATCTTGTTTTCTCGTCAGAGCTTGGGAAATAGATTGATTTGGTCTCTACGCGACTGCAATATCTCCACTACTGGCAAATAAACGCGCCAGTCTTGACTTGATTTAAATGAGAGCGCTAATCTTTACAGCGATCGCCAATTTTCTGGATAATGATATATCTTAATGATATATTCTCACTCTTCCCATCTCGCCACGGCCCCAACTCTAACTGTTCCACCATCAATTACTTGACCGCAGGCCCCGCCACTCCAGTTCTTATACAAGGCAGCTTTCAGACCTGGTAAGACCTCATCCATTCGTTCACAAGGTTTTGCTTCGGTAAAAATCCTCACTCGACATTCATCAAGTAGCAGAATTCGTTTACGAGTATTTGCTAGTTCTAAACCACGTACCAAGATGTTAGCGCGCCGCGCCGACGGATCAATTGCTGCCCCAAGTTCTTCCATTATTCGTTCCCACACCGCAGCATCAATAATTGTCACCTGTCGCCGACCACCTTGGTTAGCATTGCCCACTAATCCTTTTCCCGCAATCATTTCTGCTTTTTCTACAGCATCCATTGGTCCACGCTGGGCTCGTTTTATCCAGATAGCTTCAATTTTTCCGTTTTCCATACTTAGGTTATAGATTTTTCGATTCAAAAATGCGATCGCATTTTTACAAGATTACCTAACAGAGCAATAACCACCTAAAATCCCTTGTTTTGCAAAGACTATTTGCCAAAGCTGAATACTTCTTCCTCTAAGCAGAGGTAATCAAATTTTTCAGTTAGCAATTAGGCTGATAAGGTAGGCGATCAACTGGGGACGAATCGCCTGTATCTGTCAAATTTGCTCTGGAGTATCAGGGGAAAAGTCTCTTCCTCGATCTCTGGTTTGGGTCTCTAAAACGAGGTCACTTAAGCCTGTAATTCGAACACCTATCTCGGTGCCAGCTTTTTGCAACTCGTTCTGAAAAGCCAAAATGTTATTGCCATAGCCGCATTGCTGTGTGGCAGTTGATAAGCCTGATTTGGCATTAGCTTGAGCACAGTCAAGCAACTCAATTCCGTGAAGTTTTTTAGGTAATTTCATGATCTTTTCTGAGTTGTAATGGCATAAATTGCAGCAAAAAAATAGAAAACTATTATTTTTCCCTGTTCCCTCTCATCGTCCTTGAGAAATTAACTTACAGCAGCGATGGTAGTTGGCATAGGAGGTTGTATCTTGTCTCCAGAACGCGATCGATAAAGCTGGGCTAATCTTTGTTCATATTGGGATAAATCCTCTTTGATTTGGTCAAAAATAGCGACTGTTAGGGGATCGGTAAGTTGGTGGCACAGATGGTAAGTATCAATTACCCCTGTTTGAATATCTCCCAAAGCACGGCGCAGAATTGATAGTTCATCGCTCGACTGTAACAAGCTATTTAAGGCCGCATAAGTTTCACTACCTATTGCTTGCCAAGTAACTCGTTCGTTAAAGGCATCATAAAGACGAGTTTCTAACGACTGAACGTGATTTTCTTTGGTAGTGCTAATCTCTTGCAGAATCTGACGTAGTTCGTCATCCCTAGTTCGATAGCTGTATTGTTTGAAAGCTTCTAAGGTGTAACGTTCCCCGATAATAGCTGTATTCAGAGCATTGACGATATCTCTTCTGCTAGAGCCTCCCCAGGTTGCTGCCAATTTCCACCAATCGAAACTATGATCTTGATGATCGGCTGGGGTTTCTTCTTTTACTTCTAGTTTTAGATATTTAAGAAAACTATTTATTAAAATAGCTATGTCACTAGGTCGCCTGGCCGTAAGGAGATTGCCATCATCAGCCACAGGGCCTCCAATATAGTTAGCTCCAGCATTTTCAATATCCTTACGAAGCGATTGCAACCCAGTCACTTGCTTGCCTTGTAAGCCATCTGTCTCGATTAGGACTTGGATGCCATAACCAACTACAGCGATCGCTTTTTCTTGAGCCATTGCTTCCCCGATTAAACTGACCACAAAAGGATTAGCTCGAATATTGCCTACAGGAATTACGAATCCTTCAAAGTCAGCAGCTCGAACTTCAGTAGCCGTATCATCTGGTTTACAGGAAACATGACCCCGTTTGCCATGATATTCTTCATTCATCCGAGAACCAATTATTGTCACTTCCGCTCCTGCTTGCTTAAGTGCTTGGTAAGGAACTTGAAACAAAAAATCCTCAAATTGATTCTCCATCAGAATTGCAATTTTTTGGGAGTTGGTTTGGTTTGTAGATACCATATCGTTTACCTACTGAAATCGGCTTGTAAATTTAAGGGCTGTACCCACGCACAACAAATTACAGCCCTCAGCGGGAATATATTTTTAACATAGGACAAAAACTTGAGGAACTTGTGAGGAACTTACCAGAGAGAGTTGTGATAAATAGTAGGTATGGATTTGTAAGCTTTGTATATTACTTATTTGATTAAATGAGCTAATTAAGAACAATGTTGCGTGGCTTTGACCTACGATAACTGATTTTTCTTTCTATTGGGCGAGAGATAATCAGTTTACTAATATCAAGATTATCTAGATCACCAATACTAATTTGCTGTAAAGAACTTTTTTCTAGATCCACACCACCCTGTCCAACGCTAAGTTTACTGATGCGTGGTAAAAATGCAAAGATTGCCGCAAAAATCAAAGAACCAAATGTCAAGGTTATGTATTCTGGAGAGCCCAACTTCATATAGGTTGATAGAACTGTTTCTTTAGTTGTAACTTGTGTAAATTCATTAACAAAAAAAACTAATTTAAAAGGCTGCCCAATTTCCTTTTCAAGAAATTTTTCTACCAAATTTACTTGGTTAGAAAAAACTTTTTTATCAGTTACCAGCGAAATATAGACAACAGGTGGATTTTCAGACCAATCTACTTCTATTACGGAATTATCAACTTTTTCAGTAACAGTTATAGTCGAATTCAATGCATCAGTTACTCTTCTAGTTAATTCTGCTTGGTCTTGTTCAACTGTTTGTGAGTGAATCACTGTAGTTGCTGTTTGGTCATTAATATCTTGCTTAATATTATTTGGTTGAGGGACAAAGCATAAAATTTGAATAGCTGTGAAAATTGCTAAAGATAAGAATGTTAAGAGCCCTGAAGCAATTTGTTCTTGTGTTGTTGAACTAGAGGAGGCTTTAATATTACTATCAATTTTTTCTTTAGCACGCTTAGAGTGAGAATGGCGACTGTTGTTACTAAGAGCATCTTCAAAGTAATTTAGAGCATTTCCCAAAAACTTATTGTTTTTTTGTAGCAGATGAGAATTTTGATAAATTTGAAAGTTAGCGTAGCCTTGAAGATAATGAAGATCGGCAAATTCTGAAGATTTAAGTTTGCTGGAACCTATGTTGTCGCTTGATATTCGTTGAGCACTATCAAACTCATAAATAGCTTGATGATACATTTCTGCGTCTCCAGCATCTCCCATTGCTAAATAAACTTGCCCTAAGCTAATAATGGAATCGAGGTGATTGGGATTAATTGCTAAAATATCTTTAAATGCTTTTTCAGCTTGTTTTAGTTTATTCTGCTTCAGGTAAGTTTCTGCTAAGTTACTCCAAACATTAAAATCTCCTAGATCATTCTCGTGTGCTTTCTTGAAATAATCTACAGCTTTATGTATCGAATTTTGATCTAAATAGAAAATTCCTAGACCAGTATAAGCCTCTACTGCATTTTTTGGGTCTTTTTCAATAGCCTCTAAAAAATAACTTTCTGTCTGACTATATTCTTCTTGTGTTGCAAGTTTTTTAGTTATTAATAGAAAATTGCCAAGATCAATCAAACTTGAATAATCTCCTAATCTATTTCTTCTTCTTTCAAGAATTTCCAAGGATTTTTCATAATATTTTGTCGCATCCAAATAATATTGGCAATTTAGAGTTAATTCATCTTGATTCTTCGGTTCATTTTGTATTCTAGTTAAATATAGACTAGTCAAATATCTTAATATATTTTCATTATTAGGATCTAACTCTAATCCTTGATGATATATTTTTTCTGCTTTATCATAATCATGGAAAAACTGATGATAAATATTTCCAAGACTAGTATGCCAATAATTAACAATAAAAGTTGGATCAATGAAAGTTGGAGCTTGCTGATATTTTGCTTTCATTTGCTTAATTTCTTGTTCATATTTCTTAACTGCCTCCTCTAACTCATCCCACCGTTTTTGATATTTACCTTGTTGACGATAAATATTTGCTTTTTCCCTGTAAATAAAAGCGCTATTATCACTATACTTTAATGCTTCTTCTAGTGATTCTACTCCGAAATCGTATAATCTTTGATTCCCTAATATAAGTCCTTTTTGAAAGTAAGATTCAGCAAGATAATCTTTTTTAAATTGCAGTCTGGGATTAGATCTTATATCTTTTTCAGATAAATTAGCAAGCCTCTCACTATTATTGTCTAATAAGTCAATAATTTCTTCGTATTGCTCAAGAGCCAAATCATATTTTTTTTGTATTTGTAATGCCAAACTTAGAAAAGATTTGACTTCAATCAAATTTTCAATGTATTTATTTTTATTTTTTTCTTCTTTTTTAATTGATGATTCAGATTTATTTAAAATTTTAATGGCTGTTGTGAAATAATTAGTTGCTTTCTCATATTGTTTGATTTCGCTCAAAAAGGATTTTCCTAAAATCAAATTTTTCTCGAATAATACCTTGGGTGAATCCTGAGTATTCAAATATTCTTGAAATGCTCTTTCCGCTTCTGGAAATCTTTTTTTGATATACAGTGATAATCCTAAAATACGGTGACTATCTTCAAAAAATTCTTTAAGACTCCGTTTGTCAGTAATTGTTAGCTGGATATATTTTTTCATAAATATATCTAAATGTATCTCTGCTTGATCATCATCTCCTAAATAGTAATATACTCGACCTAAAAAGTAATGCACATCAATATAAGAAGGGTCTTTTTGGAGCCATTGCTCATATTTTTCAATACATTTCTCGTATTTTTGAGCAGCTATTTTATATTTTCTTCGTTTCTCAAAATAAACACCAGTCCAATAATGAACCTCAGCTATATCCTTCTGATAAAGTAGCTTGATAGCTGTTTCCTGTTTTTTTTCTGCTTCTTCGTATTTATCTAAACAATAAAGACTGTCTCCCCACCTATAATAGACATCAACTTTACGCTTAGAGCCCAAATCTATTGACGTCTGATATTTCTCGATTGCTTCTGGGTATCTACCTAAAAAATGAAGACTGTTTCCCCACCTATAATAGGCATCAGCTTCATACTTAGAACCCAAATCTATTGATTTTTGATATTTCTTGATTGCTTCTGGGTATCTACCTAAAAAATATAGACTATTTCCCCACATATAATAGGCATTAGCTTTATACTTATAACCTTGCTTGATTGATTTATCATATTTTTCGGCTGCTGCTTCATATATGGCTGAGTCTTTTTTTTCTTTGTTTGAAAAATAAAGAGTATTACCCCACCAGTAGTAAGCATCTGCGTATTTATCTTTTTTATGTTTAATTTCACTGCATTGCTTAAAATTGGCGATCGCTTCTTTATTTTTGTCTAATGCAAAAAAAGTACGACCAAGCCAGTAATGAAAATCAGCATTTTTAGGAGCGATCTTTATAGCTTTTTGAAATTCGGCGCTCGCTATATCATACTTGCCTTTCTCGAAAGCTTTTTGACCTAATTGAAAATGCTTTTGTGCATCGGTTTGCTCGTTCATTCTTCCTCATCTCCAATCTGTTGTGAAAACCATCAAATGAACTATGTTTGTATTCTAAGAAATAAGTTTGAGGAACTTGTGAGGAACTTACTGAGAGAGAGCTTTAACCTAGTAGCAGATTTACTAGACAAAGCTGTACAATCTTTGACATAATGTCAAGGAAAATAGGGAAATGCGACCAGGAGAATTTGCCAAACGAGTCGGTGTCAGCGTTAAAACCCTTCATCG
>JASJDR010000220.1 GCA_030065615.1 Xenococcus sp. MO_188.B8 | reverse complement strand
ATTAAACCGCATCTACTTTGAAAACCGTAGTTTTTCTTCTTCAGGATCGATGTGTTTTTTAACCCATAAGCGATCGCTGACAGCGAGAGGTGTAGTATTAATCCGATGTTGAAAATCAGCCACAGCATCAATTAATTCTTGCTGAGTCTCATAACAAGTATGATAAGTGATGTCTTCTCGCAACCATTGCCAAAGATGCTCGACAGGCATGAAATCTGGACTATAACCAGGTAAGGGTTCAATATGAATGTCCATAGCTGATGCGGCATCTTTAACTAATGCCGCACGATGATAAGGTGCCCCATCCCAAACAATGGTTATTTTCTGGTCGGGGAATTCCACCTGTAATTTTTGAAGCACGTCAATGGTGTTCATTTGCTCGGCTTTTTCATAGGGAAAAATTCTGGTCTGTGCTTGGTTATAGATATAGATTCCGTAAAAAGAAACTTTCTTTTTGCCAGGAGAACTAGAGCTGACCCAGAATCTTTCGCCTTTAATTGACCAACCATAACCTTCATCGGTATCCAAATAGATGTGGGCTTCATCAATATAGATTAATAGTCGCTTTTGATGCATGGCATCATTGAGTAACCTAGTAATTTTTTCGACAAACTCGGTTCTTTTGGCAGTATTCCCCTTATTCAGTAACTTCTTAGCTTTCTTCCAGGACAATCCCAACTGTTTCAAACTGCGTCGGACCGTCTCTCGACAACAATTAATCTGCCATTGATCTTGAAGCCATTGAACAAATCTTTTTAATGTCCAACGCGGTATCGGTTTCTGTTTCCTCTCCTGTGGTGCTACTGCTGCCAATGCCAGCGCGTCTCGGATTTGCTTGCCCAGTTCTGATTCGACGATGGTCGACAAAACAGGTTTTCTCCCTCCTGTGTGTTGATATTTAAGCGCCCCCAGACCTTCTTGATTATAGCGATGCACCCATTTCATTACTGTTTGGGAGTTACGCTTGGTTTCTTTTCCTACTTGAGTTGCGCTTTTACCTTCACTGATTTCATACAGAGCCATCAATCTTTCTCTAGTGCGAGAATGTTCTGCTTTGAGTGCTTCTTCTCTTAAGAACTCTTTGCTTTGACCCCAACGAAGGTAATTTACTTTTAACATCAACTCGAGCTTTTCGTCTTATGGTTTTTTTCTCTAAATCAGCCTATTTTATTTTGATACAAAACTCCAGTTTTCAAACTGGACGGGGTTTAATTCATCTGGTATGTGAGGAGGTTCACTCATTCTTAACTATAAGCTGTCTCAACAATTGTAGTTTAGAGTTTTTCAGTTCATTTCAGTATTAAATCTTGTGAAATGGGGGATGGCAACGATTCACACATTTTACTGCCATATCGTTGTGCCTATACTGACAACAAACAGATTATTTTTAGGGAATTAAATTGTACTGATGGTGGAAACTTTGCAAGGGGCAATAATGCTCAATAAGCAAAATAATTATTGGCTACAACCCTGATGTTGTAACTTACGAAGTAGTGGTTGAATAAGAATTTAGAAGTTAAGATATTACAGAATTATCAGAAGCAAAAAAATTAAATGGGAAAAATGTTTGAAACTACCTCAAGTTTAATACAACATTTCAAGTCTCTTGGTTTACAGCCCCCAACTGATCTTTCATTTCTCCCCATTAACTATGAACAAGCTTCTTCGCCTGACGAGTTTTACTTTTCTCCGCAAACTGCTGAACTTGAAAGACACCTTGAACTAAACGATATTAGCTTTCAAAAGCTAAATGAGCCCGAAGATCCATCCTTTGTTGATAATCGCTCTGATGATCTTATTCTTCCTACACTCATCCATTTTGCTCATTCTATTGCCCTGCCAGTGATACTACCAATTATTTCGAGGTTTTTGTATGACAAACTTCAGAAAATTGGTATTTCACGCGACGCAAAAATGACAATCATCAATGTAGAAGAAGAAAGTGTTCAATATCTGAATTATCACGGTCCAGTAGAGGGGCTTAGTGATATTCAAAACTGGAAAAGTAATAGTGACAAATGAAGAATCAGTCTTTAACCCTCCCAAAAATTGTTCAATCCTTTGAAGAAGAATTCAAAGAGTTAGCTCGTCTATGCTTCTGGATTACTACTGATAGCAATAAACTTAAAAATACCTGCATTAGAGCAGATAATTTATCAGCTAAAGCTAGAAGTGCTAAGAACTGCGCTCAAAAACAGCAGGAAGAGAGTGAGGCTAATTTATTTTTTAGTATGGAGTGTGCGGCACTTTTTTTAAAGCGATTAGGAGAAGTTTGGCTAGAGCTAAAAGCAGAAAAACCTCATAAAGCATGGCATGCACTCATGGATGCTCAGGAATATTTGAGGATAGCGATTCAAGCACATGGAACTCCTGAACTTCGCAAACACCTACTGAAACTTGAGAATATAGAATTAACAATATTTCCAAAACCAAGTAAATTCATAAGTCCTGGAATAATTTATAAATCTGGAAAATGTACAATTTGTGGTGTTAGATTCGACAAGTGTGAACATGAAGAAGGTCTTATCTATATGGGGAATTTATGTATGGAAGTACAACGCCGAATAGTCGAAATTAATCATTTTGCTCTTGTAGAAAAACCACGTGATAAACGTTGTTATATTGATTCCTGGGAAGATGATACTGCACAGAGAATAGATCACTTTACCCAGATGGCAATAGAAGACACAAAATTCTCAAAAAATGTGCTTAATGATCAGGATAATAGTTCTAGTATGAATTCAGAGGGTAGAAAAGCATCTGCAAGACTTCTATACGTTGGCGGACTTCCCCACGTGTATCCAGGTCAGTATTCAATTAGTTCTTAGTTTTCTTGATATCGTTGTCATACGCCTATTCGGGCTTCCCAAACCTCTCTTCCAACGCTTCTACCAGCACTTCTGTCATCGTAAGCCCCGCCAGTTTACACTGGGAAGTCCAGTACTGACGCGACTTTCTGGGAACTTTAATCGTAATATTCACAGGATCATTATTTATGGTTTTACCGTTTTCTGCATACTGGTATAACCTCACTTACCTAATTATGGCAATACCATTTTACCTAAACGGTAATTATGGTTTTAATGCCTTACCTACCAGATGGAAATAATCTCTTACGGTCGATTAGTATGCACTACGTCAAAATCGCAATGATGCTCAACCCAATCTCTAGTATCTGGACATATCCAGCCGATTGTATCCAGCATTGAATTATACAAGGGTATTAATCTGCCTTTGATAATTGGCTCATGATGAGAAATTCTATTTCTCAATTTGATGATTTTATCGACTGATTTATAAACATCTTGATTGCTTTTTCTCAGGGGCAAATGAGGGAAAGCCACAGATAGTTTTTTGTTCCAAATATGAGGGTCATAGTGCGACTTCAGTAATTCTCGCCAAAACCCAAAGGTCAAATTTGCAATCACATCTCCTGCGGTAACAGGCTTATTATTCCTTCTATTGTTTTTAACTTTCTTTTGAACAGTTTCCCTCAATGTTTTCTTTGCCCAAGGGGTCAAGATTAGTTCAAACTTTATTGCTGAATACCATCGCTGACCAAATAAACTCTCAATACTGTCAGATATCGTGTTTCTCAAAGAGACTTCCACGCTCTGAATAGGCAGATGTAATGACTGCCCTAAAGCAATATTCCAGTAATATAAACAAATAGCATCAGCCGTACTACCTCCAGATGCTATTTGATATGTGGAGAGTCGCGCAGGAGAAATTGCTTTCTCTAACGACGCTATCTTGGCTGGTGTGTAAGAGTATTGTGGTTGCAAATCAGCGTATTTTATACTATATTGTTTATGGGAGCTTCGAGGAACGATCACTGCCTAACTGTGTTAAGTCATTAGTTTCGGGTATATCCCTTGAAGACATATAGAATTTTGAAAAGCCAAGGTTGAAATAGCCTTGGCTTTTCGCATTTATAGTACAAATTTCCGCTTTTGTCGCTTTAGAAACTCAAGCATAAATATTACCGTTATACCTACGCGGCTAAAGACCAAGAATCTCTGTACAACAATAAGATTGGCTAATTAGTACAGCGGTCGCGATCGCTATCAGCCCAACTTATCGTTTTAGTAAAACTACCAATTCATAGGAGTTTGGCAGGTTTAGAAGATCTTCCTGATGGTTTGATCTTGTAAACTTCGATCTATGAAAACTAACAGATATGGCCGCGCCGAAATCCTCACTCCCTACCAAATAAATTTACTCTTTAACGAAGGCTTTACCAACCCCCGCGATCGCGCTCTGTTCGGGGTCTGTCTCTATGCGGCCACTCGGATCAATGAAGCTTGTACTCTCCTGCGAGGGGATGTTATCGGTATTAAGGGGGTGCGGGACAAACTCGTGATCCGCACTTACAACACTAAGGGGAAGCAGGCTACCAGGGAAATTCAGGTACATCCTCAACTCAAGGAATATCTCGCAGAACATCATCGTACCGATAAATGGCATACCCGTCCCCATCTGTTTCCCGGCAGGCACGGCAGAAATCATATCCTTAAAACCAGTGCCGATGCGATTTTACGCTCTGTTTGTCAGAAGCTGGAAATCGAAGGGGTCAGCACTCATAGTTTTAGAAGAACTGCTCTCACACGAATGAGTGATTCTGGTGTGCCTCTGCGCCATATTCAGGCGATATCTGGGCATAAAACTTTAGCTGCTCTGGAGCGGTATCTAGGGGTCACGGAGCAGCAAAAAGAAACGGCGATTTCTACTCTTAATTTCTAAGAGTTGGCTCTCGATCATCAAACAAGCGCAAAAACCCCAAAAAAAAAAAGAGAGTTTCAAATATATTTTTTAATATTTAATTTTTAATATAATCACTCAGTGTTTCATAAGCCTGGTTAATTTTCAGGAAAGCTTCAGCAGTACCACCGCTGTCGGGATGAGTTTGCAAAGCTTTTTGACGATAAGCTTTTTTAAGCTCTTGGTAAGTAAAAGGAAAAGTTAAACCCATAATCTGTAGATAGGCTTCATACCTATAGTTAAAACTTCTGGAATGATGCTGGTCTGATGAATATTTTTGTTGATATTCTTTTTGGGTTTGTGCTCGTTCTTCTCTTGGTTTTTTTTGGTAATATTTTTGTTTTTGACACCAACGTTGTTTAAAATAGTCAAGCCATTGGTCTTGATTAATTTTAATAGTGGTAATAATTGTGTTGTAATCAGCAAATCCGTAAAGTTCTCGGATTTTATAGAGCGCCCAGTATGGGGAATAATCAAAAATAACAGATAGCCAACAAATTTCGATGATTGAAGGGGTTAATTGTTCAATTAATTTATACCAAATCCAACCTAATTTATAATCTCTTTTTCTTTGTTCTTGAAGACAATCATCAAAAACTCTAAGAAACTCAGAGCGAATATCCTTAATTTCACTTGTTTGTTGATACTTATAACTATAAGATTTATTTGAATGGTGTTTTTGATTTGTTTTTTTAGTTTTTTTAGTTTGTTTAGTTTGTTGGTTCTTACTTTTATTACAATCTGTTTTTTGTTGGTGAGATTGTGACGTTTTTGATTCTGTTTTATATTTAGGTGGTGTATAAACTTTAGCTTGAGTAATGAAATCTTCAGGTGAATTGCTGGTTTGCCAAGTTCTTTCACCTTTCAATCTCCATTTCCCAGTATTAGGAGAGTAATAAAATTTTCGCGATTCAATAAAACAGTAATAAACCCAAGTTCTCAATTCAAAGTAAACACCTTGTTCTCGAAAAATGTATTCAATTCCTATCCATGTTTCAAGCATAAAAATTTTTTCATAAGATGTTTATATCTTCTTTTTTGCTTTACTTTTTCAGGCAGTATAGCAATTCTATTTGATTTGTGAGAATATGATCACCTGATGAAGCAGGAACTGAAGTTAGTTCGATTGGAATGTGTGGGTAATTTTATCCACTTTTGTCTAATTATGTCTAACTTTCAGATAACGGAAACAGGCTTGTATTAGTTGGGATGTGCGGTCTTCTCGCATTTGGTGAATAAGTTCTTCAGGGGTTGGTTCGAGGGGCTTCCCTTCACGGCGAGCCAAAATTTTGGCTCGAACGTCCAATAATTTTTGATATTCTTGTTGCCAATTCGGTTGAGTTCTATGGGCTTGCAGTTTTTCTTTTAAAAGTGCCTGTTCTTCAGGGTTAAGAGAGAGAACAACTTGAACTAAAGAATCAACTAATTTTGTGTTCATCAATCTTCTTTCTTGTTTCGATAATTTAAACCTATAAGCTACTACACTGAACTGTTCTGGATACTTTGAAAATAGCTCAGTAGTTTTTCTAATTTCTCTCTAGGGATGTCAAACTCCTTACTTAACTGATTAACTTCTGGGGAATGCTGGCTAATTTTCTCGACCATCTGAAATGGGAAAGTTGGGCAAATTTCTTCTCTTTCTTGCTGTTTGACGGATTCGGATTTTTCTTGATCTTCCTTTCTTCTTCGGTATTCGTCTAGATTTTTAACTTTGCCTTTCCAGCCAAATTCAGGATTAAGCATAAAAGCGTGAGAACGTCCTACTTTCGGTCCTCGAATAATAATTTCCTTTTGTTCAAGAAGTTTTATTGCTCTTGATACATTAGGTCGCTTCAATTCTAGTTCTTGAGCTATTTCTGTAACAGAAAGTTGAACCCAATTTTCAAAATCAAGAATCCCACCAATAAACCAAAGAACACGGTGAGTTTCTCCTTTTATATCTTTATCTTTGGCAAGAATTACCATTGCTTCTTGACTATTCATGACCCATCCTTTGGCGTATGGATTCCTCTTTCTTCCTATGATGACAGGAAAGCCATATTCTTCACCTGTGTACTTATCAATATACCCCTTTAGTATCCCTGTTTGATCGTACAGAGGTTTTATCCGAGTCACTACCATTTTATTAGTCCTCGTATAAGTGTGACTAAAGTTAATCCGTATCATATGTGATACCTTGCGTATCATATACGATACCAATCCAATTTGTAAACCCTTGCTATGACTGAGTTATAAGTAAGTTCTTTATGTCTCTATATACTCAAATCTATAAGCTACGCTTATGATTCTTACAATATTAACAGCCAACTAAAGTGAAGAAATTTTTTCCAAGATAATTATCCAGAAATTGAATGGCGTAAGATGCTTAGAATGCGAGATAGATTAATTCATAATTACTTTGGAGTTGATTATGAAATTGTCTGGGATGCAGTTATCACTGAAGTTCCTCGTCTTAACGCTAAGGTTAGGGAAATTTTGAATCTCGATTAAATTTCTGCTAATGAATAAAAGCTAAAAATTAGCTTATAAACTGTTCTACTCACTGATACTCTATTTATCTAATTATTTATTCTAGATTCACTAGATTTCGATAATATTTGCTCTGAAATATCACTTTACGTATAGTGAGGAGTAAAGTTAGGAGTAAAGTTTAGTAATTATCAACTACTAAAATTATGACCACCTCGATGGATCAGCCAATCGCTCAATTATTGACTAGGTATAAGATTACTAAGCCTTCTCTCTATACCAGAATGAAAGGTCTAGGAATTTCTACTTTCAAAGTTGGTAGAAAAGCTTATGTTAAAGCTGAAGATATTGAACTATTAGATCGATTAGAACAACATCTTTATGACGGTGGTACGATTTCTGATTTTGTCTACGGTTCAGAAAGTGCTATTGAGTTAAGTCAAGAGTTAAGTCAAGAGTTAAGTGAAGCGACCGAATCTCTACCCGCTAAGCAATCTAACAGTTTGCTTAACTCTTTACCAGTGCTGGTTAATTCTCTAGCTGATGCTATTGCTCAAAGAATTACTCCGACTGTTAATCCTCTAGCAGAACTAGAAGCTCTGGAAAAAGCTTATGAGAAAAAATGGATTCTCAGTACTTCGATGCTTGCTTCTTTATTGAAGTTGAATCCTAAAACTTTGATTCGTTACAAGTCTTTTGAACGTTATGGATTTACTTTTACTCGAAGAGGACAAGTTGGTGCAGAAATTGGTTGGAAAGTTGGTAAAGCTGACTTTAAAGCTGACTTTTAAAAAACTGATTATGTTCGCCTCCGGCGGGGGCAGATGGGAAAGGAGTATTTTCTTCCCTTTCATGAGCAACAATTCGACGAGCATACACCAGAGTTGCTTGTATATCTTCTGCCTCTAACCAGGGATAGGCTTCTAGCAATACTTCGGGAGTATCTCCTGCTGCTAGCATTCCTAAAATGTGTTCGACAGCTAAACGACGACCTCGAATAATAGGCTTGCCTCCAAAGATTTGAGGGTTGACAGTAATTCGTTCTAATAGTTTTTGTTCGTCCATTATTTTGAGAATAATTTATACCTTAAATCTAATCTTTTTGAATTTGTGATTACTGCTATGCCTAGTAATCCTTAGAGTTCAATTCAATCAATAATCGCTTGAATAAAGAAACCGAAATAATTCTTGTCTTACCTAGATTTTTCGCTTCTTCAAAATCTTTATCTCCTGTAAGTAAAAAATCTGCATCTGTCGCTAAAGCACAAGCCAGAAACTTAGCATCTTTTCTGTCTCTAGGAAAGTCAACTACGTTGGTCACTTCAACTACTCTAGTTACGGTGTCAAGAACAAACCACCATTGATTGATTATTTCTGGAGTTAATTTAAACTTGGGACGGCTTAAAACCTGCTTGTACTCTTCTAAGATTTCTTTTGAAACCAACCAATCACAATCAGGCGTATCGATGATGAATTGAATAACTTCTTTTGGGGTTCGACCTCTTAGAACTGCTGAAACTAAAATGTTAGTGTCAACTATGACTTTCATTCACCTTTCCTGTAAGCCTTAATCTCTTGTGCTATTTCTTCTTCAGTAATTTCTTGAACTCCTGGAATTTTCTGTGTTTTCTCAAATAGGTCTTTGACCTTCTGGCTGATGGCTTCTCGATGGTTACTCGCTTCTAGAAGCTTTAGGGCTTCCCTGAGTACTTGTTCTGGTGTTTTGTATTTACCTGTTTCTAACTGGGATTGAATTAAGTTTTCTAGTTCGGGATTTAGGGTTATATTCACGAAGTGTTACCTCCTTTTTTTTTACTCTCTTTTATTGCTTTTCCCCAAGCATTATGACGGAGTTGTTCTTCATTTGATAAAGGTTGAAATACCACCATCACATCTAATTCCATGTCTTTAATTTCTGGTGGCATTTGTACTTTTAACAGTCCATCTTCACCCACATGAGTTTTTAGTTGTATGCTCTGCACGATTTACCGCTTTTCCCTCAATTTTCCTTGTACCATTAGATTCATAGGTGATTGTTAGCATCCATTCATCTCTTTGACGGCTAATATTTCCCCAATCTCCGCGAGCAAATAGATTAGGATTTACCTTATATTCACCACGTCCTATACGTTTGAAGATTCCAGCATCTACAAGCTTTCGTAAGTAATTATCAAAAGTCTGAATTTTTATGTTTACTCGCTCGGCGATTTCTTTTTTACTTCTACTTGTCAGAGTAACTATGTTTTCATAATCCATCTTCATTAGCAGAGAATAAAGCAGGTCTTTTGTTCCTTTTGGTAGTTTGAGAATTGCAGTCAAATCTTCAATATATAGCTTGATAAAAGGCGGTTCATTCGGAAATTGAATGACGTTTATTTGCTGCTCTTGTTTGATCATTCCATTTTCATCTACCACTTGAGTAGTTTCTCGATAGCGAATTTTCTTGTGCTGCATATTCTCAGTACTAACGTATTTGAATGGTAGAACCAAAATTAACCCAAGAGACTACTCAGAAAAAAGTAGTTTGACAATAATGTCACTAATCTTAAAACTACTCAAAAAAAAGTAGGGTTTCTACTCTGGGTGAGTAGGAATTCTACTCTGGGTGAGTAGGAATTCTACTCTGGGTGAGTAGGATTTTATTTGAAAAAAAAGTTCCTTAAAGCATTGATGTGATTGACTTTTGCCGCACTCAATTTTTTCAAGCGTTCCTCTATTATCTTCTGTGAGGAAAAATTCAAAGCGAAAAACCCCTACCCCTACTCCTCTGATTTTGTTGTTGTCTTTCTCGTTCAATTTTCGCTTTTAAAGCCTCGTTCCAATCTTTTTGATGCTTTGGTACATGACGTAAGATTTGAGCCGTTTTCGGGGCAATTTTAGTGAGCTCCTGAGATATTTCTTCTCCTCCTACATCCCTGTCTGTAGCGATGATGATTGACCCTCCTTTCTGGTGAATCTTCTCGAAAGCAGTGCGGAGTAGGTCTTTCTGCTTCTCAGACAATGTTCCTGATGTGGCAAAGTAGCGGGTTTGGTCATCGGGGAAGAGTTGGTGATAGCTGAGACAGTCAATAGGACTTTCGCAGATGACTAGTTGTTTATCCTTGGAACCACTTTTGGATGTCCATAAGCCTTTTGTGCCACCAGTAGAGAAACCTTTGAAGTTCTGGTTGCGAATGGAATAACCACAAATTCCTTCGCGATCGCTGTGGGGGAAGATTACGTTGTTACGTTTGTCTTGATAAATTGTTTCTTGGAATCTGGGATTGTTGATTGTGTTTTGATTGATTCCTCTTTGGTTTAAATAAGGGTGGTTATTGATAGTTTGAAAACTTTCAAACTGAGCAATAATTTGATATTTATTTTGGTTAGTTGGTATTAGTTTTATTTCTGATTTATTAACAACTTTATTATCAACTTTACTCTTGAGTTTATAGTTAGTTGAATGGCTATTATTTGTCCAGGGTCTTAGTTCTTTTCTTACTTCACCTAAGTTAAGGTTTTTTCTCTTTTGAACAAAGTCAATTATTGAACCTTTATCTGTTTCGTTTGTTAGAGAATAATAGAAGTAGTGATTGTCAGTTTTATTTAGACCAATTAGAATTTTATCTCCTTGGTTGTCTTTGAGAACTATACAGTTGGTACTGGATTTTTTTTTGTCTAGTTGGTAGCCGTTGTTTTGGGCGTAGTCCACTAGGTCGATTTGGGTTTTGAATTGCTCTAGTTCTTCATTGCGTTTCATTTCTAGGTTTCTAAGATGTTCTGGATGTCTTGATAGGACCGTGTTAAGTTCTCTACTTTGTCGCTCAAGGTGGTTACTCTGTCGTTCAATTTGCTGACATTGTTGGACAAGGTGTAAATTTGTTTGACTAATTTGGCGGTTTCTTCTGCTTGTAACCTCTTGTCCTCTTCGTATTGAAGAGCGAAGTTCTTCAAGGTCTGTAGTAGTTCTTTCTCTAGGTCGTTCATTTTTAGTGGTTAGATTTTTATGCAGGGTTGGCCTTGACATTTCCATTGGGTCTGATGTTGGCTGTTGGGAGGGAGAATGATAAATTTCCCGTTCTCTGCTTGATATAGTTCTATGCCCCAGGTTTGGTTTTTTAGGGTTTCTAAGGTTTTCTTTTGTTGTTGTATCTGTTGGGCTTGCCTGGTAAGCGATCGCGTCATGGCCCAACTGCCGATCGAGAAAGCTACTAAGAGGCTCGTAATTATTGCTCCTGGTAAGATGAGGCATAGTTTCAGGAAGCTGTTGATTGTTTCTTGGAGTTGTCTTGTATCGTTGTGAATAGATTTCAGCACGCTTTGCGATTCTTGGTTTAAGTTTTGCCTCAGCTTCTCTAATTCTTGTTTGTATATCTGCTCTGTTTTCTTTCTGTCCGCTGACAATCTCTGTTGTAAGTCTTTGTCCAAGTCGCCAAGATGCATTGTAGATTCCTCCTTTGAGTCGGATTTTTTGATTAATTTTGTCGTTGGTGATTGTTATATAGTTTGCTCCTTGTCTGGTAACTTCTATGTCTGCATTCTTTAGGGTGTTGATGATATCGGTTCTATTAGTGATGTTTCCCAGTCTGATGTTTTCGGTGATGTAGTTGGTAATTATTTTTCGGTAGTCCTCCTTTTTTTTTACTGGTAGTCCTGCTAGTTCTAGTCTTTTATCTTGAGCATCTCTTAATGCTTGGTATCCAGGTTGGTAGGTTCTGGCTCTGGTTGGGTCGTCGGGAGATGCCCATCCTTGTTGATAGTTCCATTTGTCTCGCCAATGACAGTAATAGTCTTGCCAACCAGGAGGAGCGATACTCATGCTTTTTCCTGTGGTTAGTTCTACTCTGGGAGTTACGAAATGTAGTTCAACTCTGCCGTTACTAGTATGGCTGTGTTTAACCCATAAAATGTCATACTGATCTGGCTCTAGTCCTGCGAAAGCAGTTTCTTCAAAGGAATCAATAATTGCTTGTTGTTGTTCTTCTGTTGGCTCGTCAGAGGGAGCAAAGCTAATTACTCCACTATGAAATTTATATTTAAAACTTAAAGAATCTATTAGTTGAATGGTTTGTTGGGGATTACCTTTAATTATTTCTGGTAGAGGTTCTCTAATTACTCCTCTACTATCTGTTTCTCTTATTAAATATTCAACTGGCGATGCGCCTTGACCAGTACCACCTTTGAAGAATTTAACTAACATCTTACTTCGCCTCCGGCGGGGGGGCAGATGGGAAAGAAGATAATTGGGCAATCTCTTTTTCTATTTCTCTAAGACATTCAATTACTTCAATGGCTTCGGCGGTTGATTTATAAGTATTCGCCCACTTTGCTATTTGATTTAAGTTATTACCAATCCGACTTATTTGTCTGGTTTGTTCTGAGATTAAGCCTCTATCTGCTGCTGTCCAAGTTTGAGTTCTTGTCATTGCTTGGCGAATTAAATTGGACAAAGAAATTCCGGCTCGCACTGCCTTTTCTTGCCAGTCAACCTTTTCCGATTTACTCAATCTAACCTTGATATAACTGTCCCGTTTTTCTGCCATATTGAATCATTAAAATTTCCTTTCCCATCTGCCCCTGGGGGTTTGGGGGCGGGCAGCCCCCGACCAGCTTCAGTGTGGTGCAAATGACGACCGCAGGGAGTTATTTGTACCCACACTGAATACGCTGGCTTATTATCTTATTCTTACAAGCGTAACACAGGAATCTTCTATCAATCAATCAATTTTTGTAAGAATTCAGGTATGAAAATAGGGTAAGAAGAAAAGAAATGAGATAAATAGAGAGAGAGAACAGCTTGAAAAAAAAGAGAAAACTAGGTAACGTAACCTTAGTATGAAGCAAAAGCAAGCGTTACAGAA
>JASJDR010000219.1 GCA_030065615.1 Xenococcus sp. MO_188.B8 | reverse complement strand
ACTAGTGAAAAGCTTGTGGATCAAGCTCTGACGGGGATGTGTTTTCAACAATGTTGTTCTCATCTAGTTAACTTGGGTTGAAGCAAGAATCCCATCGTCTTTAGACATGGGAGTGTCAAGGTCGACTAAAATATCTTTTCCTCGATATTTAAGCTGTATCTGACCGCTTAAGGGGATTTCCAGGAAAAGCCATTTTTCTTCGGGAATCGGTATCACTGAGATTCCATGTGGGAACTTGTCACGAGTAATAACTAGTTGCCCAACTGTGTAAGCCCGATAATCAGCGTAAAATTCTTTTCCTATCGGCTCGACATGCTCGATAGTAGTGAATTTTTGGGAAATAATGCTTTGTAATTCTTCTGGATTGGTCGTTTTAAAGTTTAATAACTCAACTGTTCCTCTAACATTTTTCATCTCTCAAGTTAAGCTTAATAAAAATTTTATGTTTTAGCGCTGTAAAACTGGCTACTAACATAATTTTAGGATATCGGAGCACTCCGAAGTAATTCTACGGTAATTCTATAGACTTATGATTATTTGTTCCATAGATAACTTTAAAGAAGAGCGATCGCAAAAATCAGAAAATAACCAGAAGTCACGATTAGCAAGCAATGCTAGCAATAGTAATATTTTCGAGAGGTATATGCTTTCTTCTATTTCACCTAGAAATTTATCTCTAGAACAGTATCAAATATATTATCTGTTTGCCTTTTCGAGCGTAGGCAGACAGCTTATTCCCTTTTTGAAAACATTGGGTCTCAACTGTACTGAGCCCAAGAACAATCCAGCACAAGGAACAGTTTCCACTCTGATTTTCTTTGAGAATGTTTATCTAGAAGTGTTTTGGGTTGAGAAAACAAGCTACAGCTATTTCGCTCAGTTCGATATGATAACAGGATTTAATTTTCTGGCTCGGGTTAATTGGCTAGCAACAGGGGCTTCGCCCTTTGGTTTTGGTTTATCTGATGCCACCACAAACCATGATAATTTTGCTGATTCTGCTGTTGAAGCAATCCCAAAAGATCGAGCATCAATATCAGAACAATTACTTCGTTTTTGCCCTATCAATTTAGCCAGCTCAGAAGAACCTATTTGCTATGTTGTGCCCGATTATATGGCTACTCAAAACAGACTAGATAGAGCTTCAGAGATCTCCGAACAGATTATGTATCCCAGCTTAGAAATCAGAAAATTAACCCACGTAAAATTCAGGATTATCAGCGATCAAGTCATAACTCCGCCCTTAATCGATCTTGCTGCGCAAAAGCTATTAGACATCGAGTATGGAAAACTTCCTTTGTTAGAACTAATTTTTGATGATGGAAATCAAACAAGATTGATTGATTTAAGACCTTTGATCCCAATCGTATTAAGATACTAAAAACACAACACACTAACAATACAGCAATTGATTTTCTTTTATATAAACCTTTATATAATAATTACTATTAAAAAACTTATTTGAACAATCGAGGAGTTATCAAAAGATGAACCAAGTCGGACAAAAAGGTCGATTTTATATTACCAGTCGGATCTGGCTTCCCCAGTCCCCCTTACAAAAATCCAACTTATCGGCACCATCTCTCGTTGTATTTAGTGTTCTAAAATTATCAATTTTGGTTATAGTATCTGCTTGTGCCAACCTATTTTTAATTACTGTTGTTCAAGGGCAATCCTTTTCTAACTCAAGTTTAGCTGCTCGTAATTCTACTGCTGCGGCAGAAGATGCGAGCAAAGAATCTCCAATCCCTACTCTTGAAACACAAGAGAGATACTCTACCCAGGCAGCCGATCTAATCTTTGAGCCTGACAACCTTGTTCTGACAAAATCTCAGCAGGCTTCACTGTTTGATAGGGGAGTATCTTGGACAAGTAACACGAATTTCTCTCTAGAACCGACTGTTGCGAGCGAACCAATACTAGCTCAACAAGAAGAAAAACCAGAAGAACCAGAAGATAGACTTATACCACCGGGAGAAATTGTAATTCCGGTAGGCACGAGTTTTGGTTTTGGCTCAACGAACTTTCCACCCAATGGTTTGAATGGACTGACGCGCCGACCCTTAATCTTACAAGGTTCGGAATCGTTTAACACCTTACCGATACTCTTGTACCTCCAGCAGAAGCTGGGAGATTCCCAGAAGCTGGTGTTGCAAGCTGGAGGAATCGACCCCCAGGTGGTTGCCTTCGATCTAGGCTATACCCTAGCCCCTAAATCTTGGTCCGGCGGAATCTCAGCCAATTTTATTTATCAAAGTACCCTTAGCCCAGCCTTTAAAGGTGAAGTTTTCTTACCCCGAGGGGGAGATGCCTGGGTGAATACTGTCGGTGGTGGGATTGAATAT
Source organism: Xenococcus sp. MO_188.B8 (assembly GCA_030065615.1). Lineage (GTDB taxonomy): Bacteria > Cyanobacteriota > Cyanobacteriia > Cyanobacteriales > Xenococcaceae > Xenococcus. The sequence goes on along the minus strand of JASJDR010000219.1, from coordinate 10,713 downwards.
TTCCATCCCCTTAGTCCTGATTTCGATTTAGCTGTTGGAGTTAACTATGAAAAAGTTTCTGTTCGCAGCGGTATGTTTAGCAACGAAATTGAACCCGTGGATGAATTGGGCAATCAGCTCACTGTCACTTCTGGCGGACAAGACGATGTCTTGACGCTGAGATTGGCTGCTGTGTATCAAAAGGTCAATAATCGCAACTTTCCCGATAAAGGTTTTAGAGCCCTTTTCGATATAGAACAGTCAATCCCAGTGGGAGATGCTAGTATCACCAACACTCTCTTGGCAACTAGTTTATCTAAGTTTATTCCTTTCGGTTCTTCTCCCAAGCCTAGTTCTTTGGTTTTGAATCTTCAGGGAGGAGTCATTCTGGGGGACGCGCCGCCCTATGGATCTTTTAATCTAGGTGGGCGGAGAACGGTGCGCGGCTATAAAGCTGGAAGAATCGGTACGGGCAAGAGTTTTATCCAAGCTGTTGCTGAGTATCGCATTCCGATTTTTACATTTAGGGCCTTTAAGCAAGAAAATGACATTTTGCTGAATGTGTTTTTTGACTACGCGACTGATTTGGAGACAGCAGATCAAGTTATCGGCAAGCCTGCCGTAGTTCGAGATAGACCGGGTAATGGTTATGGCTATGGTCTAGGAATACAATGGCGCAGCCGTTTTGGATTATTTAAATTGGAAGGGGGACGGAACGATCAAGGAAGGACAGAGTTTTCTTTAAGCGGTGGTACTCGCTTCTAAGTATCTTATTGTCCAATTCAAAATTTTGAATTTTGAAGTCGTTTCGATGTTAAAGAACTCAAAAATTCCTTTGTCACTCATCATCGCTAAAATCAGAAAACTATCAAAAGCCAAGATCAGCAAACAATTCTATTATTTGCTAATTTCGACTGCTTGTCTGAAAGAGCTATTAGTGTATATTTCTTCGCGATAATCAACTATAATTTTTTGAAATATTGCGATGTTTTCTAAATATTGGGGCGAATTTTATACAAATTAAAGATTAATTAAGCTACGGAAAATAAAAAAGTGACAATGATTCAAAGCCGCACAAGAAAAAAACTCTTAAACATAATTTTTACAGGTTTGCTGGCGAGTTTGATGTCAATAGCAGTTAAGCCCAAACCTAGTCTAGGAGCAGAAAGAATTAGTTTTTACTTTCCCGTCTTAGGCAAATTTTCCCTGTCAGTTGATTCTTTAGAAGTTTTTGCCAAGGAAGGAAGAATAACTCCAGAATTTAATTTCTATGCTAGCCGTTTCGATCAGCAGACTTTGAACCGATTCCGTCAGGCATTAAGAGCGCAGTTTGATGTTGGACCTGCTATGGTCTCTAGGTTAACTAAAATGCATCTAGGAGAACAGTTCCTCAAGCAGATGGGAGAGGTAGTCTATACTCATCCAGGTCGTAATGGTCTATACGCAATACGCTCAGCTCTTATTTTGGCCGCAGCAGACTCAGAAGGTTTGAACCCCATCAATGTAATGCGTCACTTCCCCACCCAGGAAATTCAACTGAACACCAAGTTGATTTTCTCCCTGCTTAAAGAGGCCAACAATTTTTCGACCTATAACGATACTACGATTAAAGCGATCGCGGAACAAGCAAACAGCGAAGCTGTTGAGCAAAAAGAGGTGGATTTTAAGCAGTTACCAGATTTGCGCCAGAAAGGATATCATCCCTTCACTCAAAAAACGATGACCTTCAAGATCGAGCAAGTACGTCATACTCAATTAGGTTTTTTCGCTGATTATAGTCTCAAAGCTGATATTTATCTGCCGCAAAATCTCAAGCAAACAGCTCCTTTAGTAATCTTAAGTCATGGTTATATTTCAGATCGATCTAATTTCGAGTATCTGGCAAAACATTTAGCCTCTCACGGCTATGTTGTAGTTGCGCCTGAACATATAGGCAGCAATAGCAAGTTTAAAGAAGCCTTTTTGCGGCGTGAAATTAGCGTTGATGTCAGCCCGTTCGAGTTTTATAGTCGACCTCTGGATATTACTCTGCTTCTCAACCAAATAGAAAATTATGCAGAACTCCGAGAACGCATTAACTGGGAACAAGTAGGCATTCTCGGTCATTCTTTTGGTGGGGAAACTGCCTTAGTACTTTCTGGTGCTCCTCTAAACCATGAGAGACTTAACCAAGTATGTCGGCAAAACCGACCTACTCTTAACGCTTCAATGCTGCTGCAATGTCGTGCCAGCTTTTTGCCTCCAGGAGACTATAATATGCAAGATCCTCGTATCAAGGCAGTAGCCGTAGTTAGCCCTTTGACCAGCTCCATATTGGGACCAGAAAGCATGAGTCAAATTGCTATTCCCACGATGATTTTGGGAGGTAGTGAAGATATAATTACTCCTTTTATTGAAGAACAGGCGCATCCCTTTCTTTGGTTGACGAATCAAAACAAATATTTAGTCGTAATGGTTGGAGCAAGTCATAACTCTACCAGCAGTTACCAGGTAACTAAAAACTTGCCAGAGTCCTTAGCAGGAATACGTCCTGACTTGGGCAGAAACTACCTTAAAGCAATGAGCTTGGCTTTCTTTGACGTGCATTTACGCGATCGCTATGACTACCAACCCTATCTAAGTTCTGCTTATGCCCAGACTATCAGTACAGAAGAACTACCACTACATCTAGTTAAATCTTTAACCTCCGAACAACTTGAACTTGCCTATGGTGATATTCCTCCTTCTCCACCGATTCCTGAATCAGTAATGGCAGTTTCCCCCAGAAAACCAAAAAATATCTTAGCCCAAATTCAGGATAGTAAAACGCTAAAAATAGGCATGAGAAGTGATGCTGCTCCTTTTGGTTATATAGATCCTCAGAAAGGCTTATGGACAGGTTATTGTGAGGACGTGGCTGATTCTTTAGGAAAATATTTAGCTCAACAACTGAATATTTCTTCTGGGATCGAAGTAGTTAAATTACCATCTTCCCTAGAAAATCGTTTTGAACTGGTGCAGCAGAATACAGTTCACCTCGAATGTGGACCTAATACTATCAGCAAAAAAACCAAAGGTGTTCGCTTTTCTGATCTCTTTTTTGCCAGTGGTACTCGTTTTTTAGTTAGCAATGGCAATGCTGCTAAAGTTGATCTTGACAATGGTCTCAAAGGGATTCAGACAGGAGTGCTTCAAGATACTACAACTGCCGAATTCGTGCAAGAAGCTTATCCGCAGGCAGAAATAGTATATTTTGACGGAGAGCAAGGAAGAAAGCAAGGAGTGACCGCAGTTACCAATGGCAGTATCGATGCCTTTGTCAGTGATGGAGTTTTGCTATCAGGAGAAATAGATCGACAAAATTTGGCGCCAGAAAATTACCAACTAATCCCAGAAGAACCTTTAACTTGTGACTTTTATGGACTAATTTTGCCCAAAGGAGAACCCCAATGGCGTAATCTAGTCAATGCTTTTCTTCGGAGTGAACAACAAAGAAAACAAGGTATTAAATGGTTAGGAGATTATTACCCTAAAACATTGTCTGATGTAGATTATTGTCTGAATCGGAAAAAAGATTAAAAAAGATGAGGAATGATCTTTCTCATTATTGAAGATCAGAACTTGGAGGAGCTAATTGATAACTTTGTTGAGGTTCAACGTTTTTAACTCCCTCAATTTGAGAAAGACTATTAAGCTTATCAGGTTGAATTGAACCACTAACAATACCAATAGTAGATAAAGTTTGCTCTACATTCATTCCCGATGATTGTAATTGTTGGGAAATTTGCTCTATTTGAGATAAATGAGCATCGTCAACAGAAACCGATATTTGAACTTCAGACATCTCAGTACCTTGAATTAAAAGTGGATTTTGGGTAGATACATCCCTGGATAAGTAGATAGGAATAGCTAAACACAATATTGCTATGCTTGTGATACCTAAGAGTTTCCAGTAATTAGAATTCAACTTGTGTTAACTCCGATAAACTATAAGACTGAATTTTTGTGTTTTTTGATATCCACCTACTTATCATCCTAACAAGATTCAAGATAACCTAACTTGAACTAGGTCAAACAGGTGCTTGAACCAAACCAATTCCCGCATCAGCAGAAGAGAGACCTAATCTTTGGGCATCACGCATCAATAAAGCCCAAAGTTCCAGTCCTCTTTTCCCAGTCGCTTCAAGATAGAGAGCGGCAATCCCTGCTACATGAGGAGTCGCCATGCTAGTACCGCTAATTGAGCGATATCGAGTTGGCATCGGCCAAGTAGAATAAACCTGAGGAAGAGGAGGTCTGCCTGCATTACCGCCAGGTCCAGCAATATCAATTTGTCCGCCATCAGGATTAATTGAACCATTGGAGTAGAAAGAGACTCCTAGCTCAGAATCGAGAGCAGCTACAGCCATGATTGAGGGACAGTTAGCAGGACGACCAACAGGACGGATAAACCCAGGTCTATAACTCTCATTCCCGGCAGCAGCAATAATTAGAGTTCCTTGGCTGAGGGCACGTTTTGCAACCTCTTCATAAATTGGCGAAAAGGGAGTTCCTGGACGAGTAGCCGCACCTAAAGACATAGAGATGATTTGACAGCCATTACCGATTGCCCATGCAATGGCAGCTAAAATACCTCCATCAGCACCAGAGCCTGCATTACTCAAAACCTTACCAGCAAAGATTTCTGCATTATAGGCAATACCGTAGCGCATAGGAAAAGATGGGTCGGGTGGGTTTAAAGTACCACAAGAAGTTCCAATGCAGTGAGTTCCGTGACCGTTTCCGTCTTGAACTTCTTCCCCATCGATAAAAGATTTGCTAGTAATAGAACGACCAGCAAAATCTGGGTGATCCAAGTCTAAACCTGTGTCCAGTACAGCAACTCTACTACCCTTACCACTATATTTATTGCCGACAACTTTGGTGGCTTGTAGTCCCCAGGTGGCAGCACCATCAGAAAAAGCAGAAGTTGTAATTTGTTGTTCTGGCGTAACTTTACCATTACTTAAGCTATCTACTAGATTAGTTACACCATCTTTATAGCCTTGAAGATAGTTAGCAGTATCGCCACTAATTGTAGTGCCGTCAATCGCATACATAATCTGTTCTGGTTCGGCAGCTAATATTGGTTGTGAACCAGCTACAGCTGTATTAAGCGACTGTACTTGATTGGGATCTAAGTCAACTACGGCGACTCCTAGATTACTAACAGCAGTATCGTCAATATCTCCAGTTCCTGTTGAGCTTCTTAAGGCTGTCATTCCAGAACTTTCTTGTCCTTCAGGGAGCAGCACCAAATAACGACCTGTTGTTTGTATCGATGAACCATTAGTCATGATAAACCTCTTATAAATCTTAATTTTTATGAAGGCGATCGCTTTGATAACGAAATCGCCTCTATTCTTTACTTATTGTTTTGATGCCTGTTTTATGCAAATTCATACATTTCTTTACATTAATAATGAAATTGTGTGGGAAATTATTTAAAAATCAGTTCCTCTTGAACTTCAACAAAACTAATTTCTTCAGAAAGCAAAGATATGCAGTAAGTTGCATAATAAATAATATTGCAATGCTAGGAATGAGATAAAGAATGGGGATAGGTAAGAGCGAATATCAGCAACGCCGTGAACAACTAATGGCAAAAGTTGGCAGTGGTACAGCGATTTTTCATAGCGCACCAATGGCGGTAATGCATAACGACGTGGAATATGTATACCGTCAGGATAGTGATTTTTACTATTTAACGGGATTTAATGAGCCAGAAGCGGTTGCGGTATTCGCACCCCACCATGAAGAACATCGCTTTATTCTCTTTGTGCAACCAAAAGATCCTGACAAAGAAACTTGGACAGGTTATCGTTGTGGAGTAGAAGGGGCAAAGGAAATGTATGGCGCAGACGAAGCCTATCCGATCGCAGAATTAGCAGAAAAACTACCCCAATATGTAGCTAAAGCCGATCGCATTTATTATCGTTTAGGACGAGATCAAGATTTGAATAATACGATCTTGTCTCTCTGGCAAAGACTGATGGCAATGTATCAGCGAAAAGGCACCGGTCCAACAGCGATCGCTGATACGAGAACCCTAACTTTTACGATGCGCTCTGTCAAAAGTCCAGCTGAAATAGACTTGATGCGTCAAGCTGCAACAATCTCAGCCCAAGCACATAATCGTGCTAGAGAATTTGCTCGCCCAGGAGTTTATGAATATCAAGTCGAAGCCGAAATCGAACATACTTTCCGTTTAGCAGGAGCAATGGGAGTAGCTTACCCTTCGATTGTGGCGTCGGGAGCTAATGCTTGTGTGCTGCACTATATTGAAAATAACTGCCAGATAGGAGATAACGACTTGTTATTAATCGATGCGGGTTGTTCCTATGATTATTACAACGGTGATATTACCCGGACTTTTCCTGTTAATGGTAAATTTACCCCTGAACAAAAAACCCTTTATGAATTGGTTCTAGAAGCCCAATTACAAGCGATCGCGCAAGTTAAGCCAGGGAACTCCTATAATTCATCCCATGATACCGCCGTCAGTGTTTTGGTTGATGGATTATTAGATTTAGGTTTGCTCAAAGGAGATAAAGAAGAAATTATTAAAGAAGAGAAATACAAGCCTTTCTATATGCACCGTACTGGACATTGGTTAGGTTTAGATGTTCATGATGTCGGATTATACAAACATAATGAAGATACTTGGCAAACTCTCCAACCAGGACATATCTTAACTGTGGAGCCAGGAATCTATATTTCTCCCCATATTAAGCCTGCTGAAGGACAACCAGAAATTCCTGATTGCTGGAAAGGTATTGGCATTCGGATCGAAGATGATGTTTTAGTTATAGAAGATGGCAACGAGATTCTCACTGCTGATGTTCCGAAATCATTATCAGAAATAAGTTCTTGAGGAAGAATTCAGAAGACAGGAGTCACCGAGTCAGTAAAAATGCACAGGCGCAAAGCTTATGCCCTTCAAGAAGTTTTAGGCAACAGAATCAGAATTAGAGGGATCAAAGAGATGGATTTTACACTCTGAGTCTTATAATAAATTTTGGTCAGAAATAAATAATTAAGATAACAATAAATAACGCATGATTTTTGCTGCTTTAAAACAAAAAAATATAGTCAGATTCACTATATCTAAGATTAAAAATATTTTAACTAGATCTACACTGCTAATTATTCCTCTTTGTTTGATTAGCTTATCTTGGATTTGGTCTCCTGCTGCATTAGCGGGAATCGATGATGATCGATATGATGGCAATGTTTATGTTGTCTATGCGGGTAATGGTTCTTTAGTTCCTCCTCCCCTAGATTTTGCCGAATCTCGTTCTAGAGAAATGCCCATAATTCTTGTTTATTATGTGGATGATAGTAGCGATTGTAAGAAGTTTTCTATTGTTGTTTCTCGGATGCAAAAATTCTATGGTCGCGCTGCTAGTATTATTCCTGTTACTGTTGATTCTATTCCTCTTAAAGCAAATTATAGTCCAGAAGAACTGGGATATTATTATCAAGGATTCGTTCCTCAAACAGTGATTCTTGATCAAAAAGGCAAAGTTGTTTTTGATGAACAAGGGCAGATTCCCTATGAAGAAATTGATGATACTTTAAGAGAAGTTTTTGATTTATTACCTCGTTCGGAATCAGTAGAATTGAAACGCCGTTCTTTTAACGAATTTAATTATGAATTAGTTGATTAGAAATAGAAAATAAACAATGAATTAATTGGCAAAAGCTAGTCTAAACTCATTTAATCCCAGGGCTATTTTATTCTAAATATAATGGAACCAAGAAATTAATTTCTTGGCTAAGATCTGAAGTCCGTTTAAACGGACTTTGCTTATCAGACAGATAATTTATTCTCTGGCTAGTGACAATGGAATAGCTCTAGTAGACTTTTTCCCGAAGCTTTAATTATTTACACCACATTAGATCTTGGGATTACAAAAGCTCATATCTTGTAAGGTAGGCAAACTTCAGTTTCAACTCAATAAAATACTTGTAAATTGATATTGCCCACCCTACTTTTACTGCTACAAGGGAAGAGCGATCACACGACAAAACCTTAAAACAATTATTTCATACCTCCAAAGCCTCTAGTAATTGAGTGCGGGTAACAAACGCATCAAGATCGGCATAAAACTCAGAAAAACTAAAAGGTATATTTAAGATTTCAGCAGCCTCTTCCAAAGCAATATTTCCCAGATAGTTTCCATTGCTGGGAAGGTTATTAACAAAAACTTCGTAGCTAATAATTGTGTCTGTAGTTGTCACGGAGGTAAAACCTTCGATACGATTTTCTGGGTTGTGCCAATCTATGATCGTCACGTTTTCCCCTGACAACGAATTTGACATAACTAAATGACGATTATCCATTTGGAAGAAGATAGCATTTGGGTCATTAAGAGTAATGCTTTCTGTCACTAAGATATCTATATCTGAGCCAGAATTATGGGTGTCAAAGATTAATGTTTCAACGTTATTGCGAGAAACATATACATCTGAACCCGATCCTCCCAATAAAAAAGATTGTGGCTTTATTGGACTAGTTGGAGTAGTATTTTCAGGTGCAATAAGCAGATCATCTCCCGCCAACCCATAGACATCTTGTGCGTTTGAACCAGTGAGAGTGTCATTTCCAGAAGTTCCTAATTGTTCAAGCATAGAGCAGTATGTAGTAATTGATTAAATTGTGAGCCGAAAGCTACTCAAACAGTGGCGGACTTGTCCCCCTACTATTCAATTAACAAGATTTACTAGATTAACTTCTGTTTTTTTATGCCACTAAAATATAGAAATCATGAAAAAATAAAGTAGCAAAGCGACCGCTATAAGCTATAGGCTATACGCTTCAATCAAATGGGGTAAAAGAGCCCCAAACGGACGGCTGAAATGTTTGAGGAAACCTCAAACATCGCGTCCTCCTGATTGTAGACAACGTATAGACGATGGGGTATTGAACCCCTGTAGCTTAGAGCTTAAAGCTTAAAGCTTAGAGCTTTTGATAAATAAGCTGGCGCAATTTGTGGTGCAGATCTCGGCTTCGATATGCTATATGTGTGAGGTGATTGAAGAAATTATATCTTTAACTATTTCTTTAACCACGAACATCAGTAACAAGTAGCCAGCAACCAGTAACCAATCCCCCAATGAGGAAAAAAAGTTCTTATAAAGTCAATCGTTTGTTTAAATGGCTATCTCCAGGATTATTTGTCAAAAGATGGTTATTAATAAGTACTACTGGTTTGTTACTGACCATCTTAGGGGGAGCTATCTGGGTCAAATTAACGCCTATTTACCGTATTTTATCAGCTGTTTCTCGATTTTTTGATTTTATTACCGATGTTATTCCTAACTATATTTCAGGTCCTTTAGTGATCGTAGTAGGTCTGTTGTTGGTATTATGGGGGCAATCGCGAACTGTGGGTTCCATTACTGATGTCCTGTTACCCGATCGCGATGAAGAGTTAGTCGATAAATTACTGGCACATCGTCGTTTGAATAAAGGACCCAAAATTGTCGTTTTGGGGGGAGGAACCGGTCTTTCTACTTTGCTTAGGGGATTAAAAGAATATAGCAATAATATTACTGCGATCGTGACGGTAGCAGATGATGGGGGATCTTCAGGAAGATTAAGAAGGGAAATTGGCGTCTTACCTCCTGGCGATATTCGTAACTGTATTGCCGCTCTAGCAGATGAAGAAAAATTATTAACAGAATTATTTCAATATCGGTTTGAAGCTGGGGATGGCTTGACTGGTCATAGTTTTGGTAACTTATTCCTCACTGCAATGAGCGAAATTACCGGCGATTTGGAGCAAGCAGTGACTGCGAGTTCTCAAGTTCTGGCAATTCGGGGTACGGTTTTACCTGCGACTTTAAGTGATGTCCGTTTATGGGCTCGCATGGAAGATGGTCGAATCATTGAAGGCGAATCGAATATTCCCAAAGCCCAAGGAAAAATTCAGCAGATTGGTTGTAATCCCCCCAATCCTCCGGCATTACCATCGGCGATCGCGGCGATTCAAGAAGCCGATTATATTATTATTGGACCGGGAAGTCTCTACACTAGTATTATTCCCAATCTTTTAGTCCCAGAAATCTGTGATGCGATCGCTCAAGCTGAGGTGCCGCGGATTTATGTCTGTAATATTATGACTCAACCAGGAGAAACTGAAGGTTATACGGTTGCCGAACATATTCAAGCGATCGATCAGATTGCTCAACAGAAACTATTTGATGCGGTGATGGTACATCGCAGATCTCCGTCGCCTAAAACCTTGAGGCGTTATGCCGACGATCGCTCCCATCCTGTTTATGTGGATCGCGAAGCTATCGCTTCTCTAGGGAGAAGGATTGTGATTGCCAATATTATGGAGGAAGATCCCGAAACTGGCTATGTTCGCCATGATTCAGTTCGCTTAGCCAGAGTTTTATTGCGATGGTACAGTGGCAATCCTCATTAGAATCGCTTCGCGATTAGCTATTAGCTATTAACTCTTTCACGGGCATAGTGGGGGAGTTAAACCAGGCTTAAAGCTCAGAGCTGGTTAAAAATGAAAAAGACTATTACTAAGATAAGTAACAGTCTAAAAAATGTTTAAAATTAGGTTTTATTCTTAGAGTTTTACAACTATTAATCTTGACCAATGTATCTTTGGAATTGTGCCAAAGCAGCAGATCCAATGTTGAAAAGAGCCCAACCAGCAGCGATCGCTAAAGGAGCTAGAACGATAATAACTCGAA
>JASJDR010000218.1 GCA_030065615.1 Xenococcus sp. MO_188.B8 | reverse complement strand
AGAATCAGTTACATCACTAGTATATCGTTTACGTTCACCCATCCTTTGAGTCTCATAAAAGTCTTAAACTCTTTGGTAGCAAATCAATTATGGCTAGCAGATACTTTCGTCATATTTATTTACAAACACACTCTAAAGGATTGTAGATCGGCAAGTGCTGTAATCATTAATAAACGGGCTGTAATTAGTGAATGACCATATACTTGTTCTGATTTTTCTCTAATTTCCTGAGCTTGAGTTATCCAGGTAGAGCTAATTACATTTCCAAAATGTATCCCTTTTCGTCTCAAAGATTCTACGTCTTCAAGGTTCTTCTCAAGTTTTTTGAGCTTCTTAAGTTGTTTCTGAAATCCCTCTTTTTTACCAAAACCTTTCGCTGACATAATGTGTGCTCCTGTCCTACAATTGCTTGTTTGAATTTCAAGGATTACATCCACCAAATCTAGCCTATTGAAGCTGTCATGATCACGGTCTACAATTTGTTTAGGGGGATATTGTTGCAACAAGCGGTCTAACAATTCGGTTGGAGCGGACTGTTGCAAGCTGCTTGTGTAGATGAAAAAGCTGATTACAGCCGCTCAACTGCACCGTTATGCGACACCGACAAATGCTATAAAAGCCAATTTCCTATCATTGAATTAATCTTGTCAAGATCTGCCAGCTTCTTTGACTTGCTCACAATAATCTCATCTTTTTGTTCCAAGATTATGATGTGAGGAGAAAAAGACTGGGTTGTACTCTCTAATCAAATGAGAAGGCAAGATGGGGACAGTCGCTGTTATTTTGATTGTTTTATTTAGCGTTCAGTTATCAGGTTCCAATCATGCATGAGAAAGGTATAAAATACTGGTTTAGCGGCGATGATCATAGTTTTCATTTCGAAGCCCTAAGGGCACTTCAATATGCACCTTATAAAGCTGCTGATGTTAACGAAGTTTTAACGGCGGTTTCTCAGATCAGGAATAACGACACCGAGTCGTGGTATCACTCCTGGTATAACATGGCAAAGCTTATTGAACGGAAGGGAGACGGATATGATAACAAATTGGACAAAGGCTATGCCTATCTGCGAGCCCAAAATTACTATCGGACATCTGAGTTTTTTCTAAAGGGCGATGACCCCCGTCGTAGTGATACGTGGATGAATCAAAAAGCAACTTTTCAGCGAGCCCTCGATAACCTTCAGGTTAAGCATCATGTCCTAAAAGTACCGTATGGGGATCATTGGTTGAAAGCGGTATATTATCCATCCGATGATCCCCAGGCTGATAAAAGGCCTTTAATTATGGCTTGTAACGGATACGACGGAACTATAGAAGAGTTATATGCTTGGTTGGCAAAATCAGCGAATGAACGTGGCTATAATGTGCTGCTTTACGAAGGTCCGGGTCAAGGCTCGGTGATACGCGAGCAGAAGTTGACATTTACCCCTGAATGGAATAAACCGACCTCGGCTGTACTGGATCATTTCTCTTCCAGTTTCAAAAAACCGGAAAAAGTCGTGCTGATTGCGACTAGCTTTGCCGCCATAATTGGTATAGATGCAGCGGCCAAAGATAAGAGGATTGATGGCTATGTGGCATTTAACGTCTGGTACGATTTTGCTGAGACGTCACGTGGGTTCGTTCCGGACATTATTTCATGGATAATGAATTCGAAATTTCGGGGTCTTGGTAACGCATTAATTCGTCAAGGGATGAAAGGAAACACAAAATTAAACTGGTCTATAAACCAGGGTATGTGGGTACTTGGGACAAAAGATCCAGCCGATCTTTTGGATGCCATGCGTTCCTATACTTCAAAACATGTACTTGACCAGGTAACCTGCGATGTCCTTTTGCTGGAAGGCGAGAACGATCATTTTTTGCGCGTTACTGACCAGCTGGGCAAGACGCAGAGAGGTCTGACAAATGCTCGAAGCGTCACTACCGTAATCTTCAAGGCCGGAGAAGGCGGCGAGGAACATTGTCAGGTAGGCGCGATCATGCAGTTTCAGGCTGAGTTATTCAAATGGATTGAACAAAAATTCAAGTCTCCCAATGTCTCCACGAGTTGAAATATAAAACGACTTGTGAACCCCATTTGCAACTTACTTTCTATCTTTTTTCAGCCGCTTCTCGCTCGATGCCTCTTATTACGATAAAATGTTTTATGAGCAGTAAGCTTGTATACTGACCTAAAACCTTTGTTAAAATTACTTGACATAAAATAGCAGTAAGCTTTATTGTCATCATAAGATCATTACAGGTCGAACGATGATTACCTACGCATACCGATATAAAATCAAGCCAACAGCAAAAGAAATCAAACAGTTTGAGCAGTATTTAAGTATTTGCAGAAGTGTTTATAATTTTGCTCATGCAGAGCGTAAGGCTTGGTTGGAGTCTCGCAAATGTCAGGTAGATCGTTGTTCGATAACTTCTGAATATATTATTCCTGCCGAGCAGCCTTTTCCTAATTACAATATCCAGGCAAAAGCATTGACAAAAGCCAAGAAAAAACTACCTCACTTAAAGCTAGTCAATGCTCAATGCTTGCAACAGGTATTGAGGCGATTAGACAAAGCATGGACTGATTTTTTCAGAATGCCGAGTAGAGGCTTTCCTAGATTTAGAAATGCTAATCGGTATCGCAGCTTTAAATTTCCCCAGCCGAATACTGTCTGCTTGGATGTTGGAAGGGTTAATCTTCCTAGTATCGGGTGGTTTAGAATTAGGCAGTCTAGACCATACCCAGAATGGTTTGTGCCTAAACAATTACAGATTGTTAGAAAAGCAAGTGGTTACTACTTGGTGATTTATTTTGAGTCGCCTGAGACTGTGCCTGATGCTTTACCTGGAAAGAAATCAATTGGTTTAGATGCAGGAATTGAAAGTTTTATAGCAACACCAACTCAGTTGATTAAGAGTCCCAAGTTTTTGATTCATAAAGCTAGGAAGCTGAAATTGCTCCAGCGTCGTCTGAAGAATAAAACTAAAGGGTCTCATAACTGGTTGAAGCTACAAAATAAGATAGCTCGGCTACACGAAAAAGTTGCTCATGCTAGACGTGACTGGCATTTTAAATTAGCTTACGAAATTACTAGCCAAGCAGATAATATCTTTGTTGAAGATATCAATTTCAAATCTTGGTCAAAAGGCTTGTTCTGCAAACAATCTCTTGATTCTGGTATTGGTGGTTTCATCAATACGGTGCTGCCTTATGTTGCCTGGAAACAGGGTAAGTTTTATTTGAAGGTGGATAAAAACGGTACGAGTCAAGAGTGCTGCAAGTGCCATACTTTTACAGGTAAAAAAGAACTAGGACAGAGAATTCACATATGCTCTAATCCTAGCTGTCGTCACACTGAACCGAGAGATACTTGCTCGGCTAAAGTAATTCAATATCGTGGAGAGTGGGCGGTAGGGCATATCGTGCAGCAAGATAAACTTGCACAAAATGCTTGTGGAGGTGATGCGACGGGGATAGTTCAGTTAACGCTGTTCGATCTAGTTGGCAACCAGCGAGGCAAGAATCTCCCGTTAAATTGCGCCAGCAATTAACGGCGAGAGTGTCAAGAATACTATCCCAAACTATTTCTAGATCCACCTGAAAATATTCATGAGTCATCACATTCCGCATATCTCTCATTGGTAGCCAAGCTATTTGTGGATAACGAGCCTGCACTCGGGTAGGAATATTTCTAGCGGCTTCACCCATAACAATAAAATCGTAGAGGACAGCTTTGACAATAATTTCCTCTGCTAAAAATTCCTCAAATGTCATATTTGCTGTCGATTCCTGAATACTAGAGATAGCATTCAAAATATCCTTAACCCGAAGTCGCCAATCTCTAGAAGACACGAATACTATCCTTGAGAACTGGTTCACGTAAATGCTGGCGCAATGCCTTATGAGTTCCTAAATCTACGGAACAGCCCAAAATCTCTTCTAGGTAAAGCCGTATTCGACTAAATTGAAACAGTCCCACAGGTTTTGAGAATTCGACTAAGAAATCCACGTCACTTTCTGAATTGGCTTCATTACGAGCCACAGAGCCAACTAGTTCTAGCGACTTTACCCCAAGCTCCTCTAATACCTTCCGATGTTTCCCGATAATTGACAGTACTTCGTCCCGTTCCATTTTGGTTTCTAATGCCTTCGATTTCAGTTTATCATTGCTAATCTCACCAAAATTTATTGAACGATATGCGATCAGCTAAGAACTACGCGATCGCCTATAAAAGAGAATTAATAGGGCGATCGCAGATAACAACTTTTACTTGCGATCGCTCTATACTTTCTTAAATTTTTTCTTCAGAATATTGTTAAAGTTATTTGAGTAGGGCAAAAAGTTATGAATTAACACACGAACGGTAAGAACAGTGACCAAGAAGAAACGCTCCCGTTGGGATTTAGGGAGATTTTGGCAAACTTTAACCTATTTTGAGATAATTCCGGTAGTTAATTTTTGGCAAAGATTATTTTCTCGTAAGACATCGCAAAAAAAGCAGCAGAAACAAACAAAAATGAAAATTTTGGTAGTAGGTGCCACAGGTGGCGTGGGCAAAAGAGTCGTTAAACGTCTTTTAGATCGAGATTACGATGTCATTGCTTTAGTCAGGGATGCCAACCGAGGAAAAGCAATTCTTGGCGATCGCGTAAATCTTTTTGAAGCCGATCTCACAATTCCCCAAACCCTCAAGCCAGAAATGATGTCAGGAGTTTCCGCCGTTATCTGTTGCAGCGGAACCAGAGTGCAGCCAGTGAAAGGAGACACCCCCACCAGAGAAAAATACTATCAGGGAATTAAATTTTATCTTCCTGAAGTCGTTGACAGTCCTGAACAAGTAGAATACCAAGGGATGAAAAACTTAGTTCAGCTAGTTACGCAACATATTCAACCTGCTACTGATAGAGTCCTGTTTGATTTTACTAATCCTACCGCCGACATCAAAGAAACCTGGGGCGCCTTAGACGATGTAGTTATGGGAGGAGTCAGTCAAAGTAATATTCGTCTAGCTAACAATCAAGCTATCTTTTCGGGAATTGTTTCTACAGATAATAATGGTGGGTTTGCTTCGGTGCGTACTCGTAACTTTCAACCTCCGTTAGATTTATCTGGCTTTGAGGGAATTGAACTTAGAGTTAAAGGAGACGGCAAACGTTATAAATTTATCACTCGCTGCGAAGGAAAATGGGATGGTATTGGTTATTGCTACTCTTTCGATACGATCTACAATTTCCCCACTACGATCCGTATTCCCTTCAAAGATTTAATTCCCGTTTTTCGTGCCAAAACCGTTGCCGATGCCGACCAACTAGATGCTAGTAAAATTTACTCCATGCAGCTCATGCTTAGTAAATTTGAATATGACGGCAGATTAAATCCAAAATTTGAAGCAGGATCATTTGGTATCGAAATCGAATATATCAAAGCCTATAGCACTCAGCCGAAACCTCAGTTTATCCTGATTAGTTCAGCTGGGGTAACTCGTCCCAATCGCCCTGGTATCAACTTAGAAGAAGAACCCCCCGCCGTCCGCATGAATGAACAATTAGGCGGTATCTTAACCTGGAAATTGCGAGGAGAAGAGGTAGTAAAAGCTAGTGGCTTAAATTACACAATAATTCGTCCTTGTGCCTTAACGGAAAACCCAGGAGATAAACTTTTGTATGCGGAACAAGGAGATAATCTCAAAGGTCAAGTAAGTCGAGATGCGATCGCTCAATTATGTATACAAGCAGTTCAATTACCCGAAGCAGTGAATAAAACTTTTGAAGTAAAAGAAGAAGATCAGCCAGGGGATACTAACTGGCAAAAATTATTTGCTAGTTTATCGAAAAATTAGGACTAATTGTGATTTGGCGATCACCCAATATAAGTTAACGGTTAATAGTACATCGAGGTTGAAAGCCTGTATCTCATCCCACATTTTCTCAACCTATCTATGTTTCAGTCTAGATCTTGTTGAGGAATATCTTCAGCAAAATCAGAAATTGGTTTTGTTTCCCCAGTTTCTTCGATTATTTTGAAGTCAACTGTGTTGATCTGAAGAAGATCCTCACTAGAATAACGTTCTGGATGAGCTAAAATTTCACTTTCTCTTTCCATGTTGCGCCTTCCTTCTTCAAAGAATCTATCGGCTGATGTTGGTGAAAACAAACCATTTAAGACAGATTGATTGAGATTAGGTATAGTATTTTGTGCTTTAGCAGTACCTATCGCACCAAGAATTACTAGTGCGATCGCGATCACTAAAGAGGTGCAGAAAAAAGAAACAAAGTTTAGAATATTAGTCTTCATGTTGCCCCCCACCATCATGGAATGGCTTTTCTACCTCTATTATAGAAACTACGCTGACCAATAACATGATTACTTCGATCACTCAAGCTGCCTTGTCTACGCGGTCTCACGAACCTTTGAGAGGTAATTAGGGCTTGCTGAAAAAGTTTTCTCGTGAGGGTAGGGAACGGGGAACAGGCAACAGGCAACAGTTTCACATCGTAATCGTTCATTCCCCCCTCCTAAAAAAGCAGAACTCGAAGCCAAATAATTCTCATTCGAGCAATTTGATGTATGCTATGAATCATGGCTGGATTGAACAAAGATGAGCTAAAACAAATGAATCGGAGTTACTTCCAATCGTTGTCTCAGGAGAGATTGGTGGAAGTAGCAGATAATTTACATCAATTAGCTACGGAGTTATGGGAAAAGCAGCAGCAGAATTCAGAAAATAGTTCCCAGCCTCCATCAAAAGATAATCCTTACAGTGCCAAAAAGAAACAAGAACCAGAACACCCCAGTTCAGAATCTGAATCCGCCACGGTCAAAACTGAACAGAAGCAAATAGATGAATCAAGAGAAAAAGAAAAGAAGCAAAAATCTTCAAGAAAGCCAGGGAAGCAACCAGGAGGAAAAGGTTTTGGGCGGAAGCAACCTCTAAAAGCTGAAGTAATAGTTCCACAGGCTACCAACTTCAGCAACTCTAAATTATAGCCCTTCTCAATATTAGTGAAGTATATTTTTCTGGTTCCTTCTTCCTTAAGGTGATTTCTAGCAATAAATATCTCCGCCCAACTGAGAAACGGTGTGTTACGCTGGCGCTCTCTTGGTCAGCACCGGGAAGGGGGTAGTATTTTGTTAGGTTCTATTGGTTCAACACCAGGAATTGAATTGTTATCCCCCATTCCCGCCCTTGTCCTAAAGGATACACCTTCGGATAACGGCGACGCAGGGTCTGACCGCTAACAGCACCCTACTGTCGATGATTTTGGTAAAGTCTTTTTCTGAAATCACCTAAGTTCTTCGTTCCTTATTCTTTATCCCTCATCCTTGTTGTAGACTACGAGGATCAAGAACATCCCTTAATCCATCTCCTAAAATATTAAACGCTAAAACTGTCAGAATAATTAATATCGCAGGCGGCCATATTAACCAAGGTTGTAACATGAGAATCGAGGCATTAGTAGCCAACGAAAGTAAATTACCCCAACTCGGATCAGGTTGCTGAATCCCCAAACCAATTAGACTTAACACAGACTCAGCCACAATAAAACCAGGTACAGCTAAAGTAGCCGAAATAATAATGTAAGTAGCAGTTTGGGGCAACACATGACGCACAATAATATAGAAAGGATTAGCTCCCATTGCTTTGGCTGCTTGAATAAATTCGCGTTCCTTGAGAGATAAAACTTGTCCCCTAATTACCCTAGCCAAACCTGACCAACTAATCAAAGAAGTGATCAAGACAATTAATAAAAATCTTTGGGTGCTACTTAAACTTGGAGGTAAGACGGCAGCTAAAGATATCAATAAATAAATTCCTGGAATAGTCATCAAGACTTCTACCAAGCGCATCAAAATTCCGTCAATCCAACCGCCAAAATATCCCGAAATTCCCCCGACTAACATTCCCAAAGGAAAAGAAATCGTAATTCCTACTAAACCAATAAATAAACTAATCCTTCCTCCAAAAATCAAGCGACTAAATTCATCTCTCCCCTGTTCATCTGTCCCTAATAAATTAATTTTTCCTGGCCCAATTGTGCCAAAAAGATGACGGTTAACCTCAATACCAGGAAAGATCGTTACCTCTTCAAACTTAGGGGGAAAAGGTAGGGTAATCTTGAATAAATCATAAGATGAGCCCTTAACAAAAAAACGAATCGGAGAAGGCTTTTGGGTATTCACCGATAAAAGGCGATCACCAGTCTCTAAATCTGTAGCTCCTTGAGTCGTAGGATAGACATAAGCTCCTAACCATTCACCGTTTGAACTACCCCAATGTATTGTTGTCGGAGGCAATAAAGAACCATCAGTTTGTGATGCGTAAGGATCATAAGGAGCAACAAAATCAGCAAAAATGACCGTTAAATAAAATATTATTAGTATAATTGCCCCAAAACGCGCTAAAGGATTTTTCCTGAGTTTTCGCCACCAATCCATAATTTTTAATCTTTAATTTTTAATTTTCAATTTTTAAGGCGCTTACTTTTGCTTTATGAAGAATATTACCCCCCTGTTTATAACCAACATAACGAACTTGTACCATCTCTCCTGGGTTAGCATCACCCTTCATTAACTCATGCCATTTTGGATCATAAGGCAACTCCTCCCCTACAGAATACATAGCTTCTACACCCCAATGAGATACCAATTCTTCTATCGGTTTCATCAGAAGTAATAAACGTTCTGCTGGTAATTCAGGATTTTTGCTGATTGCAGCCACTGCTGTTGGCCATTGTAACAACCATGATTCGATCGCTTGTAAACTAGCATTACGAAACTCTAGTTCTAAGGTTTCTCTTTGTTGTTCTATAGTTTGCTGCAATCTTTGATACTCTTGGCTTTCAATTCTCGAATCTGCATTTTCTTCTTGGGGTTGCCAATTCCGAGGATATTTAGATTCAGGGACAAAAGTGGCTATTAATTGGTCTAAAGATATCTTAAGAGCAGCCGACAGATTTAAAATAGTTTCTAACGGGATCCGATGCATTAAACCGTATTGTACTCTGGCCAATTGCCATGGAGAAATACCTGTAGTTTTTAAGAGTTCTTGACAATTTTCCAATCCTGCTTTTTCTATTAAAACCCTTAACTTACTACTATTTTGTTCGTATACAGATTCATTCATATCTATTTAACATTAACTTTCAAAAAGCTTTCAAGCAAAACCTTAACTAACTTTTTTTTACTAACCCTTTTCCTTTTATTTAGTCCTTTGTTGGAGGCAATTATTCTAAATTTCTTCATGCTAGGATTGCCGTACTCGCGCATTCATTTTCTTAATGCGCGTCTCTTGGTGGAACATTCCCTGACCTTCGAGGACTTACACGCGTAGAAGTGTAAACGTCTTACGGCGATTTTATCCCACAAAGATGGCTTGCCCTCGAATGGGGAAACCCAGGTTCTGAAAGCAGGGTCGTTCGTCAAGGTATAACAGCTCATTTAGTCACCAATTAATTATTGACAATGGATAATTATCAATTATCCATTATCCACTATCAATGAATGGGTATTTCCTCGAATGGGGATACCGCAATTTTCAATTTTCAATTAATAACCGAATCATAGTAGCGAGTCTTGCTGCACTATCTTTCATAGCTAAAGTTTTCGCTCTAGTTGCCATTTGTTGTAGCTCATCAGGAGATTGCAACCATTCAGTGACTTGTTGTTCCAAGGTTGCTGCGGTTAATTCTGATTGTTGATAAACGACTGCTGCACCAGCATTAGCGAACACTTGAGCATTATAAGTTTGATGATCTTCTGCTGCATAGGGATAGGGGATCAAAATGGCTGGAGTTCCCGTAATTGCTAGTTCAGTTAATGTTCCTGCACCCGCACGACCTATGGCGAGATTCGCTCTTTGCAATAATCCTGCCATATTGTCATAAAAGGGAAAATGAATATATTGGGCATGTTCTAAACTCTCAACATCGGGATCTTTTTCCCCTGTAAGATGGACAATATATGCTCCCATCTCTAACCAGCTAGTTGCTGCTTGTCTGATTAACCGATTGACAGCTACAGCTCCTTGGGAACCTCCGACAACTACGATGAGAATGGCATCAGGAGGAATGGGTAAATCTAAATTTTGAGGATAGAGAAATTGAGAACGTACAGGTGTACTAACATATTGAGTCTTTACTTGAGGTAAATATTCTGCTGTTCCCTCAAAACCTAAGGCGATAATATTACACCAACGGCTTAACAAACGAGTAACTTTACCTGGAATAAAGTTGGATTCATGGATAATTGTCGGTTTCTTCTGTAAACGAGCAGCTAAAATAGCGGGAGCAGCAATATAGCCTCCAGTAGTAAAGACGACATCAATTTGATGTTCTTTGATTAACTTTTGTACTTGGAATATCGAAGAGATAAAACAGAAAGCAATTTTTACAGTCTTAATCCCAAAACGTTGTTGAAATCCTTCTACAGAAATGATGTTGAGTTGATAGTTTTCCGGTACTAGGGAAGTTTCCAGACGGTTGGGAACACCCAGCCATTCAATATCATAGTCTGATAATTCTTCTGCTACCGCTAAAGCAGGGAACAGATGTCCTCCTGTACCGCTAGCAGCTATAAGTAGGCGAGTTGGTTCAGACACAAATATTACCGCGATTGCTCTCTAGACAACAGCAATATTTTAAAGGAAGAGTAAGGAATTGGGGATTGGGAGACTAATTATTCCCAAATGAAAGTGTTTTATCCTTGGTGTTAAGATGCTAAATACCGGAAAACAATTAGTTCTAACAGTGTGATTTAACCTAATATCTAACGCCTAATTCAAGCCCCATTCTCTATTTTCTACATGAATCAACAAGCTCAATTGAATGAAAATATTGCTCGATATGTTCAAAAATTAGCAGTCAATCCAGAACAACCCGAAATTCATTTTCAATTAGGCAATTTATACGTTAAAAAACAGCAGTGGCAATTAGCAATTAAATCTTATGAGCAAGCAATTCACTTTAATCCCCAGTTGCTCAAAGCCTATAGTTATTTAGCAAGACTATATGAAACAAAACTAAATAATACTTATAAGTCTACTGACTATTGGTATCAAGCAATCAAATTAAATCCTGATTCGGTAACCGCTGAAAAATATCTCATATTGGGAAATATTTTAGCAGCACAAAAGAAACTTGAAAAAGCAATAGATTGTTATCAACAAGCAATTACGCTTAGCCCCAATTTTCTAGATGCTTATCATAGATTAGCAGAGTTATTGCTAACTCAAAATCAGCCACAAACTGCAATTCAAACATATCAGAAGGGAGTTCGATGTAATCCCCAAAATTCTCAGTTTCATTGGGCTCTGACTCAGGCTTTAGCTAAACAAAAACAATGGAAATTAGCCAATCAACATTATCAAAATGCGATCGCGTTAGAACAGGATTTCCCCAGTGAGTTCCCCCCAAAATTAGAATTTGAACCTCATAACTGGCAAGCTTATCATCAATTAGGAAAAGTTTTACAATATAAAAAACAATTTGCGATCGCAATTACTCTTTTTGGAAAAGTTAATCAACTGCAACCTAATTTTATTCCCGCCTATATCCACATCGCTAATATTTATCGTCAGTTAGAAAAATATCAATTTGCTTTTTATTATTATCGCCAAACAATTATCATTGCTCCGCAAGATCATTCTCTCCATAAAAAGGCCATTCAAAGTTGTCAAAATATTCTACAAACTTTAGCTAATCCCCAGCCTGAATTATATTATCAATGGGGTCAATTATTGAGATCTCAAGGTTATTTTACAAAAGCGATCGCTGCTTATCAAGAAGCAATTAAACTTAATCCTAAGTTTGACCAGGCTTATATTGGCATTCAATATACTGAAGTTGCCGAATCACAACTAGAACAATTAATTAATTTTTATCAACAAATAGTTAAAGATTGTCCTTATCCTCTAGCTTGGGGTAATTTAGGAGATGCCCTAACCCAACAAGGTAAAATTGAAGAGGCGATCGCTTGTTATCGGACTAGTGCTTATCAACAATCAATTCAAAGATATCCTCACTTAACACAATTAAATTGGCCAGCAAAAAAGGAAAAAGCTCCCGATTTTTTGATTGTTGGAGCGACTAAATGTGGAACTTCTTCTCTTTATTATTATTTGAGTCACCATCCACAAATTCTTTTTTCTCACAAAAAGGAATTAGATTTCTTTCGGAAGTATTTTAACCGCGGAATCGATTGGTACTTGTCTCATTTTCCGACCATTACCGATCATAATAACTTTATCACAGGAGAAGCTACCCCTAACTATTTACGTTTTCCGATTGTAGCTGCAAGAATTAAACAATATTGTCCTAAGACTAAGCTAATAATTTTATTACGTAATCCAGTAGATAGAACAGTGTCTTGGCATTTTCACAAACAAAATTCAGGGTTAACTAATGACAATTTACAAGATGCAATTACTAAAGAGATAAAACTTTTAGAAACTTTAAGTGAATCAGAAATTATCAATATGGGATTTTCCAATCCTGATAATATAATTTCTAGTCTTTATTATTACGAAATTAAAGCTTGGATGCAATGTCTTCCTGCTCAACAATTTCTTATTTTAAAAAGTGAGGATCTTTATAATTATCCTGAAACCACAATGGCAAGAGTCTTTGATTTTTTAGGATTGCCTGCTAATAATTTAAACCACTACCCTAAAATCAATGGAGGTAGTTATAGTTCTATCGATCCAGAATTAAGGAAAACTCTTACAGAATATTTTCAGCCCCATAACAAATTATTAGAAGAATATTTAAATGCTAAGTTTAATTGGTAAGTTCGAGCACTTGCACTCGTAAGTACCCATACAAAACTAATTACACATCAAAGAGCATTAGTTGATAATTATTTATGATTTTCCGATATTTAGAGAGCGTGTTTGAAAAATCATAGAATGAGTCAAGAAACTTAGAACTAGGGAAAAATACTCTTCTATAATGCGCCGAAGTTACGATACCGATCTAATTGACGAACAATGGACAAAGATTTCTAGCTTA
>JASJDR010000217.1 GCA_030065615.1 Xenococcus sp. MO_188.B8 | reverse complement strand
AAGCTATGAAAAGCAAATTTATCATCTTCTGTAATATGTTCTCAAAAAGCTAATAGCCAAGAGCCAAAAACCAAGAGCCATATTAGTATTACTATTTAATTCATGTTTTAAATCAGCAACGCCAAGCCAATTAATGAAATAGTCTCCTAACCATTAGCTATCAGTCTTGCCCTTAGGGTGCTGTTAAACCTTGACTGGTCACTCGATAAACCTCGGTTAAATATTGGTTAACTGCTTCAGCATCATCATTGGGTAAGGGCATCTTACCTAGGATGTCGAGAATATTTTTATTCTCCAGGGGAGGCACAATAACAACCAAAGAAGGGTCTAGTGGTTCGTCATATTGCCAGAAATCTTGCCTAGCATCGACTTGCTCTTGCTCTAAACTTGGTTCACGATCATCTCTTATCTCAACAAGCTCTTCTGAGTTTACCTCGTCTTGATTTTGACTACGGAGTTGTCGTAAACTAGCCAAAATTTGCTCTCTAGTTCTTCCTCGTAACTGAAAAATTAAAAAAGGATCTTCACTAAAGCGATCGCCTAATTGATAGTATACTGCTGCTATATGCTTGCAGGGATTAGCTTTATCAGGACAAGTACAACGAGAACGCACATCGGACAAAGTATAGGGAAATAAACTTAAACCATTGCTAGTAAAAACCGCTTCAATCTCACTGGGCATTTCTCCAGCCAATAATTGAGCCGAAAAGATCGCTTTCTCCGACAGACTCTGAATGACACAATCCCAATCTTCATCATTAAAAGGCGGTTGGGACATATGTTTTAATGCTTTTTCGCGATCTTCATCGGCAAAAGGTTCTAAAGACAAGGATACCTGATAGGGTTGGTCTTCACTTCCCTGGACATCGGCTAAGACCAAAGTATCGACAAACTCAATACTGAGAACATTACCTTCTCTGGCATAATTCCGTCCTCGTTCTAAACGTTTTTTGAAACGATAAGAATCTAACAATTCCAGCCATCTTTCTACCCACCATTGACGGGTTTCAATTTGATTAAAAGTCATTTATTTTGCCCTAAGAATCAAGAAAATTTTCAGTTTTTTTTGTCATACTATATCTAGAGAAGTCTACAATAGTAAATCGAAACTATAGAAAAGCAAAATAACACTTAATATTATGTCAGCATTGGCAGCGATCGCAGTATTAGCCGTATTAATTTTAGTTCATGAGTTGGGACATTTTGCAGCAGCTCGCCTGCAGGGAATTCGGGCGAATAAGTTCTCCATTGGGTTTGGGCCAACACTATTAAAATATCAAGGCTCGGAAACTGAATATGCGATTCGGGCATTTCTGTTAGGGGGCTACGTAGGTTTCCCTGATGATGATCCCGATAGTGAGATTCCCCCAGATGATCCTAATCTCTTGCGTAATCGTCCTATTTTAGATCGCGCGATCGTAATCAGTGCCGGAGTAATTGCTAATCTAATTTTTGCCTATTTCCTCCTGGTTGGTCAATCGGCAACCATCGGTTTTCAAGAGGTTAACTATTACAATGGAGTCTCTGTTCCGGAAATTATCCAAGACGGGAATTCTGCTGCTCAACAAGCAGGAATCTTACCTGGAGATGTAATTCTTAAGGTAAACAATCGAGAGTTAGGTGCTTCTCCTGAATCTTTAACCCTCCTTAGGGATCTGATTCAAGAATCTCCCAATCGTGATTTAAAACTAACCATTGAAAGAGATCAAGATATTATCTCCTTGATGGTAACTCCCCAAGCCAATTCCCAAGGTCAAGGTCAGATCGGGGTTATGTTAGCTCCTAATGGGAAAATCGTTCGTCATCGTAGTTCTAATATTTTCGAGGCCTTTGTTGCTGGAGCGACTGAATATCAAAGAATAGCGCAGTTAACAGTTCAAGGTTTTTGGCAACTAATTAGCAATTTTCAAGAAAATGCCGAACAAGTAGCAGGGCCAGTAGCTATTGTTGCTGTAGGTGCTAAGTTAGCTAGCAATGATTTGAGTAATTTATTCCAATTCGGGGCCTTAATCAGTATTAACTTAGCAGTCATTAATATTTTGCCTTTACCTGCTCTTGATGGCGGACAATTAGCTTTTCTCGCGATCGAAGGTGTGTTTGGCAGACCCTTACCTACTAAAATTCAAGATAGTATTATGCAAACTGGATTGGTCTTACTGTTAGGGTTAGGAATCTTCCTCATTGTTCGCGATACTATGAATCTCGCTTTCTTTCAAGAACTTTTGCAATAAATAAGATAGAGAGCAGCTCTAAGTCGTATACTTTAAGCTAGTTAAAGAATGGGGAACATCATTTGTATTGTTGCCCCATTTTTTATTATCTTGACGAGACAATTAACCATAATTACAATTGACCGGAAATAGCATTCCTCTGATCTTTATAAAAACAACTTATAAGCAGGATTCGAGCTTTCATCCCAATAGGGATAACCAAGAGTATCGAGAAAAGCTTGCCATTCACTCATTTCATTTGGCGGAACTTGGACACCAATCGCAATTCTTCCATAATCTGCACCATTATTACGATAGTGAAATAAACTAATATTCCAATTAGGGCTCATACAGTTAAGAAAATCAATTAAGGCTCCTGGACGTTCGGGAAATTCAAAACGATATAGTAATTCATTCTCCGCTAAAGAAGACCTTCCTCCTACCATGTGACGCAGGTGCATTTTCGCTAATTCATCATCAGTAAGATCGATAGTTTTAAACCCATTTTTCTCAAAAGTTGCGGCAATATTTTCCGCATCAACCCGATTTTGGATTTGAATTCCCACAAAAATATGAGCCTTTTTTTCATCAGCAATCCGATAATTAAACTCACTCAAATTATGTTTGCCGATGCAGCTACAAAATTTACGAAAACTCCCTCTTTCTTCAGGAATAGTAACCGCAAAAATCGCCTCTCTTCTTTCGCCAAACTCTGCTCTTTCTGCCACGAAACGGAGACGATCAAAATTCATATTCGCTCCACAAGCTACAGCAATCAAAGTTTGCTCTGTAACTTGTTCCCTTTCTACATAAGCCTTTGCCCCAGCAATAGCCAATGCCCCCGCAGGTTCTAAAATTGAACGGGTATCCTCAAACACATCTTTGATCGCAGCACAGGTATCATCTGTCGAAACTAAAATAATTTCATCCACATATTTCTGACAAAGACGAAAAGTTTCTTCTCCGACATGCTTCACCGCAACCCCATCAGCAAACAAACCCACTTGAGACAAAGTGACTCGTTCTCCTTTTTGTAAAGATTGAGACATGGCATCAGAATCTATAGGCTCGACGCCAATAATCTTAATTTCAGGACGTAATCTTTTGATATAAGCAGCAACTCCAGAAATCAAACCACCACCACCAATGGCAATAAAAATCGCATCAATTGGTTTTTGATATTGCCTTAGAATCTCCATGCCGATGGTACCCTGTCCTGCAATCACATCAGGATCGTCAAAAGGATGGATAAAAGTTAAATTTTTCTCTGCTGCTAACTGACGTGCATGGGCACAAGCATCATCATAGGTATTACCATGTAAAACTACTTGTCCACCCCTAGTAGCTACCGCATTCACTTTCATTGTAGGAGTAGTTACGGGCATCACAATAATCGCCGTTGTTCCCAATTTTTTTGCCGCGAGGGCGACTCCCTGGGCGTGATTGCCAGCAGAAGCGGCTATTACTCCTTGTTTGAGGATGTCTGGAGATAATTGTGCCATTTTATTGTAGGCTCCTCTAAGTTTGAAGGAGAATACAGATTGGAGATCTTCCCGTTTGAGGAATAGTTTATTGTTTAATCTAGTTGATAAATTGGGGGCATATTCTAGAGGAGATTCCTGGGCGACATCGTAGACACGAGCATTGAGTATCCTTTCTAAGTAGTCGGATTTCATGGGTAGCAAAGAGATTGCGATCGGTGGGGAAGTGTATCTTACATTACCTTAATAGTCTCATACTTAAGAGAGTAATATACTGCCACTTTCCTACATTTAGTTTTAGTTGCTTGGAGTGTATAGTTTTGAGTGTGATTGAATTTCATTATTTGTTTATTTTAGTTGCTCTTGATCATTGAAAACTACTCGGTATTTTGATTCAGTAAGGAGTCGTCCAGATCGTTTATTCATTAAAGATAAATGGATTATTCATGTGATGAAAAACCCTGAACACACTCAGGTTCAATCGGATGGTAGAATTAGGATATGGGGACAAATCGCAGAATTTGAAGGCAGATATCTTCGTGTAATTCTTCTTCCAGATCGTCAAACAGTTCATAATGCATTTTTTGATCGAAGTTTTAAGCCATGAAACTTAAATATTTTAAAGACACTGACACCTTATATCTTGAGTTCAAGAACTCCAATATTGTTGAAACTAGAGATCTTGATGAGAATACACTGTTAGAACTCGATGAGTATGGTGACATTTGCGCAATCACTCTTGAACATGCCAGTGAGAGAACAGATATTAATAACTTTTCTACTGAAGGAATTGCGGCTTAAACTTTGTCAAGTTAAGAGAGGGAGTATAAGATTTTAATATGGGATAATTATTGAAATTTCAAGCTGCGATTCATGCGTTTCAAGCTTGGTAAGAAAATAAATTTGTGTAGTTATGACTGCTAAATCGCCATTAACGAAAAGTATTGATAACCTCTACGATGAAGATTATTATCTTTGGTTGAAAAATACTGCTCAACTGATACGAGAGAAGAGATTTGCGGAGGTAGATGCAGTTAATTTGGTTGAAGAAATTGAGGATATGGGTAGGAGTGAAAAACGATCCTTAGAAAGTAATCTGTTGGTGTTGCTCTTGCACTTACTCAAGTATAAATATCAACGAGCTAAACGCAGTAATAGTTGGAAAGCTAGTATCAGAGAGCATCGAAGAAGATTAAGAAAGGCTTTTCGAGATAGTCCCAGTCTCAAAGTTTATTGTGAGGAAGTTTTTGCCGAATGTTATGAAGATGCTAGACAACAAGCTAGTGATGAAACAGGATTATCTCTTGATAAGTTTCCTGTAAAATCTCCTTTTACGGTTTCGGAAGTTGTTAATGAGAAATATCTGATTGATTAAGAAATAATATAATTGCGATCGCGATCGCTGGTTATGTCGGAATTAATCCCCCGGGTTTTGTGGCGCAAGTCGTCGCTTTTGCCTTCGGTTTAGCTGCGGCTAGTTTTTTCCCCGTAATTCTTTTGGGAATTTTTGACCGCCGTACTAATCGAGAAGGCGCGATCTCTGGGATGATTGTTGGCTTGGTCTTCTAGAAGTACAAGAAATGGTTGCTAGATTACGCTCACCTAAAGGAAATGGTCCAGGTTAATTGTCATTTTTTGGCTATTTATTCGGCATTTTAACCTGCTTATTCAAACAAGAGAAAAATATAGCTGTAGCTTTACTGTTTTTCTTGAACTTGTTTTTTGCTCATGAATTATGCAGGCTAGAGGATATTCATTGTCGACATCTTAGACAGGAGTATTGAGTATCCTATCCAAGTAGTCGAGTTTCATGGGCAGCAAAGAGACTTTATTTGGTGGTGAAGAATATCTTACATTAATTCAATGGTTTATGTTCTGGCTCCTTTTGCATATAATACTAGTTATTACTAAAGCAAGACAGATTGAGAAAGACATTGAAATCTTGAGCTTTACGTTTAATAACAAGTCTCTTTGAATTTATGGCCTGCCATGACCCAAGGTAATCCCAAAAATCAAGATCAGTCTCCTGAAACCGATGAGCGAATTATATTTGCCCAGCTTGAGAGTGAGGTTAATGCCATAGCTTTTTCCCCAGATGGGAGAAAAGTAATAGCAGGTTTAGCGAATGGTCAGCTACATTTATTAGACTTAATTACTGGAAAAGCAATTAGTAAACCCTTTGAAGGTCATGCAGATGCTATCCTTTCGGTGGCATTTTCTCCTGACGGTCAAACCATTGTCTCTGGTAGTGATGACGGAACCCTGAGGTTGTGGGATCTGCGAGGCAATTCTTTGGGTAAACCCTTTGAAGGAAATACAGGTAATGTCTATTCGGTAGCATTTTCCCCCGATGGTCAATTTATTGTTTCTGGTAGTGGATATGAATTTGATCCTTTAGACAATAAGGACAAAGCAATCAGATTGTGGAATCTCCAGGGCAATCAGATTGCTGAACCCTTTGAGGGGCATACAAGTAAAATTAGCTCGGTGGCATTTTCCCCTGATGGTCAATCTATTGCTTCTGGGAGTAATGACAAAACAATCAGATTATGGGATCTCCAGGGCAGTCAGATTGGTAAACCCTTTGAAGGACATACAGGTAATGTCTATTCGGTGGCATTTTCCCCTGATGGTCAATCCATTGTTTCTGGTAGTAAGGACAAAACAATCAGATTGTGGGATCTCCGGGGCAATCAGATTGGTAAACCCTTTGAGGGGCATACAGGTAATGTCTATTCGGTGTCATTTTCTCCTGATGGTCAATCTATTGTTTCTGGTAGTTATGACAAAACAATCAGATTGTGGGATCTCCGGGGCAATCCTATTCGCAAACCTTTTGAGGGACATACAAATCTCGTTAATTCGGTGGCATTTTCCCCTGATGGTCAATCTATTGTTTCTGGTAGTTATGACAAAACAATCAGATTGTGGGATCTCCATGAGAATCTCATTTACAGAATCTATGAGACTCAGACAGATAAGGGCTGGTCAGTGGCATTTTCCCTCGATGGTCAATTCATTATCTCTATTCTTGGCAAGGGTATTAAGTTGTGGGATCTCAAGGGCAATCAGATTGGTAAACTCTTTGAAGGACATACAAATCTCGTTAATTCGGTGGCATTTTCTCCTGATGGTCAATCCATTGTTTCTGGGAGTGATGACAAAACAATCAGATTGTGGGATCTCCGGGGCAATCAGATTGGTAAACCCTTTGAGGGGCATACAGGTAATGTCTATTCGGTGGCATTTTCTCCTGATGGTCAATCCATTGTTTCTGGGAGTGATGACAAAACAATCAGATTGTGGGATCTCCAGGGCAATCCTATTCGCAAACCTTTTGAGGGACATACAAATCTCGTTTATTCGGTGTCATTTTCTCCTGATGGTCAATCCATTATTTCTGGTAGTTATGACTACACAATCAGATTATGGGATCTCCAGGGTAATGAGATTGGTAAACCTTTTGAGGGCCACACAAATCCGGTTAATTCAGTGATATTTTCCCCTGATAGTCAATCTATTGTCTCTGGTAGTTGGGATAAAACAATCAGATTGTGGGATCTCCAGGGCAATCAGATTGGTAAACCTTTTAAGGGGCATACAAGTAAAATTAGCTCGGTGGCATTTTCCCCTGATGGTCAATTCATTGTTTCTGGTAGTAAGGACAAAACAATCAGATTGTGGGATCTCCGGGGCAATCAGATTGGTAAACCTTTTAAGGGGCATACAAATACAATTAGCTCGGTGGCATTTTCCCCTGATGGTCAATTCATTGCTTCTGGGAGTGATGACAAAACAATTAGATTGTGGTTTACCCCAAAGGCTCAAGTGGTGAAGCCAATACGGAACCTATCTGCCAGGCTTCGGCAAATTACTGTCCCCCAAACTATTAACAATGATGGCCCTGAAGGAGATGACCAACTCGACGTCAAAGATGAGATGGAAGCATTGGCTAGAGTGCTGATGCTGCGAAATCTTCAACCTCCATTGGCAGTAGGTATTTTGGGAAGTTGGGGTAGCGGTAAGTCCTTTGGAATGCACTTGATACGAAGCAAAGTTAACAAAATTAGAAGCCAATCTATTGATGAATTGCAGGCATGGGGAGATCCAGAGCATCCAGCTCACAGATTCTTACAATCATCAGAAGTGGGTCACATCTACCAAATTCATTTCAGTGCTTGGACTTATGCCAAGTCGAATCTTTGGGCTAGTTTGATGCAGGAGATTTTTTTTGAACTCAATCGTCAGATTACTTTGGAGAAACAATTGGGTACGATTCTATCTCAGCTTCAGTTTAGAGATGCCAATGCTTCAAAAATAAGTACATCAAGCCAGAGCAGAGAAAAATTATCAAGATTTTTGATAGAGCGCTTGATATATCAACCCTGGGATAAATTTAGAAAATTCATCAATAATTATATAATCCTTCCAGCCATATACTTTGTATTGCAAGGTATTAGAATTATTGATCTAGTTATTATTCAAATTCTCTGGCACATTATTTTTCTAATCCTTTTTACTACAAGTTTTGCAATATCTCTCGTTGCCACAATTATAAAAGACATTTTCAATCTCTCATTACTAAATAACTTTTCTAATTTAATTTTTAATCTACTTAAACGAAATGTATATCTAAAACAAATTAAATATTACATTATAGATTATGACTTCAATTCACTCAGTATACTAGAAATTATTGTCGAATCTATATTATTTTTTCTCTTTGCTGGTTTTCCTCGAAGATTAAAAGATAGAAATCGAGTTTGGCAACAACGCCTCAATAGATGGCAACAAGATAAATCTTCAAGTGAGCAAACTTATATCCAAAAAGATTCATCAAGTCATAATTCTGATTACTATGGAGAAGTGTTGCGAAAAGGTGGGGAATTCTGGCAATTCCTGTACCTCATGAATGAAGATGAACGAAATACTTTACTTCGTAACAAACTTAATGCTGACATATCAAAAGAATTCCAAAACTTAACCTCAGATAAAGAAATTTCTAATTACCTGTGGCAAACTCTTAATCAAATCAAATTAAAAGAAAAAGATCAGCTTCAAGAAACAGAAGAAGAACTTCAAGCCAAAGAAAAAGAACTACAACGTTCTCTCAAAAATGCTGAACTTGAAGTGGAACGCCAACTATCTCGTAAAGCAATTACTGCTTACTGGAAACCCCTAGTTGATATGTTGCTCCGACAAAAATTTAACGACAAACAAATTGAAGAATTTGCAGCATCTGGCAAAACCCTAGCAAAACTGAGAGAGACTATTCAAAGCTGGCCAGGACTAATTGCCCTTTTTGTTATTGGCATAATCATATTTTTTACCTTTCAACCTGAAGTTTTACCTAGTCTTTGGAAGCAACTAGTTAATTTCCTGAAAGATAAGCAACTACTAGAAGAGGGTAAGCGATGGATTACAATTCTGGGGAGCACATTTATAGCATTGATTCCCACCATCAAAGTTTTAGGCGATTACCTTAGTGCAGTTAACAAAGAACGTGCCAAAATTAGGAGCGAACGAGACATCATATTAGAACAAGAACGCAGTAAAACTGACAAAATTGCTCAAGACTTAGCCCAGCTTAAACAGAAAGTCGATCAACAGCGTCAGAGTATTGGTATTACGGCTAATTATTCCTCACTGATGGATTTTGTGTCAGGACGTCTGGAGAATCAAGCCTATGGAGAACATCTAGGGCTAATGAAACAGGCGCAGCAAGACCTCAAAGATCTCTCCCGCCACCTAACTGTTGGGGAACATAATCGTGAGAAGTTGAAAAAACTTTTTCCCAGAGGTCCTGCCCGTGTGATTATCTATATTGATGACTTGGATCGCTGCCCCCCAAAGCGAGTAGTTGAAGTCTTGGAAACTGTACAGTTATTGCTGAAAACAGAACTATTTATTGTCGTTTTAGCTATTGATGATCGCTACATTGCCCGTGCTTTAGAAGAAGTTTATAGTGGAGTCCTCAAGCGAAAAGGAAAACCCTCTGGAATCGATTATCTTGAGAAAATTATTCAGATACCCTACCGAATGCGACCAATTTCTCCTGCTACTGTTGAACAGTATTTAAAATCTCAAGTTCAAGGTCAAGTTAAACCCGAAACAGAACAAACTGACTTAAAAGATAAATCTGATCATTCTCAATCCAAAAATTCTCAGCCAAGCATTACGGAAACAGCAATACCATCTGAATCAAAAGATGAATCAGAATTTTCCAATGCTGACCAGCAAACTTCAAAATCAGGATCAGATATAGCTACTACAAGTAATCTTCATCCTCAAAATGCTGCTGAGATAAAATATTCAAATCCTATCCAGACTCCCAAAAATCCTACTCCAGTTCAACCACAAGTAGACGATACCCCGGAAATTAATCCCAAAAAGATTAGTCCAAAGTCTCCATCAACTCCCAATAATCAAAACTCAACATCTTCAAACCAAAACTTCAAATATCTGCAAACCGAAGTAAAAGTTACGGACTTTGATGAAGACTTGTTCAAAATATTAGTGGAATGCTGCAAGCCAGTTGACATAACACCTCGTACTGCCAAAAGATTAATTAACATCGCTAAAATTCTGCAAATTATCTGGTCTAAATCTGAACAGCAGACGACAAATGATGAAAAGAGAATTATCATTGCCTTTCTAGCCTTATCAGGGCGTTATCCTAACTTCATGCGCTATTTGTTTGATGAAATAGATGTCCTACTAGAAGAATGCACATTTGATAAAGAAACTCACAAGTTTGTTACAGATGAGCCAAAACTCGAAAACGTTGATTTCCAAAAGGAAATTCTCAGCAATATTGAAACACAAATTCCTACAAATGACCACTATGCCCAGCGTGAATGGCGGCGTTTTATCAGCGATCTACAACGCATCTTTTCTCCCTATAATCAATTCTCTAAGTTCACTATGAGTCGCCGTGCTTTTGAACTAACTCTGTCCTTTTGTTTTGTTGGTGACATCGGTTACGATCCAGATGATTATTTACCTAGCGCTCCTATCAATGAGGAATTTACACCTGGGAATGGAGCTTTCACTACAGGAAAAGACCAAGATACCTACTAGCTTATTCTAGTCGCCTAAACTAAAGAAATATGCGATCGCGTTATTATTGAACCCACAGACTAATACTAGCGCGATCACGCAGTGCCAGCCTTCGGCTGATCGCAAAATAAAAAAGGCGATCGTCTAAACAAAAGAAGTACGCGATCGCATTCTTATTGCACTCATAAACTAATACTTACGCGATCTCAAAGGGGGAAAGGCGATCTCCTAAACTGAAGAATTATGCGCGCTGCCGAAGGCAGATCTCTTCGAGATCGCATTACCAGCAATAAAATTGATACATTATTACAGGTGTAAGATCTGAATTATAATCAATGTAATCAGTTTTATACCTTAATTAAGATAAATTGGCTTATGTCTGCGACTCTGCGTGAACAACTTCATCAACAGATTGACCAATTACCAGATCACATTGTTGAACAAATTGCCAACTTTACCCAATTGATATCTACTCAGCAGAAGAAGATGTCTGATTACTCTGAATGGCAGAATCAAGACTGGCAAGAATTTTCATTAGAGCAATTTTTCCGTGAAGAAGATGAAATTGAATATTCTTTAGAAGATGCTCAAGAAATTTATCAAGAATGAAACCAGGTGATATTGTTCTAATTCGTTTTCCTCAAGCAGACTTGAAACAAGGAAAACTCCGTCCTGCTTTAGTTATCGCTATTTCACCGAGTCGCCATCCTGACTTATTGCTTGCTTTAATTTCCTCTCGTCTCTATCAAGCCACTCCAGAGTTTGATGAAATCATTTACTCTTCAGATTCTGACTACATAAACACAGGTCTCAAAGTTGCTTCCGTAATTCGACTAGGACGATTAACAAGTGTCGAGTCATCCGTGATTAATGCACGCTTAGGAAGTATTTCGCCAGAACGTTTAATACGCATTAAAAATCTTTTAATCTATTGGATAAGTACATAAAAATTAAAGTTGGGACAATTTGCTTTTCTTGAATTAGTCGTCAGAAAGCAAGTCATCGTCTATGGTACTCACCCAATGGGAAATCGTTACCAATTCAACCTCGCAAAGATGGCAAAGCAAAAATTTATTAAGTTCAACAATTTATTGATTGTCAACAGGAAGAGGAATAATGTCTTTAGAAAATTATAATTTTGACGGTTTTATTATTAATTTATATGTTGATGAGCAAGGGGATTGGTTAGCACATTTTCAGGAAATGTCCAATATTTCTGCCTTTGGGGATAATCCTCAAGAAGCTCTAGAAGAATTAAAAATTGCTTGGGAATTAGTCAAAGATGACTATCGAATGAAAAATCGGGAAATTCCTGTTGCTAGCAATAGACAGAAGATTCTTAATTAAAATTGGAGCATTTTATTTTTCTTTAATTCGCGATCGCCTAAAGTAAGGAATTACACGATCTCTGTGAATTAATATTAGATTATGATCGCATTGAATCTATTGGAATATAGAATATGGAATTAACGAGAGAACAAATTCTCCAAAAATTAAAAGAAAATCATGCATATTTATCTTCAAAGTATGGCTTAAAGCGTATTGGATTATTTGGTTCTTACGCCAATGGTACTCAAGTTGAAAGTAGCGATATTGATATCATCGTTGAATTTAACAGACCGATTGGCTTAAAATTTGTGGAATTTACAGAATATCTCGAAGATCTCTTTCAGAAAAAAACAGATGTTCTAACAAGTGTTGGGTTAGAAAGGATACGTAACTCAAAAATTGCTCAAAAGATTAAGGAAACGATTATTTATGTCTAAACGAACAGAAGAAGATTTGTTAAAAGACATATTAGAAGGAGCCAGAAGAATTCTCTTCTATACGTAAAACATGGAATATGATGCTTTTTTAGAAGACCTCAAAACACAAGATGCCGTGATTCGCAACATTGAAATCATTGGTGAAGCCAGTAAGAATCTTTCAGAGGAATTCCGAAAAACACACAATAAAGTACCCTGGAAGAGTATTGCAGGAATGAGGGATAAATTGATTCATGATTATTTTGGGGCCAATGTCGATATTGTATGGGGAGTATTGACTTCTCCAACCCATAAATAAATGAGGTTGGATTCTAATCTTAGTTGCATGTCCCAATTATTGTCACGACATGTACTTTAAACTAGCTGTCACTAGAAATCTAGTGCTGGCAGTCAAAGACCAGCTACACACTTAAATATACTGATGTTGTCATCGTATATATTGCGCTTACTTTAAATTTTGTTGACTTTCAAAGTGGTTTTACTCAAGTTA
>JASJDR010000216.1 GCA_030065615.1 Xenococcus sp. MO_188.B8 | reverse complement strand
CTGAGTTCGTTCCTTTCAAGAATATTGCTCTCTCTATTCTCTCAACTTCTTTCTCAGCATACACTTGAGCTGTTTTATTTCTTTGACTATCTTGGATTTAAGCGAACCGTGAGTCAAAAGTCAAAAGTCTTTTAGCACAAAGTTTTCAAGCTTTTTAAATGGGTGTTGTATTTACGCCCAAGTCCACTAGATTTGTTCTAAAATTTTGCCAGTTTTATAGCCCCCATCAAGATTAATATTATGAGGAGGAAAAGTAGAATTAATTTGAGTAATAATAGCTGATGTCAAAATATTAGAATTGAGTTCATCAGGTTTAATCATCTTCACTAAACCAAGTTCACTTAATCTTGTAGCACGGGGCAATTGATCTGACATTTGTAAATCGGGGATTAGAATAGCAGGTGTTTTTGTCTCTAGAATATTAGTACAAGTATTATAACCAGATTGACAAATAGAAAGAGCGGCAATTTGCATCCATTCTAAAAAGTTTGGGGTGAATTTTTTAATGACAATGGATTTATCGGTAATTTGATGATGAATTTGATTTATTTGATTATCTGCTATAAATAAGGGTAAAAAGATAATTAATTGCCGCTCAAAACCTAATTTTGTTAGTAAACATTCTTGCCATGTTTTGATACACTCACCAATCAAAGATAAGCTCCCATTGCCCCCTGCACTAACAATAACTGGCGGGAGTTTGTTGGGTGTTAATTCTGGTTGAATCTTAAGTTTAGTTTGTGCTTTTTGGGATACATAACCTGTATATTTTATTGATATTTTAATTTGCGATCGCCAAGGAACATAGTCTTCTAATTTCACGATATTAGGATCGCTATGAACTAAAATAGCATCAAAATATTGCTCTAGATAAAATAAAGCCTCGCTCCGATGTTGTTCTGGATTTAGTTCATATTTAGTGTTGGGGCAAATATCTCTGAGAGAGCAAATTATTTTTACTTGAGAATTAACTATCCTCGCTCGATTAATAATCGGGATAATTTCTGGGGCTAAAATTGCTTTACTAAAAGGAAAATGTTCGATTAATAAAACATCTGGTTTAATTGTTTCGATGGATTTTAGAAGTATATTTTTTCTAGTCTCCATTACTGCTTGAATATTAAGATTAGAATCCACAGGGACTAGATTGCCCTCTAGACGATAAATTGGTGGTAATTTGATTTTTTCAAAAGGAAATTGAGGAGTTAATCGAGGAATAGCACGCCCGCCATCTACGAGATAAACTTGATGCCTTTCGGCTAAAATACGGGCTATTTCAAAGATTCTGACAAAATGCCCTGTACCAGAAAGATGTTGTACATAGATGAAAAAACGTTGCGAAGAAGACATAAATTGTTAGAGTATTTTGGGTAATAAATCTTTAAGAGGACTATATCTAACATGACTCATAGCAATGGATTCTTGGAGAAAAGAATTACCAGCACCAAATTTATTTTTTTCTTGAGGAAATTCAATAATTTGATTTTTCTTGGCATCCCGAATCACCCCCATTGGTTCTTTACCTTGTTTAATTCTGGCTAATTGGTCAAATAACAAATGGCGATATAAGATAATTCCTTTATCTGATGTAGCCAGGATTTCTTGAGTGCGATCGCAAATAGCTCCTTGTGTCACCCAAGTCATAATATCTTGTCCATCAACAAAATCTAACAAAAAATCACCTTTTTCATCTTGCCAAATTACCTCATAACTGGGGATTTGCTCTTGTTTGGGTACTTCAACCCCAAGAGAAGGATGATAACAAGAGTACCAGAAATGAAGAGTATGAGTATCATCCATAGGCACACGAATTTGAAAACGATGTTGAGGATGACAACCAACTCTCAATATATTAGGGAAAATAAGAGGATGTCCCACTTTCCAATCATCATCTTCTTCTGAGCCACCTTCTAACATACGACGCTTAATAATGCCATATTCAAACAAATCAAAACCTATTTTGACTTGTTTTTTGCGGTAATGAGTGGGGGATTGTTGACCTTGTTGAGAGCGAATATGGGCAAGATGATGACCGTGTAGCCATTGTAAATGATAGGGGTCAACACTATTTTCCATAATTTGTAACCAGTTACAAGGAATAATAGTGTAACCAATATCTCTAATGACTCCTTCCCAAACATATAAATCATAACGGGGTAAAAGGGGAGCAGGGGATGAACCTAAATAAGCAAAGATTAAGCCACCTAATTCTTCTACTGGATAGGCAGTAATAGTCACCTTTTCAGTTAATTTACTATTTTCTGGTTCTGGGGGCGTTTCTAAGCATTTTCCTTGGGCGTTAAATTTCCAACCGTGATAAGGGCATCTAATCCCTTCCTCATCTATACAACCGTAGGCTAAAGATGTTAGTCTGTGGGGGCATTGTTCGGCAATAAGTCCTAATTTTCCGTTAAGAGCCCGAAATAAGAGTAAATTTTCCCCTAAGACTCTAACTTTCTTGGTTTTACCTCTATCTAAATCACTGCTAATGGCGACTGGCATCCAATAGCACCGTAAAAGTTCACCCATAGGAGTGCCTTTGCCAACTCTAGTTAAAGTTTCTTGTTGTTCAGTGGTAAGCATTTTTTATCGGAATCAAAAAAATAACTAATCTTTCCCTTAATTGCTACCTCAAGAATGTGATTAAGCAGGAATTACTACTGCTTCTTTTTCTTTGAGCATTTCTAAAGCTGTTGGCGGATAAAAACAGACGGTTACTAAGTCATAAACCAATTTCCCTAATTCGGACATGGATAATTCTTGACCATTATCTTCGATTAATTCATTCTCCCTTAATCGATTAATAATGTCGCCAAAATCTTGCTCTAAGGTACAATCAAAAGCCTGTACATAATTAGCACGATTAAGAATTTTTCCATCTCCTATTGAACGGGCAACAAATTGAGTCTTGCGATCTTCTAGGGTAAGGGGGATCAGATCGTCTACTGGGCTTTGATTGTTTTCGATACGTTCTAAATAGGAATTAAGATGTAAAGTGTTGCGATATAAAGTATAACCTAACTGCGATCGCGCACTAACTCCGATTCCTAATTGGTATCCCATCCCATCATAAGTAAAACAAGGCTCTCGGTCATGTTTAGCGGCAATGGTATCTAATCTTTTAAAGGTATGCCAACGAGTCTGACTATATCCTTTTTCTTGAGCAACAGTTTTAACTAAAGTCCGCCAATCCATCAAGCGAACTAAATTCCATCTTTCTTCATCTCCTATGATCTTTTTAATTGGTGTACGCTCATTACTACGAAGGTTATAAAAAGTAAAGGCATGAATACCATAAGAGCTTAGAGTTTCCACATCATCACGAAAACTATCATGAGTTTGACCAGGTAAGCCATAGATAAGATCGATATTAACAATGAAACCTGCTTCAACTAACATCTGACAAGCTTTTAAAGCCTGTTCGGTGCTATGTTGTCGGTTTACCCTTGCTAATACTTCTCGATCTAAGCTTTGAATCCCCATGCTAATTCTCCCGATTCTGTGTTTTTGCAACACTTTAATATGTTCGGGAGTAAGGGAATCGGGGGAAGTTTCTACGGTATGAACTTTAGAAGTATCATCAGACATGCGCTCAAAAATGGCAGTTAAAAGTTCGTCTAAAAGTGGTGCGGGTAAAACTGTTGGGGTACCGCCTCCCATAAACAGTTGACTAAGAGTGATTCCTGGTTCAATCCATTCTAATTCTTTTTTAAGTGCTTTGACATAACGAGTCATTTGGTCTTGAGATGCTCCCACACCCTTAGCAAAGGTACAGAAACTACAGCCATAATTACAGAAAGGAATATGAACATAAAGTCTCATTTTCTCTGTTTTGGGGC
This sequence comes from Xenococcus sp. MO_188.B8, assembly GCA_030065615.1. GTDB lineage: Bacteria > Cyanobacteriota > Cyanobacteriia > Cyanobacteriales > Xenococcaceae > Xenococcus. Next base: position 9,072 of record JASJDR010000216.1, on the reverse strand, counting down.
GAAATCTTTCTGTTTTGGGTTTATTTCTGAACACCGGAAGAGACATGGGATAGTCATGGGGCGGTGCATAAGCTAAACTGGCGATCGGACCTAATGCTGTTTGAATTTTGTCTAGGTTGGTCTTGTTTGTTAAGAAATTATAAGTCATGAATATTGGCTCTGATGTTTAACTAAAAGTTTGGCATAGTATGTACATAAGAACCGACGTAATTTAATTTTTTTAATCTTCTTGTCTTGATTTGAGGTAATTATAAAATAGTCAGAAAAACTATGTTGGAGTTCTTGTTTGGTAAACTTCCATAATTTTTGTTGAGTCTAAATAAGATCTTGGTCTAGGTTCAGCTTATATTTTTTAGAGTAAAAACCCCAGTCTACAGATTGATATTTTTCCTTTGAACTTCTGAAATCTTCTGGATATATTGCTCCGAATGGTTGTTGTATTGTACATTTCGCGGATAACTTACACGAACTGTTTCTACCTCTCTCATCAACGAATAATTTACACCTGGAATTTTTTCGCTCTCCTAATTTGAATGACCTAGATATTTACTAAAGTAGGAAGCGGTGTCTAATACGGCTTTATGTAGACCCTTCTTCAAACTTTCGATCACCAAAGGGAATACTTCACCACTTCTTTCATCCATATATATCTTTTTGATTTCGAGCGGAATGATCGGCGTTTTCAAAAATCGGTCACGAATGAATTTAGCCTGAAATCCTCGCCCTTTATAAACTGTATTGCGAGAAACTGTTGTTTCCAGATTGGGAAGCTCAATAGCGGCAAGCCTGTTTTCCAACACCTTGATTAATCTAGACCAGTTGCGGAGATCGAGCTGAGCTGTACTTAGGTGAAAGATGGGCGCATCTTTATGCTGCCTGATTTGCCAGTTATAGCTATGCAAATCGATCGCCAAGCAGCCACCGAAGCGGCAATTTAATGCGGCTACTAATGCTTCCAGTAGATAGTAATAGCGTGAATGCTTGTGGCAACTAACTTGGAGTTGTTCTGCTGTTAGCGGTTGCCTCCAGACTTTTTTCCCCCATGCCTCTTCATAGAGACATTTATCTGTCGGGCGGTTGAGATCGTATTCATAACGAGAATCTCTTGCCACTAATGTGATAGGAAAAGACTCAATCAGCTCGTCAGTATAGGGGTCCTCTTCGCTATAGCGTTCTTCTTCATTGAGCAAGCAAATATCCGCTAAGTCTTTTCGTAATTCATGTCCGGCGTGAATGGCAGTACAAAGGTAGGGTACATATTCTTGAACTCCTATTTCTAAAGAACCATCTTCTAATATTGCTTCAAATATTTTGCCAACTGAGAGGTAATCGCAAATTTGTTCTTCATTCAGCGTTTGCATTTTAAATAATCGGACGAAACATATCTTTTTATTATGCTTGATTGTCGTGATTTAGATTGGCGATCGCCAGAATTTGCGGCATAAATCTGTAAGTAACAGAGGACGTTAATCTGTGAGAAACAAAAAGTCTCAGATGCTTAAATGCCGATATTTTGATTTTTGTCTGATGAGGTGCCAGATATGAGACAATAGAGTGCAAAATGAAATCTGTCAACTGTATCTACTTTCTTTACCTCAATTGTTGCAATTAGAATCGGCTTTGTGGTTATTTGTCACTGCTGAAGGTGTTGAATCGGTGAATAGTCAAAATTAATCTATTAAAATATAATTATGTTTAAGAGTTTAAATTATGAATATTTAAATAAAACTAAATCCCCTTGTTTGAGTAAATTTATCTTTCAACTAGATTCTGATTTTAAACTTAAGAAAAACTTCCCTTTTCCCATTGGTATTATTGAAGGAGAAGGGGTTGGTTTAGATTTATTACAAGCTAGTCTCAAAGTTTTATCAGCCTTAGAAACTGTCACAACCCATTCCTTTGAAATTATATATAGTAACAATGTAGGTAGGAATGGCAAAAATGGATTTAAAGAACCCTTAGACCCTGATTTAATAAGCTTTTGCGAGAAAATATTCAATTTCCAAGGAGGAATTTTAGCAGGACCAGGAGGAGGCAGATTTGTCTATAGTTTGCGTCGTCAGTTTGACTTATTTTGTAAACTAAATTTAGTTAAACCTTTTCCAGCTTTAAAAAATATTGGCAGATTAAAATATGATTACCTGAAAAATGTTGACATAGTGATAGTGAGAGAAAATGTGGCAGGGCTTTATTTTGGAGAGATAAATTCCCCACCAATTCAATCAGAACATTGTCGGCTAGAATATAGTTTTTCTTATTCTCTAGCTGAGGTTAAAAGAATCATCAAAATTGCAGCCGAGATAGCAGCTAGCCGAAAAGGGAAATTAATGGTTGTTACCAAAGAGGGCGGCGTGCCAGAAATTAGTCAACTCTGGCGTCAATGCACTGAAGAAATAGCCTCAGAAATAGATATTGAATACACAATTAGTAATATTGATTATGCCGCTTACTATTTGATTCAACACGCCCAAGAGGTGGATGTAATGGTAGCACCCAACTTATTTGGAGATGTGTTAGTTGATGTGAGTGCTTTGTTATTAGGCTCAAGAGGTTTATCTTATTCCGCTAATTATGCGAGCAATGGTGCAAGTGTTTATCAAACTAATCATGGTGCTGCTTTTGATTTAGTGGGAAAAGATGCAGCTAACCCTGTCGCTCAAATTATGTCCATGACAATGATGCTGCGAGAAAATTTTGGCTTAGTCACAGAGTCTCTTTTAATCGAACAAGCTATTAATCAAGTTTGGGCACAAGGATATCGAACTGCCGATCTTATAGAGCCTGGTTGTACCTTAATTGGCACTCAGGAAATGGCAGAAAGAATTGCCGATACTGTTGTTGATTTGGTTTCTAATCCTAATTGATGATAATTTATGATGCGTCCAGCTTTAATTCTTGTTGATTTACAAATAGACTTTTTAAACAACAGTAATTTAGAACCCAATCAGAGAGCAATTGTCGAGCGTGCCAGTCATTTGCTCAGAGAATGTCGTAGTCTATCAATACCTATTATTCATATTTGGACGACTGTTGAGCTATCTCCTGATACCAGAATGCCACACTGGCAAAGAAACGATCGCCGTTTGTGCTTGAAAAATACTCGGGGACATTTTCCGCCCACAGAGTTAACCCCAATAAAAGAAAAAGAGTTAATTGTTAATAAAACTTTTTTTAGTGGTTTTGAATCCCCAAGTTTGCAATCTTACTTGCAGCAACGGGAAATAGATACTCTTGTTATTGCTGGAATTTATCTGCATGGTTGTATTCGTACTACAGCTTTAGATGCCTATCAAAAAGGTTATCAAATTTGGATTACACAAGATGCTACTGGAAGTTACGATCCCCTTCATGGTGCCATGACTACTCGTTATCTAGAGGGTAGGGCGGCTAACTTTGCTTCTACTCAACAGCTAGTTTCCTTACTTAAAAATACTGAACCAGAGCCAGATCGAGGCTTAAAAACCTTACCTGTTGCTATGAGTAAAGAGGGAGTAATTGAAGAGCAAAGCCTAAAAACATTAATTCATTCCTCACCTAGTAATTTATCAAATAATTTATGGCAAGTGCCTCTGGCTGATCGGGAAATAGTTAGTCAGGTTTGTAATTTAGGCAAAACGGCGCAGCAAAACTGGAAAAAAACAACTATCCTAGCAAGAGCAAACATATTAAAGAATTTAGCTATCTTATTAGAGCAAGAAAAAGCTCATCTAGCAACTCAATTAGCCATTGAAGTTGGCAAACCAATTACTTACGCTCATAATGAGGTAAATCGGGCGATCGCCTTACTCTATGAGGTGATTAAATATAAAGATGAACCTTTAGAATATCAACAAACAGACAAAGTTAGCTATCGTTATCAACCTTTAGGTTTAATTGCTCTGATTACCCCTTGGAATAATCCTCTTGCTATTCCTGTGGGGAAAATCGCCCCAGCTTTGCTTTACGGTAATAGCATTATTTGGAAACCTGCACCCGCCGGCTCTGGTATTGCCGTGAAATTAAGGGAGTTATTGCCCCAAGCAGGTTGCCCTGATGGTGTGGTTAGTTTAATCTTGGGCGATCGCCAAACTGCTATGAACTTAATGTGCAATTCTAATATAGATGCAGTGAGTTTATCTGGCTCATCGGCGGCTGGTTATACAGCCCAAGAAATTTGTGCTAGTCGCCGTATCCCCTTGCAAGCAGAATTAGGAGGCAATAATGCTGCTATTGTTTGGTCAGATTGTGATTTAAGGAGAGCTGCCCAGCAGATTAGTTTAGGTGCTTTTGGTTTTGCTGGGCAAAGATGTACAGCTAATCGAAGGGTAATTGTTGAGCATTCTTGTTATGAGCAATTTTTGGCTGATCTTTACTCTGAAGTTAATAAGTTATATTGGGGAGAGCTATTAGATTCTCAGACTCAAATTGGACCCTTAATTTCTGCTAACCATTATCACAGAGTTGCAAAGATAGTTGAACGGGCTAAACAAGATAAATTAGTGGTTCAAACTTTACCTGTACCGGAACATTTACAACAAGGAAATTATTATCCGCCCACTATTATCTGTTGTGATGATTCTAACCATGAAATAGTGCAAGAAGAAACCTTTGCTCCTATCTTAGTCGTTCAAAAAGCAAGAGATTGGCAAGAGGCGATCGCACTTTGTAACGGAGTAAGACAAGGATTAGTAGCGACTTTATTTTCCCAATCCCAATCATGGCAACAATCATTTCTAAATGAAGTACAAACAGGAGTATTAAAAATAAATAGTGCTACTACAGATGTTGGGGTCAATGTACCATTTGGCGGTTGGAAAACATCAGGAATTGGTCCTCCAGAGCATGGTATTAGTAATCGTAATTTTTACACTCGCCCTCAAACTATTTATTGGTAAACAATCAGTTTAATTAGTTGAACATCATGAATTATGACTATAAATATGTTTCCGCCGATAATCACCTGAATACAAGATGGTTACCGGAAGATCTCTGGGCAACAAGACTTCCGAAATCTTTTGTAGAGAAGGCACCGAGGGTTATAGAAACCGATGGGGGAAGTTTTTGGACTTGGGAAGGAAAAATTCAAGGACCATCAGCCGCAGGCTCAAGCCACCAAAAAATTGGGCAAAGAACTTTTGGCAACACTGAATATATAGAAAAGACTTTACCACCCTCAAACCCCTCGTCACTTCTTCAACATCTGGATCTGGCTAGCATTTATGCCGCTGTCTTTTTCGGAGATACTAGTAAGTGGAAAGTGGAAGATCCCGAATTACGTCTTTTGATGTATCGTGCTTACAATGATTTTTGTCTTGAGCTTTCAGCCTCAGCACCAGAGCGATTAATTTATCTGCCAATTATCCCCTCCTATGATGCGACAGTCTGTCTCAATGAATTACATCGAGTTGCTGAATTGGGAGCTAAGGCTGTTGAATTTAGTGTTTTTGATCTAGAAAAACCCCTTAACGATAGCGTCTGGGAACCCCTATGGGAAGAAGCAGAGCAACAAAACATACTGCTTTGTAGTCATACAGGTCACAAGGCAGGACATTCATATCCTAAAAATGAAAGAGGTGCTTCTTTCGCTGCTCACTCAGCCAATCCTTTTGCCGTAGCTCGCCCCATTGCAGAAATGATTTTTAGTGGTGTTTTTGAAAGATATCCTCGCTTAATGTGGGTTATGGCTGAATGTCGCCTTGGATGGCTTCCTTTTTTCTTCTCACGGATGGATCGTCAGGTGGAAATCCGTAAACCAGATCCTACAGTGTCTCTTAGTTATCTCCCTAGTGATTATGTGAGAAGAAATATTCGTTTCACCTTTGAGTATGATTTAATTAGCGGGGAAATGCTCGCAGTTGATTGGACATTTCTTTCAGAAGTCGCTATGTGGGCATGTGATTATCCCCATCCTCAAGATATTTGGCCGAACCCAGATCCCATTGTCGAGCAAATGTTAGAAGGTTTGCCTCCTCAACTTCAAAGGGAAATTGTTTTTGAGCGTGCAGCCAAACTATTTGGGATTCCTATCCTTTTTGGATAGACTAATTAAACAAAGAGTGTTTTAGAAGTCTATGATTTTACTTGTTTTCCAAACCAATCTAATAATTTTGAACTGAGTCGTATTGAACTTTGAGCCAAAATCTCAACTGCTTTGATGCTTTCTTCTTGAGATATAATTTTAGCGCGACAAGCAATCAATAATATTCCTAAGGTTCCTTTAACTTGATACCCTAAATTCATGGCAATTTTACGACCTATTTTTTCATCTAAGATTAGCCAGTCTGCGTTGACTTCTGATGCTAATAAAATTACATCCCTTTCTCCTCGATCAAGTTTCATAAGTTCTGCTCGAATGGAAGTATTATAATCAGGAGATTTAAGAAGAAACCAATCTATTGCTTTGATTTTATCTGCACCTGGGCGTATTCCTTGTTCTGTTACTTCTGAATAAACGGAATAAGGAACAAAGACTTCATCAAATAAAATGGATAAAATTTCTAAATTATCTGTGATTGCAAAAGCAATTAATGGTGTACTATTAACTACGGCTTTCATGTTTTTCAATCTGCTGTAACCAAAGCTCATTAAATTCAGCTTCTTGTTCTAATTCTTCATCAGGATAATCAATTACAGCAAAGCCATATTCAGAAAGTAATTGATAGAATTGTATTTTATTACATCCCATTACTTTTGCTCCTAATCCCCCAGATATTTCACCAGATTGGTATAAGGTTCCTAACATATAAATTAATGCTTGTTGACGTAATAAATTAGGTTGTTCGTTAACTGATTGTAGCCAATCATCAGGCAGTAAAATTTCTAATTTCATAATCTTTTTAGATTATATTTACAAGCTTTAGGTCTTCCTAAGATAACAGATAACATATATAGCATTTCCTAGTCTGGTGAGTTATACGGTGAGTTATACCAAGTTGCGTTCAAAAAGAGCATTTTGAAGAGTTGGATATTCTGACGGTAGATGCTTAGTTATTTTAATTTTGTCTTAAGTTCAGTTTTACAGCAATTATAAATTAATTAGATTAGTATGTGTGTTAGGTCAAACTCGCGCGTTCCCCAGCCAGTCCGTTGGTGAAGCATTTCGGTCTTTGCGAGAGTAAATACTGGGGTTTCCCCCATGAGCAAATGCTGAAAGGGTTCCCAAGGCAGCACCTCAAATATTGATTTTTACTATTCACTCTTAACTGAATCCGATGGCTATTGTATACCGAGTCTTTTTAAGTGGCTTATCTTTAATTGTAATGATCGCTTTATGCTTCAATGCACCTGTTTGGGCTATGTCCGAGCGAAATACTTCAGATATTTTTAACTCTGGCCTAGATCATGTTCAGCAAGAAAACTATCAACAGGCCTTAGTGAATTTTACTCAAGTAATCAATCGCCAAGACAATTTGGTAGGTGCTGCTTATAGCAATCGCTGTTTAGTTAATCTACAACTACAAAATTATTCTGCTGCTGAGTTTGATTGCACTACTGCTTTGCAACATAACTCTGATAATATCGAAGCCTATCTTAATTTGGGATTGACTTACTATCGTCAAGGAGAATACGACCAAGCGATCGCTCAATACCAACAGGTTATTCAACGGGATGGGGAAGATTATCGAGCTTATTACAATCAGGGTTTAGCTGATTTTGCGATGGAGGATTATCCACAAGCAATAACTGATTATAGTTTGGCGTTAATGTCTTCTCGCGCCTTTAATCCTGAATCTCAAAGCTTAATTTATAACGATCTCGCTTTAACTTATATGATGTTAGGCGATTTTGAACCAGCAATCTTAAATTTTGATCAGGCTATTGCCTTAGACGATCATAATTACAATGCTTACTTTAATCGAGGTTGCGCTCATCATCAACAAGCAAAATATCAAGCAGCCATCGAAGATTTTTCTCAAGTGGTACAACTCAAATCCGATTTTACTCAAGCGTATGTCAATCGTGCAGTTTTACATCATCAAATAGGACAAGATAGTGCTGCGTTTACTGATATAGATATTGCTCTACAACAGTACCAACAACAGGGCAATCGTCTTGACTACGATTTAGTTATTAATCTTAAACAGAAGCTTTTATACTCTCAACCGAGTCAAGTATCCCTCTTCTGTCAGACTCCGATTTCAATTAATAACTCGACTGTTGTAATTTGCTAAAGCCATTTCTCAATCAGACATTCAGTGTGGTTCAAGGTAATTAATAAGAAAACGCACTTAACTAAATTTTAGTTTTTATAACTAGTATTTTCACGGAAGATTTATGGCAAGACTTTAGATTAGACTATTTAACAACAAGAGATTCAATAAATTTTAGATATTTTGACAAGAAATATTAAGTGCTTTTGCAAAATATAAATAAATAAAATTAATTTAACTGACTTGGAGTTAATAGAAAGATGAAGAAGTTACCAGAGCTTCTCAAATTATGCTTAGTTTTATCTTTATTTTATGTGACCTTAGGAGATCTATTGCTACCTTACCCCTATGGTCAGATGAGTACACAAATCAAACTAAATATTAATGAATTTTTAGTAGGTTTATTTCCTGAAGGAAATTTAAATAAGTTAAAAAGAACTCAAACTACTTTGGATCAGTTATAGAAGTTGAGGAATTTGTTTTTACAAGTTCTTAGATTCTTAGATTCTTAGATTTTAGCGGATCTTTAACTTTAAATATCCATATATTATAGTGAATTAACTTGACAATATTAGATTTGATTAAGGGGGGCGATCACCCTACTTCAAGCACTACCCAAGGTTATATTTTTTTATCATAACGACAAAATTACCAGACTTTTAGAACAGAGCTACGAAAAGCGGCGCGAAAAAAGTTCCGGCGCATTGATTTGTTAGATGATTGCGGAATTTGTGGTGTCTTCAATATAAAAGCCTTTTAAGTTTTTTTACAATAGTTGCCCTCGCTCTATATTTCAAAAATAAAGATGGTACATGTATTGACACTCCCGCCGCGGGACGCGGGGGATTCTTGCTTCACTGACCAGTTACTAGATCGAACAACGTAAGTTGCTCGCTCCCCGCACCTCGATCTCCACAAGTGTTTTTGCGGTGCGACCCCGCTG
>JASJDR010000041.1 GCA_030065615.1 Xenococcus sp. MO_188.B8 | reverse complement strand
TAGAGCAAAAATGATGAGCTAATTTATATAGCCAATCTTCACGACGATTAGCTACTTTGAAATGTAATTGTGCTATTTTCTTTTGGAGCTTTAACCAATTAGCTGACCCTTTTATTTTATTCTTTAAGCGACGCTGAAGTAAGCTCGCGCGTTCCCTTGCGCCTGTCGGCGGCGCGGGGTCGCTCGCCGATTGCAACTTTCTCGCGGCTCTCAAAACAAATTCTGGAGTCTTGATTAACTCTCCTCTAGAACTAGCAACAAAAGAACTAATTCCCGCATCCAATCCTAAACTAGTTTCTCCTGGTAGAATATCAGGCACTGATTCATGAGAAACAAATATTATCTGGGCAAAATAGCCCGTAGCTTTTCTCACAATCCTTAGTTGCTTAGGTTCAAATCCTGTGGGATATTCTCGGGATTTTCTAATCCTCAACCAGCCAATCTTAGGCAATCTAATTTCGGTATCCTTGAAATCACTTCTTTTAATTTGAGGATAGACAAAGCTTCGAAATCTATTTTTGTTTTTAAATTTAGGGAAGCCCCGACTCTCTACTTTAAAGAAATCATCCCAGGCTTGATCTAGTCTTTTTAAACTAGACTGTAAAACTTGAGAATGAACTTGTGCTAAATGCAGATATTTCTTTTTAGCTTGAGTTAAGTTATTAGCTTGGATATTGTAGTTAGGAAAAGGTTTATCAGCAGGAATGATATATTCTTGGACAATTGAACATCGGTCAATTGGAATTTTTCTAGACTGTATCCAATCTTTTCTTTCTCCGTGATTCCAGTTGTAAACCGCCCGAGAAACTTCAAGATACATTTCTATATCTTGAATCTGTTTTTTTGTTGGTTTTAACTTATATTCGTAGGTAAAAGATATCATCTGAAAGCTGATATTTACTAATGTAATTATACCAGATTTCGTGTTATTATTTCATGGATGACCAAAATTCATGAGGGGCTGTCACTTGGGGTTTCCCCAAGTGTTTATACGCCCCGTCCCATCGGCGTAGCCGAGGGTCTTCTTTTAGAAGAGAGATAAATGAAGTTAAAGCAGTAAACAACTATCCTGAGTTGTGGTGAAATTCCGAAATAAATTCACCAGCTCTGAGTTTTGATGCTGTCGCCATTTCAAACCAATAGTGCGCCATAAATCAATACTTTCTAAAGAAACATATTTAATTCCGCATAAATTATTCCACTCAGGTATGACGCTAATCCCTAAACCAGCTCTAATAAGATGGATAACCCATTCTTCCTGATTGGCAATATAAACAATGTGAGGATAGACTCCAGCTGAATCATATAGATGAGGAGATTCTCGCCAAAATTCACAATTGATACGCTTAATATAGGGTTGCCCATCTAGTTCAGCTAAAGATATACGATCTCTTGTTGCAAAAGGGTGAGTTTCGGGAACAGCCAGTCTGAGATTCTGCAAGAATAAGTGATGAGATATTTTGGTATTCTCATTTCCTCTAAAAACTGTCAAGGCTAGATCAATTTCCCCTTTTTCTAACCAATCATCAATCTCATCTCGATGGCTATCTCGCAGTTCGATCGCGATATGGGGATATTGCAGACGGAATCTACTAACCAGATTGCTAATAGTGCTGATGCGAAGAGTACAAACCACGCCCAACTTCAGAATGGGACGGGCTTGAAAATCTCTGATTTTGCTTAAGGCAGATTGATACTGCTGTCGAATATTCTCTGCTTGTTCCACAAAAGATTTTCCTGCTGGGGTTAGTAGCGCCCTTCTCCCTCCCCGTTCAAACAAAAGTACTCCTAATTCTTTTTCTAGTTTTTTGATGCCATTGGATAAAGAAGGCTGGGAAACATTTAAACGGTCTGCTGCCAGGGAAAATCCTCCGTATTCAGCGATCGCCAGAAAATACTCGATTTGATATAAATCCATGAATTAGGTGTTGTTTTATATATCTAAAAACTAACATTTTCGGAGCTTCGCTTCTATAGATAATAGCTATGGTTTTGATAGCGAAAATCGTCTTGCTATTAGATTAGTCTTTCTGTAAAGTTTTCTCAAGGATTGTTGTTGAAACTCCTTACAGTTATCTAATCATTTAATTTTTATCAATTTCAGGACTTGAGTGCTTCCATGTGAAGCAGCCAACTATACTTATCAGATATCTTTTTTGGAGAATATTAACCATGAGTTTGACTCAAGACCTCATTAATCTGCGAAATCAATTGGTTGCTAACCATCCAGACGAAATCAAAGCTTCCATGAACCAGGCAACCCAAGATTTGCTTAATTCCAACATCATTGAGCAAGCCTTAAAAGTTGGGGAGCAAGTGCCAGATTTCACTTTGCCAAATGCGCTTACGAAAGCAGTAACATTAAAAGAACTTTTGCAAGCTGGGCCAGTAGTAATTTCATTTTATCGAGGTCAGTGGTGTCCCTACTGCAACTTAGAATTGCGAACTTTGCAACAATATCTACCCTTAATTCAAGAGCAGGGAGCGACTCTTGTGGCCATTTCCCCCCAAACTCCTGATAATTCCCTCTCGACTGCAGAAAAAAATGAATTAACCTTTGAAGTCCTCAGCGATGTCGGCAATCAAGTGGCCAAGAAATTTGGACTTATCTTCACCCTCCCCGAACAACTACGTCCTATCTACGAAGGGTTTGGGATCAATCTCCCTGCTCACAATGGCGATGAAACCTATGAACTACCACTTGCTGCAACCTATATTATTGATCGCAAAGGTACAGTAGTTTACTGTTTCGTCGATTCCGACTATACAAAACGGCTTGACCCCGAAATAATTGTTCAAACTCTATCTAAACTTGCCTTATAAGAGTCTAACCATGAACTGATGCTTGCGCTTAGAGACTTCCAGAAAATCAATTATTCAATTTTTGACCGCGGAATGCGGTCAGCGCAGGCATGGAATATTTTTTAATTTGGGAGTCTTTGTCTGGTTGCAGCATAAAAGAATAGACAGCGATTAGCGAAAAATTGAAGTTTTTACCAGAGTTTTAATCCAAAAGTAATACATATATTGACAAAAACCAATGGCAAATGCACGACTAGCCATTCTCATTTAATTCTCAGAAAATTCAGGAAATTTTTCAGATTAATCTCAGAACTCCATGAGTTAATAATTATTGAAGTTAAATTTTTACTGAACACAAAAAGAGATTTATCCCCTATGAATCAGCGAATCAATTACTACAAGGAACTAACAGCAGATTATTCTAGACCTGGGCTAGTTTCAAAAGATATGCAAGAAAAGCTTATTCAATTAGCTGAGGAATTAATCAGTAAAAAAGAAGACAAATTACCAGAAATAAATTCTAATTATACTCTAGAGCAAATAGAAAAAGAAAATAAAGAATGGTGGCCTAGTCATTGTGAAGCATTAAGACAGGGAAGAGGCGATATTTTGACAGGAGAATATCGAGAAGACCTGATCTATCTTTGCCAAGATGGCCCTTATCACGGGTTAAAAGAGCAGCAACAAAGAGAACAACACTGGTGGGCTTTAATTGCTCAACCTGGGGTAACTATGTGTTGGCCTATTGTGATGTTTTCTGGTGAACATACTTTATTTGAATGGAAGTGTGTTGATGATGAAACTAACGAAACTATTGCCAAAGGAAGTGTTACTTGGGTACGTCGTGGTCATCGAGGTGGCTGTTATTTAAAAACTGAACAGTTAACTTTCTATCGTGATGTTTTTGCTCCAGAACAATTGCTCAAATTAATTAAAGTTGCCTAAAAATTATGACAGAAAAAGTAATGTTAAAAAATGCAGTTCTAGATGATCAAGAATTGCAAACAGGATTAAACAGTATTAACCCAAAATTTGGTGAATTATGTACTCGTGTGGCAGGTGAAGTCTGGGGATTGCCCTTAATCGACCAGAAGACAAAAGCCTTGATTACTATCGCAGTTGATGTGGTTAATCAAGACCAAACCGGAGCTGGTAATCCTTTTGGCGCCCATGTCAATATGGCTCTAAAACAAGGTGCAACCCGAGAGGAAATCGAAGAATTGTTGTTGTTTATGTGCGTCTATGCCGGGTTTAACAAAGCAGCAGGCTGTTTCGGAATGTTGAATGAGATTTTTGCAGATAATCAATCAGGAGTTAGTTAGCAATGTCAACGAAAACGAAAGGAAAAATCGGGGTTGTTATCGAAGAACACTTTGATGAAACTGAGTATCGAAGATTTAATGAATTCTTTCCCGAACATGGCTATGAGGTGGAGTATCTTTCTAATCTCTGGGGACAACCACAACTAACCTTTAAAGGAAATGACCACGAAGAAGAAGCTACTGTAACTGTAGACTTTCAAGATGTATCTCCTGAGGATTACGAAGGCATTATTTTGATTGGTGGCTATGCGATGGATCGCCTGCGTTATCAGGTAAATCCTCAACCAGGGCAGCCTAATAAGTCTCCTGCGGTTGAATTTCTGCGCCATGCGGTAGCCAAGATGGACAATCATACTCTGAAAATTGGCACGATTTGCCATAGCCTGTGGCTTTTTTGCGCCGATGTAGCATTACTCAAAGGTCGTAAAGTAACCTGTGCTCACAACATTATCTGTGATGTAGAAAATTCTGGAGGAATTGTCATCTACCAAGGAGAAGAAACAGCTGCTACCTATGTCGATGGTAGTCTGATCACGGGAAAACATCCTGGGGTAGTTGAAGAATTCATGGAAGTCTTTTTACAAGAAGTCAACCAAAAAGATCGAGAGCTTATTGCTTCTGCTGAATCTTAAAATCGCTTCGCGATTAGCTATTAGCTTTTTTTCTTCGCATTAGACTTTCTTCTCTATTCCCAAAACCTAACACCTAACACCTATCAATTCTCGGCAATTTATTTGGCACAGCAACTTATGAATAGACAAGTAAATCTCTTTTCATCTTTTCAACTGGGTTCTTTGTCCCTACCTCATCGCATTATCATGGCTCCTCTAACTCGGATGCGAGCAGGAGCTGGCAACGTTCCCCAACCGATAAATGCTCAATACTATGCCCAACGCGCCTCAGCCGCGCTGATTATTAGCGAAGCCACTCAAATATCTCCCCAAGGAGTAGGATATCCTTACACTCCAGGGATTCATTCATCCGAGCAGATAGCAGGTTGGAAATTAGTCACTCAGGCAGTTCACGATCGCGGGGGACTGATTTTCTTACAACTGTGGCACGTCGGACGAGTTTCCCATCCTTCCCTACAACCCAATGGTGCACTTCCTGTTGCCCCAAGCGCGATCGCCCCTGAAGGCATGGCTGCTACCTATGAAGGAGAAAAACCTTTTGTAGTTCCTCGGGCTTTAGAAACCGCAGAAATTCCAGAGATTGTCGAGCAATATCGCCAAGCAGCTCAAAATGCTATGAAGGCAGGCTTTGATGGAGTAGAAATTCACAGTGCCAATGGTTATCTCCTGGATGAATTTTTGCAAGATGGTTCTAACCAACGTAGCGATCGCTATGGGGGGTCGATTGCCAATCGCGCTCGTTTCTTGATAGAAGTTACCGAAGCTGTCACTAGCGTCTGGGGAGGCGATCGTGTTGGGGTTCGGCTATCTCCTTCTAGTACTTTTATGAGTATGCAGGATTCTAATCCCCAGGCGTTATTTGGCTATGTAGGAAAAGAACTCAATCGTTTTAGCTTGGCATACCTCCATATCGTAGAGCCCAGAATTCAAGGCGATAAAAATATTGAGGACGATTCTAACGGATTGGGAGTCAAATTCTTTCGTCCTATTTTCCAAGGCACTCTCATCACGGCAGGAGGTTACACCCGCGATATGGGGAATTCAGTACTAGCTTCAGGAAATGCCGATTTGGTCGCCTATGGCAGATTGTTTATCGCTAATCCCGATCTACCCGAGCGATTCAAACTTGATGCGTCCTTAAATCCTTATGATCGTTCTACTTTTTACACTCAAAAAGAACAAGGATATATTGACTATCCTACTCTTTCTGAAACTCAACAGCGGCAATTAGCTTAATAATAGCTCTTAGACAGTTTTAAATTGTAGGTTGGGTTGCGCGAAAGTGCGGTCTTGGGCGGGGCTTTCCCCCATGAGCAACTTTCGTAAGAAGAAGGATGCAACCCAACACAAGACATGGTTTCGTTGGGTTACGCTGTCGCTAACCCAACCTACGAACTACGAACTAACATCTAAACTCACGTCGGAGCGAATGAAGATGGTTTCTGCTCATCTCAGAAGATTTGTCAAAGGCTTTACCACTCGATTCAACTCTCCTCTGTCCCGAAGAATTGTCTTTTGGGTGTTTATGGGAATTGTTGTCATTGAAGGTATTATTTTAGTTCCCTCAGTTCAACGCCGAGAACAAGAGCTTCTTTCCCAACTCAAAGAGGTTTCTTCTGGAAAACTTGCTTGGATTTTGATTACCTATCCTAACGTTTCTGACGAAGACCTCATAAATCACTTAAGAGAACTGCAACAAAACAACTCTCTCATCCAAGGTGGGGCAGTTTATCAATCTTCTGGGCAACTGGTTGGCACCTTTGGCGAACCGCCACAACTTTCCATGTCTCAAATCAATAACTATTCTCCTAGACGGAATGGTTCTTTCTATGATGACGTGGTTTGGTCAGGCACTGAGATGATGACAGATTACACAATTGTCATTCGTCATGATGCCTCCAGTGTGAGAGGGGAATTAATTGCCTACGTCTTCAGGATAGGGGGCTTAGTTGTAATTATCTCCCTTTTTATGACCATAACGGTTTGGATAGCCCTAGAACCGCTCGTGATTACTCCCATATTCCGTCTGCGGCGTGACTTACTAGTTGCAGGAGAAGCCATTTATCATGACCAAAACTCGCCTAAATTCTACTCTGCTGCTATTCAACGTCAAGATGAATTGGGAGATGTGATTGCTGCTTTTAAGCAAATGTTTAGTCAAATTACAGAAGCGATTCAGGCTCGCAAACAAGCAGAAGCAGCTCTAAAACTGAGTTTAGAGAGAGAGGCAGCCTATTCCCAAGCTCTCGATCGCGAGTTGGAAAAAGGTCGTCTAATGCAGAAGAATTTTCTACCAACACAAATTTTACAGAAACCTGGCTGGGAAATTTCTGCTTTTATGTCTCCTGCTCGTCGGGTTGCTGGTGACTTCTATGATGTTTTTGAACTTCCCGATAACAATATCGGTCTAGTCATTGCTGATGTTTGCGACAAGGGAGTTAGTGCAGGATTATTTATGGGACTTTTTCGCAGTTTGATTCGCATTTTTTCGGGTCAAACCTATCTAGATGAGGTGGGATGTCTTAACCATAAAAACTCTTCTCTGAACGAGAACAAGGAAATTAATTACCTGCACTTTAATATTCTCAAAGCCGTTAAACTTACCAATAGTTATATCGTGCAAAATCACGGTGATATAGGAATGTTTGCTACCCTGTTTTTTGGGGTATTAAATATCGAAACTGGCATCCTAACTTATATTAATGGAGGACATGAGCCTTTACTAATTATTGATGCTTATGGAGATATGAAAGAATTTCTGAAATCTACTGGAACTGCGGTAGGAATTATCCCTGATACAGATTTTAAAATTGAGCAAACTTGTATTGATTCAGGAGATATTTTATTAGGTTATACCGATGGTATTACTGAGGCTCGTGATAATAATAGGAATTTTTTTACCCGAGAACGCCTCTTAAAAATTGTTGCTCAAACCTTTGCTTCTGCTCAGGAAATTTTAGAGACCATAAAACTGGAAATATTAGCTCATATTGGAGATTCTGAACAGTCTGATGACATTACGCTTTTAGCTGTAAAAAGAGAGTTTCTAAACTCTAAGTTGGAGACATCCTCAGAAAGTCCCTGGGAAAACTCCGCCACGTAGTATAGCCTTTCTCTTATTAGTGACGTACATCTTGTCAAGATTAGGCTCTGGGCTCTAGGCTCTAGGCTCTAAAGATTTCAGCTTCAAGATTATTTAGATAGCCAACCACAAAAAATTCTTTGAGAAAAAAGATGAAATTTTCGCTCAAAATATTCTATCCTACTCTTGTTTTAATTACCTTAATCGGAGTGGCAGCTCCCAAGATAAATTCCCCAAGAGATTTAACTTTAAAACCAGCTCATGCTCAACAAAATAAACAAGCTGAACAACCCTTAGTTGTTATTGCTTATTTACAAGTTAAACCTGAATATCGTCAAACCTTTCTAGATTTAGCAAACAATGTAGTTAAACAAACTAATGAGACTGAAAAGGGAGCAAACAGTTATACCTTTTACGAAAGTCAAGATACTCCTAATTTATTTTTCTTCTTTGAAGACTGGCAAAATGAAGCCGCCTTTGAAGAACATCTCCAGAAAAGTTATACCAAATCTTTAACCGGAAAATATTCTGAAATTCTTGAAGAATCTGCTGATGTCAGAATTTACAAAATAGATGGCATAGAGCAAAAAAAAGTTCCTTAACAGTCGTTAGTTATTAGTCGTTAGTCATTAGTCATTAGTTAATTTTCCACAAATACTTATGAATTCGATCAATTTTCCCTTTTCTGATTTAATTGCGGGCTACGTCACCCACTTTGATCGCGATAATGATATTTTTGGCATCCAAACCTCAGACGGTCGGGAGTTTCAAGCCATGCTGACTCCCATGACCTATGCCAAACTGATTCAAAACTTAGACGAACCTTACCCCGATGCTACAGGCACAATGCGATCGCTGCTTGAACCTGGGCGTTATCTCTTTACCTACGGCGTTTTCTATCCCGATAGCCCCAAATTTGAAGCCAAACAAATTATTTTTGTCGGTCGTACGAACGAAAACTATTTGTTTGAAAAGCCCAATTGGTGGATTAATCAAGTCTCTTCCTTGGCTAATTTTTACTTTAAATCTCAATTCAATGACGAAGAGATTAACTATCGGAACTATCGTACCAATTTAACTCTATCAGGAGAGCGATCGCCTGACAATTTTAGTCAAGAAACCGACACCATTTCCCGGCTTGTCTATGGATTTGCTACTGCTTTTCTCATGACAGGGGAAGATCAATATCTTGAAGCCGCAGAAAAAGGCACGGAATATCTGCGGGAGCATATGAGATTTCTCGATTTAGATGAAGGTATTGTCTATTGGTATCACGGCATCGATGTTCAAGGCATCAGAGAACAAAAAATATTTGCCTCGGAATTCGGCGATGATTATCATGCGATTCCTGCCTATGAACAGATCTATGCCCTGGCTGGACTCGTTCAAACTTACCGAGTTACAGGCGATCCTCGGATTATGTCAGACACAGAGTTAACAATTAAACTTTTTGAGAAATTCTTCCGCGACAAAAGCGAATATGGAGGATATTTTTCTCATATCGATCCGATTACCTTAGATCCCCATAGCGATACTTTAGGACAAAATAAAGCCAAGAAAAATTGGAACTCCATCGGCGATCATGCTCCAGCCTATTTAATTAATCTTTGGTTAGCGACAGGCAAACCAGAATATGCCGCAATGTTGGAAGATAACTTTGACACGATTCTTCAGCATTTTCCCGATTATCAAAACAGTCCTTTTGTTCAAGAAAGGTTTAATGAAGACTGGTCGCAGGACACTACCTGGGGTTGGCAGCAAAATCGTGCGGTAGTCGGTCATAACCTCAAAATTGCCTGGAATTTGATGCGGATGAATTCTTTAAAACCAAAATCAGCATATTCTGACCTAGCGACTAAGATTGCTAGCATTATGCCCCAAGTAGGTAGCGATCGCCAGAGAGGAGGTTGGTACGACGTAGTGGAAAGATATCTCGGTGCCGGGCAAGAAAGTCATCGCTTTGTTTGGCATGATCGCAAAGCCTGGTGGCAACAAGAACAGGCAATTTTAGCTTATTTTATTTTAGCTGGCTGTCTTGATAATGATGAGTATCATCGCTTGGCTCGCGAATCTGCTGCCTTTTACAATGCTTGGTTTTTAGATACAGAAGATGGCGGAGTTTACTACAATGTGCTCGCGAATGGGATTCCTTATTTGGCTGGTGGCAATGAACGGGGGAAAGGCAGTCATGCGATGAGTGGTTATCACGCTTTTGAATTATGTTATTTGGCAGCGGTTTACACTAATCTACTGATCGCTAAACAGCCGATGGATTTTTACTTTAAACCTTTACCAGGAGGTTTTCCTGACAATATTCTGCGGGTATCTCCTGATATTTTGCCTCCAGGAAGTATCAAAATTGGCTCAGTGGAAATAAACGGAGAAGTCTATAGTAACTTTGATGCTGAGAATTTAATTGTGAAGTTACCTGATACTAATGAAAGGGTGAAGGTCAAGGTACAAATTGTTCCAATCGGGCTTCGCTCTTGAAGGCTGAAGGCTGAGGTGAGGGCTGAGGGCTTCGCTCTTGAAGGCTGAGGGCTGTCCCGTCAAGCGGGATAATAAGGGCTGAGGGCTGAGGGTTGAGATCAAATCACTAAGTATTTGCCATTAATGAATCTTCCTTGTCCTCCTTGTCTCCCTTTTCTTCCTTGTCTTATCAGAAAATATCTATAGCTTTCTTAAAGTGAATTGATATGAGGGCTGAAGGATTGAGATAACTTCTCCCTTGTTCCTTCCTTTGATATACCCATTGCTAAAGCGGGGGACTTCTTTTGAAAAAAAGCTCAAAATTGAGAATTAAAAAAATGGAAATTAACCTCAAAAATCATGAAGAAGTAATGGTAGCAGAACTCACGGGCGATATAGATGGGAATACTGCACCAGACGTTAAAGATAAAGTTTTGCCACTTGTTGCACCAGGAAGCAAAATTCTCTTGGATTTAACTAAGGTGGCTTATCTGTCCAGTGCTGGATTGCGGGTGTTACTCATGCTGTATCGGCAGACATCGTCTAAAGACGGGAAACTAGTGCTGGTGGGACTCTCAGAAGAAATCGCCGATATTATGGCAATAACTGGATTCCTAGACTTTTTCACTACCAGCGACACCATTGAAGCAGGCTTAGTGGCAATTCGTTAGGGAACTTATGAAAACTCAGATTAAAAATTCCCATAATTCCCTCGATCCTCCAGTCACAGTTTCTGTGTTCAGACGGGTTCAACCTGCATCTGTGAAAAATTTTGAAGAGTTGCTTTCAGAAATTATTGATGCGTCAATGACCTTTGAGGGACATTTGGGAACGAATGTATTCCGTAACTCCGATCCGAATAATCCTGATCTTCCCTCTAGTTAATATTATCAATCTGTTACTAGGATCTATCCTGAACAGTTTGCCATCGTTACTGCGTAGTTTAATCATGACCGCACTACTAGTACCACTAATGACTTACGTTGTTATGCCCCGTATCACTCGACTATTTGCTTGGTGGCTCTATCCGCGCCGTCAATTTCTTTCTAGATTGTAGATTGTAGGTTGGGTAAAACGGAGTGAAACCCAACACAGGTAATGGTTTGTTGGGTTACGCTGACGCTAACCCAACCTACGAAAAATAACTTTTGACTTTGAAACTAATGGTAATAGAAAGAATCGATATCCATCCTACCCATAGATACCAACATTTCAAGCTGCGTCGTGGGCGTCCCTTTCCTTTCGGTGCCACCCTGGTACCAGGAGGAGTTAACTTCTCAATTTATTCCAGTTATGCTACTTCTTGTACCTTAGTACTCTTTAAAAAGTATGCTCCTCAACCAATGGTTGAAATTCCCTTTCCTGAAGAGTTTCGCATTGGTAATGTTTACAGTATGGTAGTTTTCGATCTCGATTACGAAAATCTCGAATACGGCTACCGTTTTGAAGGTCCCGATAACTTTGCTGAAGGTCATTGGTTTGATAAGAGTAAAATTCTGCTCGATCCCTATGCCAAAATTATTGGCGGACGAGATGTTTGGGGCGTAACGCCAGACTGGAATGATATCTATCAACATCGAGCCAGAATTGCCTTCGATGATTTTGACTGGGAAGACGATCGCCCTTTAGAAATTCCCCCAGAAGATCTAATTATCTATGAAATGCACGTTCGTAGCTTTACCCAACATCACTCATCGGGAGTCAAACATCCTGGTACTTTTGCTGCCATTAGGGAAAAAATCCCCTATCTCAAAGAGTTAGGCGTTAATGCGATCGAACTGATGCCTATTTTTGAATTTGATGAGTTTGAAAATTCTCGCCCTTCTCCCGTTACTGGGGAGCAGTTATTTAACTACTGGGGTTACAGTAGCGTAGGTTTTTTCGCCCCGAAAGCTGGTTATGCTGCCACAGGAAAATTGGGAATGCAGGTTGATGAATTCAAAGCCTTAGTTAAGGAACTGCACAAGAACGGCATCGAAGTCATTTTAGATGTAGTCTTTAATCACACTGCTGAAGGCAATGAAAATGGACCTTATATTTCTTTCCGCGGTATTGATAACAAAACCTACTACATGCTGACCGCAGAGGGATATTACTTTAACTTCAGTGGTTGCGGTAATACTCTCAACTGTAATAATCCCATTGTGCGCAATATGGTACTCGACTGTCTGCGCTATTGGGCAAGTGAATATCATATTGATGGTTTTCGCTTCGATCTGGCTTCCATCCTAGGACGCGATCCTTGGGGCGCACCTTTAACCAATCCTCCATTGTTAGAATCTTTAGCCTTCGATCCCATTTTGGCGAAGTGCAAATTAATTGCTGAGGCTTGGGATGCTGGGGGATTATATCAAGTAGGTTCATTTCCTGCTTACGGACGCTGGTTAGAGTGGAATGGCAAATATCGCGATCGCATTCGTCAGTTCCTCAAAGGTGATGGTCTTGTGGGAGAGATAGCCCAAGCTTTGCAAGGATCGCCAGATCTCTATGCTACTTCAGGACGTACTCCCGCTACTTCGATTAATTTTATTACGGCTCACGATGGATTTACCCTAACTGATTTGGTTTCCTATAACCATAAACACAACGAAGCCAACGGAGAAAACAACAACGACGGAACTAATGACAATGACAGTTGGAACTGCGGGGTTGAAGGCTGGACGAATAATCCAGGAGTAAATATTCTGCGACAACGACAAATTCGCAATGCGATCGCTTTATTAATGGTTAGTCAAGGTATCCCAATGCTGTTGATGGGTGATGAATTCGGGCGTAGTCAAAACGGCAATAATAATACTTACTGCCATGATAATGAGTTAAGTTGGCTAAATTGGGATTTACTCCAGCAAAATTCTGCTTTATTCCGTTTTGTGAAAAACTGTATTGCCTTTCGTCATGCCCATCCCGTTCTGAGAAACCGCCAGCATTTCCAAAATCACGATTATGTAGGCAGTGGGTATGCCGATATTAGCTGGCACGGTACTCAAGCTTGGCAAGCTGATTGGTCTAACCATATTCGCACTTTAGCTTTCATGCTTTGTGGCAAACATGCTCTGCAAGGAACAGTAGCAGACAACTATATTTATGTCGCGATGAATATGCACTGGGAAGCCCACTGGTTCGAAATTCCTCGTTTACCAAACGATCTGCAATGGCATATTTTTGCTAACACTGGCTGTAATCCTCCTGATGATTGCTATGAACCTGGCACCGAACCATTATTAACCAATCAATCAAGTATTTTACTAGGCGATCGCTCTGTGGTCATTCTAGTAGGCAAATAACATTACTGTAGAGACGTAGCATGCTACGTCTCTACCCACTAACCAATTAAAACCATGACACTCAAAACTAACTTAGAAATTAATAACGCGATCGCCAAAATTACTTTAGCTGGCGAATTAGATGCCAATACTGCTCCCCTTTTTAAAGAGCAAGTAGAAAAAGCTTTAACAGAAAATATTCAAAGTTTGGTTCTACTAATGCAAGACCTAGACTATATGGCAAGTGCGGGCTTAAGAGTATTGATTTTTGCCAAACAGAAATTAGGCGCAGCAGTCGATATCTATCTAATAAAACCCCAAGCAATGGTCAAAGAAACTATTGAAAACACTGGATTTCACCATAGTGTAATTATTACCGATGAATATCAACCTGCTTAATTAGTAAGAAGAGACGTGTCGGCGACACGTCCGTACAGGAGTAAAAAGTAATAAATATTACTTCCCCGTCTCCCCACCCTTCCCTATCTCCCCACCCTTCCTCTGCCCCCTATGAGCCTTAAGCCTTTAACTGTTCCTGGCAAGTTAGAATCTTTAACTGCGATCGCAAACTATGTCATAAACGCTACTCGTTTAGCGCACTTAGATAAGAAGGCTACCTATAAATTACGTTTAGCAGTTGATGAAATTGCCACCAATATTATTCAACATGGCTACGCCGAACCAGGTTTAACGGGACAAATAATCTGCTCTGCCCAACTTGACCATTTTCATTTAACGATCGCCCTTGAAGATTGGGGAGTCGCTTACAATTCCCCAAAACATATTCCACCCAGTAATTTGCAGCAACCGTTAACTGAAAGAGCAATGGGCGGATTGGGCATTTACTTAGCTATCAAGAACGTTGATGATTTGCAATACGAAAGAATTGGCGATCGCAATCTTCATACTTTTATTGTGAGGCGATAGAAAACAATTATTTGACCTTTCTTTTGTAAAGTTAGTCAACAAGATCGAATCATTGAATTGTTTCTTGATGGGGCTGTTATATACTTCAGGAAATTGAAGCATGATGTTTTTAACAAATCAAGATTATTGATAATAGTCTCTTATTTTTTAGTGGCTACTTTATTCAATCCTTTATCACATCTGCTCTTTATCTCAAGTTGTTGCCTCCGTAGAAACATGCAAGATTTTAGACAAGAGATTAGAGACGCTCAAGCAGTCAGATCGGATTTATTGAAATGGAAATTGATTATTAGTGCTGCTCTAGGAGCAGTAGGATTGGGACTCGAAAGTTCTAAAGATGGGAACGATATTTTTCCTGTTGATTTAGCTTTTTGTTTAATACCATTTGTTTGTGCCTATGTTGATCTATTGTGCTATCAAATGAATTTACGAATGTTTGTCATCAATATATTTTTCAAACGCTTAGAACTAGATAGCAATGACACCTGGAAAAATCATAAAGATATCTATCTTTTTAAGAAATATGAACAAACATGTGATGAAGTCCGTAAAGATAAAAAAATTAACGCGTTTATATTAGATTCTTGGGCACTTACATGGTCTAGCTTATTTTTATCGATACTTGTGATTATCATCTACTGGTTTCAAAAAGATAGACCAGAAGCTATTTGGTTTTTATTTGCAGGTGTTGTAGGCATTTTAATGGCATTGATAACGGGTGCAGTATATAAAAGTAAAGTTAACAACTTACAAAAGGGCTTACAAGAGGGAATTTTCGACAAAATTATACTGCCAGCGGATGAGATTTAGACTTTTTAAAAAGTAGTAAAAGCTTTGTCTCATCTGGATCTTAGCCTTTAGAAATTATTCTCTTAAGGAATTTATGCAATATCACATTCTCGGTATTTTAAAGTTATTCGTTTCTGTCATAACCAAAACCTTTAGACAAAAGCATGCTAATCATACAAAATGAAAAACTTCTTGATTTTCTTAAATCTAGTTATACCTTGGGAGATATTCAAAATATCTCTAGCTTCTTGCAAAATCAGGAAACATTCAAATTTCCTCAGCTAGATAATGGCTTGTTCTCTGCTGCGACATTAGCAGAAGAAACCGAATATACAGGATATTCCAGTGTATGGGTAAGAGATAATATTTATGTCGCTTATTCTCACTACTTGATAGGTCAAATTGAGGTAGCTACAAAGAATATTAGAACCTTAATGACTTATTTCAAGAAATACCAACAACGCTTTAAAAACATCATTGAAGGTGAAGTTAATCCCGAAGAAATAATGAAACGACCTAATATTCGTTTCGATGGCAATAATCTTGAAGAAATCGACCAAGACTGGAATCATGCTCAGAATGATGCTTTAGGATATTTTCTCTGGTTTTACTGCAAATTAGTTAGAGAAGGATCTATTAAACCTGAGTTAGATGACCTGGAAACCTTAGCACTTTTCCCTCACTACTTTCAGTCTGTTAGTTATTGGCAAGATGAAGATAGTGGACATTGGGAAGAAGACAGAAAAATCGAAGCTTCCAGTATTGGAGTAGTGATAGCTGGACTCAAAGAACTAAAACAGCTACTAACAGATGCTCGCTTCTCTGCTCACTGCCAATACAAAGACAAGTCTGTTACCGCCGAGTTTCTAGATGAGCTAATTGATCGAGGAAAAACATCACTGGACAGTATTCTTCCCTCAGAGTGTATTCAACCAGCACCTCAAGAAAGAAGATACGATGCAGCCTTACTTTTTTTAATCTATCCTTTACAAGTCATAGACATTGAAGATGACATAACAAACCAAATCCTCAATGATGTCATCGAAAATTTACAAGGAGATTATGGCATCAGTAGATATCTAGGAGACTCATTTTGGTGTCGGGATTACAAAGACATTCCAGAAGCAATTCGCACGACTATCTCCATTGAACGAGAACAATGGTTCAAAGAGAATAACAGAGAATTAAAAATAGGAGAAGAGGCTCAATGGTGTATTTTCGATCCTATTGTTTCAGCTATTTTTGGACAAAAGTTTCAAAAGACTGGTCAAAAAGAGTATCTTGAACAGCAGACTTATTATCTGAATCGTTCTTTAGGGCAATTAACAGGAAAGGACTCTGGGTTTGGTGAGTTTAAATGTCCAGAACTCTACTACCTGCAACATGGTCAATATGTCTCTGGAGATGCTACTCCTCTCTTGTGGACACAAGCCAATTTAAGAATCGCTTTGAAAATGATGGAGCAGAGTTTGAGTTAGGCAAAAAGTGGCATCTTCTTTAAGATAGTCTAGAACCAAATATATTTATTAATCGCTTTTTTAGATATCTTGTCTCAAAACGCGATCGCCTCATAATCTAAGTCAAAATGACGAAAGAATCGTTGTAACCGCTTATAGCTTGATTCGGTCTTAGCATCACTCCTAAAACCAGTAGCCAATTCCATGAGATTAATCGTTTTGACTCTTAATAAAGCGATCAGAAATAAAGCTAAAAAATTGAGACGTGCGCCATGCCACCCCAAGAGTGGTTTCAGTGTTTGTCGAAGTAAGCTAATCTGATTCATAGGGTTTCGAGAAAGTGTAGTTACTTTTCATGAAACCCTTTTTCTATATTGCTTTGCAAGTTCCGAGTCTATTTTTTGTCCTGTACAGAGACAAGACTTATGTTACAAAATATTGAAGGTGTTAATAATCAATTAATAAATAATTCTCGTAGACGATTACAAAATAGATTAACACGTATTGCTTCTATGCAGTAAAAACTTCTAAATACTAGCTAAAAAAGTATTAGGTAATTTGAGGATTGCATCTATAAATAACTCTTCTGATATGAAAGAGGTTGAAATCAAGAAAAAGTCAAGAAAAATTAACTATTAAAATATTCCTCTTGATCCCCAGAATATACCCCTGCTTCTATTAAAGCCCGATCGCGAATTCGACAAGAATCACATACCCCACAAGGCATTTCCTTACCTTGATAACAAGACCAAGTTTGCTCGATGGGAACCCCCAGACTTAGGGCTCGTTTCACAATATCTACTTTAGAATCTTTAACTAAAGGTGCTTTTAATTCAATAGTATGACCTTCAATTGCGGCTTTAGAAGAGAGATTAGCTAATTGCTGATAAGCTGCCAAATATTCAGGACGACAATCAGGATAACCAGAATAGTCTACAGCGTTGATCCCTAGATAAATTGCTTCGGCATTTTTAGCTTCTGCCAGGGAAAGCGCGATCGCAATAAAAACCGTATTCCTTCCAGGGACATAAGTAGAAGGAATAATATTGGGTTGGACGCCATCTTGAGGAATCTCCATAGCTCTATCTGTTAAAGAAGAACCACCCCATTGAGAAAGATTAACATCAACAATCAGATGTTCTTTGATACCTAAAATAGGAGCAATTTTTTGCGCTGCTTGTAATTCTTTTTGATGCCGTTGACCATAACGAAAAGATAGGGCAATCACTTCATAACCTTCAGCGATCGCGATCGCCGCTACGGTCGCTGAATCTAACCCCCCAGAAAGTAAAACTACTGCTTTTTTTTGCTTCATTACTTAAGTATCTATTACCCCCTTACCTTTTACCTATCTAATTTGCAAAAATTTATGGGTTTGTAGGCTAATACGCCATTGAGGATTAGCGAGTACATATTTAAAGATTAATTCTTTGCTTTTGGGAGTATTCCATTCTGGTTGTAAATACTTTAAAGTTTCAGGTGGTACTAAAGCTGCTTGTTGTTCTGCCCATTTCAAATCATATTCCCCAGTGATCACAACTTTAATTTCATTAACATGTTCATAAATACTGGGGTGAGGAGATTTAAATTGTTTCGGCGAAAAGGTTACCCAGTCAAAATTGCCACTATAAGGATAAGCACCAGAAGTTTCTAAATGAACTGCCATTCCCAATTCTTTAATCGCCGTAGTTAACGACGACAGATCATGCATTAACGGTTCTCCCCCTGTAATAATAACGATCGCGGTTGATACCTGATGGGCTAATTTCGCTAAATCCGCCACATAATATTGAGGATGGCGTTTGGCATTCCAAGATTCTTTAGTGTCGCACCAGGGACAATGAACATCACAACCCCCCAGACGAATAAAAAAGGCATTAACTCCAGTCCAATAACCTTCTCCTTGTACCGAGTGAAAAGTTTCCACTACAGGATAAGTTCTAATATTGGTGGCGATCGCATTTTGGCTAGACATCTTATTTTGACTAAATGAACTATACCTAATGAGGGAAAAGAGAAAAGGTACTTGATTATGGTTGACTAGGATTTGAATTCTTACTTCATCAGAAGCGAGAACAGCTATATTGTATCTTCAATTCCCTTATTTCTTCTTTAAATTCAATAAACCCCTTAAACTGAAAAATTATTAATACCAATAGTTAAAAGTTATTTATTGATACTTGTAGGGTTAATTTATGAATTAACTTTACTTTTTGGTAACCAATAATAGGAAAAATATCAATAATAAAATTAGCTCAGTGCCTAAAAGTCCGTAGATAGTTTGTCTTTGTTCAACAGTAAAGGCAAAATAATCAATAAAAACAGTATAAATCAAAAATTGAGAAGCAATAGCAGTCAAAAAGCAGAATACTCCCCAGACCGATCTCTTCCACAATCCAATAGCAGTTACCGTGTCTAACAATCCATAGGCAATATCTCCGATTCTCCAAGTTAGAGGCATTTCACCCCAAGGCATTTCGCCAAATCCCATTAGATTAGATAGGTGAACTAACGCACCATAAGCCATAATAATCGCTAAAATTCTTAGATAAATTGCCATCCAAGAATGCTCAGTCACTTGTTTTAAATTTCCTAACACGATCTACTTCTATTGATTGATCAATTTACACTTCATTAGTTTACGCATTTCCCCCAACACCAAAAACCTAACACTTATCAACTCTAGATAATTTATTTTAGACAGCTAATTATTATTCCTCTTCTCTAACAAAGGGCGCAAAACTAATGGCGAGACAATACAAGTTATTCCCGAGACTATAATCATACTGGTAAAAATTTGTGGTGATACTGCCCAATCTCCTAATTGTCGTCCCCTTTCCATAATTACCATAGCAATTTCGGCGCGAGGTATCATACTGATACTCAGCAACAAGGCACTCGTTCGATCTGTAGTTATCACAGCAGGTAATCCTGTACCCACAAACTTACCCAAAACTGCCACAATCAGCAAAATAATTACTAAATTCAGGCTGGTAGTAAAAGAGTCAATTTCTAGCTGTAAGCCGATATGAACAAAAAAGAAAGGGACAAAAAATTCATACAGAGTAGTAAAAGAGGCATCAAACTTAACTGCATCAGGATCGCGGCAAAATACTAATCCTGCAAAAAAAGCTCCTACCGCTACCGAAAAACCCAGCAAACCTCCTAAAGCTGCAATAATAAACGCTGTGCCTGCTACCATTAACATCGGATCTGGTGCCGGTTCGAGGCGTTCGAAAAAGCGAGTCATTGGTAATTCGAAAAAATGAAATAGAATCAGGCAAAAAATCCCAAAAAAAGCAACTTTTAACAAAAAAGGACTAAGAGTTTTCAGGAATACTGGAACAATACTAGCTTCGACATCGCCATTGAGAACTGGGATCATGGCCAGAAATAGAGACATGAATGCGATCGCTGCAATGTCATCCATCTCGGCAATATCGATTAATAGTTGACCATCATCAGTATTTAAAGCTTGAGCATCTTGCCAAATACTAACTGAGATCCCGACACTAGTAGCCATCAAAGCAATACTAATAAAAAGACTGGGAATAAGGTCGAGTTGGAGAAGTTTTGAGGCGGCCAAAAACCCCAAAATGCCACTAAAAGAGAGATTTCCCAGTAAAATAAAGCTAGCGCGGGGTAATTGGCTGATTAATCCAGCAAGATTACTTTCTAAACCGACCCGAAATAACAGGGAGATAATGCCCAACTCAGCTAAAAAGGCATATACTTCTTTGACTGATGGTGTTAGAAAATATACCTGATCATCGAGAAAACCCATTGCGATGCCTAATAGTAGATAACCCACTAAAGAAGGAATGCCAATACGCTCTAAAGCTGCTTTGATTAAAATAGCGAGAATAATTGTTAATCCCACCAATAAAACCAAAAACAACAGTAAAGTCTCCCCTTCAATCACCTTGACCGTCCTTAGTCTTCAATCCCAGTCCTCATTATTCCTCATTCCCCGTTTTTGGTTCCTCCTCTCTTGCCGAGCATTCCCGAGCCAGTCCGTTGGGAAAGCATTGCGGTCTTTGCGAGAGAAAATGCTGAAAGGGTTACCCGACTTGAAGGAACTGGCGTTTGTCCAGAACACCGAGCTGGGTAAACGCCTCACGCCGTCCTCAAGGATACCGCTTCGCACGCCCCGAAGGTAGTCCTTTAGAATAACGCGGGGTCACATCGCTTCCTACTTTCTAAGTTGACTTTCCTTACTGATCCAATACCAGGCATTGAAACATCCTAGGGCTACGCCAATTACGAGCAGCATTAGAGTCCATGAATATTTACTTTCGATATGATTATCAAGCCAAACACCCAAGCCAATGCCGAGCAAAGAAGGAATCGCTACCGACCACCCCACCATACCAAACATCCTTAACCCGACCCAAATATTTTGGCTTTCTCTTCTGGCTTTAATTTTGCGATCGCTTTTGCTAGCTATTTGGTGCTGAAAAATACGCCAACGCGATTTCTGTTTATCCATGTCCTAACTCCTTAAAATGACGCATCATACTAGCTTCAAACTGTGCCAAAGCTGAACGGGTTAACTTTTCCTTTTCATCTAAGACTTGAAACTGTTCGGTTACTGTTTGCCTAAGCGTTTCTAGGTTATTTCCCTCCACTGCATTGAGGGTAGATACTAAAACTTCTTGAGCGCATTTGACTAAAATTCCTTCGTCGACGGCCACAAATATTTCTTCTCCTGTTGCCGTTGTAAAGCTGAGTATTCCTGGTACTAATGCGGCGACAAAATCAATATGATGGGGTAGCAAACAAAAATGACCGTTTTCCGCTTCGGCGATCACTTTGGTAACTTCGCGATCAATTAAGACTTTAGTAGGAATTAAAATTTTTAATTTCATAGTCAAAGAGCTCTCTGAATTCAAAGCGCGAAGCGGGCGAGTCCAGAAAATTAATCTGGATCTCTTATCTTTAGGTTATTGAATTTTTCTGGTTCAGAGATATCTTTGCAACAATTTGTGAATTGAAGCTACTCAGATAACACGACGAATTATCACCATTCGAGAAACTAGAAGTCGTTTGGCAATCTACTAGAATAATTGAGATCGCGCAGCGCCAGCCTTCGGCTGATCTCGCAAAGCGAGGCACTGCGTGATCGCTTTTATTGTCCTTCGCAATAGAGATCGCTTTTACCATGCTATCTCTCAAATGAAATAGGATTGCTAGATATCGAAAGTAGCGATTTGATTAAAATTCCTCAACCAATACGGGATTGAGTAATATATCTAGCCAAGTGCTAACTTTAATTCTATAGTCTTCAAGCTTATTATGATCACCTAAAAGTTCCAAAGCTTGACGATAATCAGCCGCAGCACAATTCCAATCTCCTCTGAGATGATATGCTCTACCTCTTTCAGCATAAATCATTTCTCGGAAAGAATTGCCTAAAATTAAGGCAATATCAAAGTTTTTAATCGCCAAATCAAAGGAACCAAGCTCTCTAAAAGTAATTCCCTGGTTAATCCAAGTACGAATGTTACTAGGATTTATTTCCAAAGAAAGATCATAATCCGCGATCGCAGCAATCAAATCACCTTGGGCTGCATAACAGTTAGCTCGGTTATTATATGCTTGATCTAGATTGGGATTGATTTCCAAGGCATGGGTTAAATCTTCTATAGCTTCAGTTAATTGGTTGTTATGAAGATAAATTAACCCGCGATTGTTATAGTAAACTGCACTATTAGGATGCAGGGCGAGCAATTCATTCATTATCGCGATCGCTACTGCATAATTACCTTGGGCTAATGTTTCTTTAATCGAATAACAGAGTTGTTTTTCTGATGGTTGGGAACGAGTTATCGATTTTGGGACAGGATTGACTTTATTATATAAAACAGTTTTCATGATGTTTTGAGGACTCTGCTTAACGCTACCTTACTATCTGGTTGGATGGTTGAAGTCAGTGAGATAGATCACTGATCGAACTGTCTCATAGTTTGCCATCACCTCATCAAAAGATTTAGTTAAGTTTGTCACTTTTCAGTAAGATAACAGCAAACGAAGCAGCTACACCTAGTTAAGCTTCTCTCAAGTCTAGAGAAACCAACGTAAGTATAGTTTTATTGATAAATGTTCTCTCATGATTTTGCATTAGTAATTCTACGGATCTATATTTTGTATTGATGACTTTTTCTACTAAGCATTACTTAGGTTGAAAGACTTACCTTTATGCACCATAATCCTGGGGCTAATTATCTTAAATTAGCATTTAGTTTTTAGCGAAGCTTCTTGGATAACTGAACCTAAGAGCAGTTCAATGTATATCTCTAAGATCCAACCATATGACTGGGTAATACTAGGATAATCTTAAGAAGAAAGGGTTAGATTTTAGGGGAATACGGTAAATAAATTATCAATTCGTGTAAAATGAGGGATCGTTATACTTTACATACGCAACTAAGCTTATCTAATGAATCTTTATCAACTCTTTCAAATTATTTGGTCAGTATCAGCACTTTTATTAATAATTGTAGTTCTACTCCATAGCCCCAAAGGAGACGGCTTAGGCGGAATCGGGGGACAAGCTCAACTATTTACCAGTACTAAGAGTGCAGAAAATACTCTTAATCGCATTACCTGGGCATTAACTATCATTTTTATGACTGCGACTATCGCTTTAAGTGCAGGGTGGCTTAATTAAGTAATAAGTAATAAGTAATCTTATGAGTATGAAGCGATCTCTTCGAGACTCGCTAGTCTTCGAATGTCTTAGTGTACGCAGTGTGCGTAGTGCCTTGCCTGCGACGAGATCTCGTTTGATCAAGTTAATAGTACTTGCGATCGCTTTCTTCTCTTTGACATTTCTCCTTCCCCAATTCCCTATCTTCCCCAATTCCCCATCTCCCAGTCTCCCAGTCTCCCAGTCTTCCCCTGCTTCCCCATCTCCCATTCTCCCAGTTTCCCAGTCTTCCCCCGAAGCTCCGCCTACTCCCAGTCTCCCAATTCCCCAGTCTCCCAATTTCCCTAGTCCAAAGATCCATCCTTTACCGCCATCCTTAGCACAATGGCAAACTAAAGACGATATTGGGGATTATTTTGCACAAATCCAAACTACTGACGCTGGTTACCTCGTTTGGACTAAATTTCCTCTCAAAATATACTTAGAACACCCAGATTCTCTAAATAACTCGGCTAGTAATTTACGCTTTCAACAATGGGTAACAGCTATTAGAGAAGCTATCGATGAATGGAATAACTATCTTCCTTTAGTAGAAATAGATAGTCCTGAATTAGCTGATATTATCGTAACGCGATCGCAAGTAGACAGAGACATCCAACTCGATCCCGAAACAGGGTTGTATAAAATTCCTCGCGCCATTACAGCTCAAACCACCTATGAATTTTATCTAAGTTCCGATACTCCCGCGGTTCTTAGACATCGCATGAAAGTTCAAATTAGCCCAGATATAGGGAAAAACGCGACTTTAGCCACAGCCAGACATGAATTAGGTCATGCTATGGGAATCTGGGGTCATAGCGATCGCAAAACTGATGCTTTATACTTTTCTCAAGTATCCGATCCGCCTCCTATTTCCCCCAGAGATCTCAATACTCTCAAAAAAATTTACCAACAACCAACAAGATTGGGGTGGGAAATTAGTAGTTGATAATTGTTTTATTTAAGACGTAAGCACCTGATTGTTCAATAATCTGACTATTCAGATTTAACATTAGGGGCGTATCGTGATGCGCCTCTACGTCAATGATATGTTCTTTCCCAGAAATCACCTTAGCGATTAAACCTTTTCTAATTGCGAGCCAAAAATCACTTATAGTCATTCCAAATAAAAAACATACGATACTGTAGGGGCGAACGGCCGTTCGCCCCTACGAAAGATATGCATTATAACTTGATCTGCTACCATACGGAAATTAATTGGAACAACTATGTGTAAAGGAAAATAAAGAAAAAAAACGGTAACCGTATAATTTACTAAGATCAGATTAGTGTTAACCAGCCAGTAAACGGCGGTACAGCTATGACCAATAACCGATTACGAATAAGGCATCAGGGGGAGATGGTTGAACTATCCTGGCGACGGGGTAGCGAAGAAGACCGTGATGCCCCAGAGGTGAAGTTTGAGCATCCCTTTACACAAGAGGTATTGGAAGATTTGCGCTGGTATCTAGAAGATTATCTGAGCTTTCCCTATGGGCTGGAACCAGACAAAGCCAGGAAGATCGAGAAAAAGTTTCAGGAATGGGGAGCAGAACTCTACCAACTCATCTTTTGCAGTAGTGAGAAAGCACGAACATTTTTTCAGGAAGCGACGAGAGCGGGTTTAGATCATTGCGAATTGGCAATTACCTCCGATGATCCTGCGATACTTAACCTGCCTTGGGAATTATTATATTCTCCCGACTATGGTTACTTAGCACCATTGCTAGCAGGCATGTATCGTAGTATCAGCGGTCAACCTGTGCGGGCAGAACTGGGGCAGATGCCAGAAGATCGCTTAAATATTCTCCTGGTAATTGCTCGCCCCTACGGAGAGCGGGATGTTGCTTTGCGCACCATTGCCCGTCCGATGCTGGAAGCACTCGCTACTATTCGGCAGCAGGTTAATCTCAAGGTTTTGCGTCCGCCCAGTTTTGGGCAGTTTGAACGGGAACTGAATACCCACAAAGGTTTTTACCACATCGTTCATTTTGATGGTCATGGGGATTTTGATCCCAATAGTCAAGGCAGGCAATACAGTCTCAGTGGTGCTGGACAGGGAGTGCTAGTGTTTGAGAAAGCAGACGGTTCCCCAGAAGAAGTATCTGCTACCCGAATTGCCCAGTCTCTCGCCGATTGTCGGGTACCGATTTTTGTCCTAAATGCTTGTCAGTCAGGAAAAGCGGGTCAAGATCCCTTTTCTTCTGTGGCAACCCGTTTGGTAGCTTTGGGAGCAAAAGGTGTGGTGGCAATGGCATATTCTGTCTACGCGGAAGCTGCTAAACATTTTATTGGACGGCTGTACGAGCAACTGGTTTTGGGGGAAAATCTCTCCACTGCTATGGCAGGAGGTAGGCGGGAAACCTTGAACAAGCGAGATCGCCCAAGTCCCAAGGGTTGGTTGCCTCTGCAAGATTGGATGGTGCCAGTACTCTACCAGCAGGAAAGTTATACCCCCTTTCCCAAACGAGAGTTAGCTACCAGCTTGGAAGATATTATGCAGGGATTTGCGGGAGCAATACCCCAAGAGGATCGGGCATCCCAATCCCCGATGGATCTTCCCGAAGTTGGAACTTATGGTTTTATCGGTCGGGATTACGAAATTCTGCGGCTAGAAAGGGCATTCCGCCAAAATAAGGTTGTCTTGCTCAAGGGTATGGGCGGTGTGGGTAAAACCGAGTTAGCTAAAGGGTTTGCTCGTTGGTTACACGATACCAAAGGTCGGAAAGGAGGAATTTTCTTTACCACCTTTGAGGCTGGTGCCACCTTAAACAATGTCGTTAACCAAATTGGTCGGTCATTGATGGGAGACAGATTTGCCCAATTCTCCTTTGAGCAACAACGCGCTGGGATAATGCAATATCTACAAACCAATCCCTGCTTGCTGATTTGGGATAATTTTGAACCTGTGGCGGGTTTTCCCACAGGAAATGAGCCTTTGCTGACTCAGGAAGCGCGAGCGGAACTCAAGCAGTGGCTCAAACAAATGCGCGGTCAGCAAGGAAAGGGACAATCCTGGGTCTTGATTACCAGTCGTCGGGAGGAACGTTGGCTCGACTGTGGTTATTATTTGGTTAATTTACAAGGACTTTCCCTACCCACCCCCAAATATCCTGGACTTTCCGAGTCGGAGGAACTAGCAGGCAAAATTCTGCAAACGGTGGGGATCAATCCTAATAGTCTAGAGTCAGAGTATCTCGAACTGTTGAAAATCCTCAACGGTCATCCCCTCTCCAGATAATAGGAGAACCTTGTGAGGGTGAGATACGCGAGGCAATTTGGGCAGCGCGAGAGGCAGAGGAATATTACCAGTTAGGCACCACAGCTCAAGAACAACAGCGGTATGACGAAGCGAAAACTCACTATCAAAAAGCTTGGGAAATTTTCCAGAGTCTAGGAAATTGGAGACGGGCTTCTGCAACAATAACTGATTGGGGAATGGTATTAGAAACGCAAGAAAACTGGACTCAAGCATTAGAAAATTACATTCAGGCTTTGGGAATTGATCTCGAAAATAACGAAGATTTTATCCCCTACGATATCCAAGATTTAGGACGAATTCTTAAACAGGTGGGGACAGAGCAATTTGAGTCAACTTGGCAACAGGTAATAGGAGAACCCTGTGAGGGTGAGATACGCGAGGCAATTTGGGCAGCGCGAGACGCGGAGGAATATTACCAGTTAGGCACCACAGCTCAAGAACAACAGCAGTATGACGAAGCGAAAACTTACTATCAAAAAGCTTGGGAAATTTTCCAGAGTCTGGGAAATTGGAGACGGGCTTCTGCAACAATAAGCGATTGGGGCAAGGTGTTAGAAGTGCAAGAGAATTGGACTGAAGCATTAGAAAGTTACATTCGGGCGTTAGCAATTGATCTCGAAAATAATGAAGATTTCATCAGCTCTGATATTCAAGATTTAGGACGGATGCTTAAACAGGTGGGGACGGAGCAATTTGAGTCAACTTGGCAACAGGTAATAGGAGAACCCTGTGAGGGTGAGATACGCGAAGCAATTTGGGCAACACGAGACGCGGAGGAATATTACCATTTAGGCACCACAGCTCAGGAACAACAGCAGTATGAAGAAGCGGAAACTCACTATCAAAAAGCTTGGGAAATTTTCCAGAGTCTGGGAAATTGGAGGCAGGCTTCTGCAACAATAACTGATTGGGGCAAGATGTTAGAAACTCAAGAAAATTGGACTGAAGCATTAGAAAATTATATGCAGGCTTTAGCAATTGATCTCGAAAATAATGAAGAATGGATTAGCTCAGATATTCAAGATTTAGGGCGAATCCTCAAACAGTTGGGAGAAAGACAGTTTAAGTCCCTCTGGCTCCAAATAACCGATGAAGAATGCTCAGAAAAGCTTTATCAAGCTATTCAAGCAGCAAGTCAAGAAAACCAGGAGTGACCATTTTTTGAATTCAAAATTCAAAATTCAAAGTTCAAAATTTCATACTCTAACTTCTTCGAAGAATTGTTTAATTAAGGATGCAAGCCTCGTTCTTCAGAACGAAAAAATCAAAAATACATTCCTTCTCTTGGTGCGCGTTCACGGTTAAACCGCACCGAGGCCTTGGCGGATGGAACATCCGCAGGGGGAGAAGGGGGCTTTTATTGATTAATCAGTAGTATCTCCAGTTAATCACATTTGTATTGAAGCCCCCTTCCCGCGCACCGCTATTTCAAGCCTCTTGCTTCAGCAAGAGGTCATAATTTTGAATTGATAATTGATAATTTTGAATTGGAGCGAAGCGACTTGACATGGAAGCAAAATTAACCATCTCAGAAATCACCACCCAGCAGCAATTGTTGCAGAATTACCAACCAGCGCAAAAAGCATTTGCCACTCTAGAAAAACACAACGGCAGGCTAGACCTTAGTTTTGATGAACTTTGGGCGGAGCAAACAGGTCAAACCTACGATCCCACCAAGCCCAAATCCCTTTGGCAATCTACCCTCAAGGTTCTGCGGGAAGAACTTTGCGGTGATGAAGGCTTTCGCGCTCAATTCCAGGAATATACTAAAAACCCAGGGAGCGCCCCTTTACTCACTGGTTTGATTGTCTCCCTCACCACTCTATCTGGTTTACCCCTCGACCCAGCAATTGCCACCGTGATCGTTTTGTATCTCCTGAAAGTAGGACTGAAGATTTTTTGCGAATATACCGAACCAGTTGGTGAATGAGCCAGAGACTAAAAGTCTTGCTATGATTAGTTTCTGCCCTTTTTTTTCGGGGAAATTGATTTACTCTCTTGGTGCGCGTCTCTTGGTCAGCATTCCCTTGCGTCTTACGCCGACGCGGGGTCTGACCGCTTCCTTGGCGGATTAAAAATCCGCAGGGTCGCACCGCTTTTGACTTTTGATTTTTGACTTTTGACTTCCCCGTCAGGGGCTTTTGACTTGCGCGTAGCGCTATATTATCATAAAGCGATCGCAAGATAGTCGATAATCATTTTATTTTCTATGATTGCATAGAGTCTAATTAACAGAAATTGTGTCCGATCAACAGAAAAAATATACGACAACAGGAATTATTTTAAAAGGTTCGACCTTAAAAGAAAGCGATCGCCTTGTAAAAGTTCTGACTCCAGAATATGGATTAATTGCTGCTGCCGCACCAGGAGCCAAAAAATACAAATCTCAGTTGCGAGGCAGAACAGAATTATTTGTAGTTAATAAGTTTTTGATGATCAAAGGGCGCACTCTTGATAAAATTATTCAAGCTGATACCATCTATACCTATCCTGGATTGAGCAAAGATTTGGGAAAATTAGCTGCGGCTCAATATTTAGCTGAATTAGCGCTCTATTTAGCAGTAGATGAACAACCTCAACCAGAATTATACGAATTGCTTAATGAACATCTACGTCGTATCGAACAGCTAGAATTTCAACAAAATGTTTATCCCTATTTAGCACAAGCGGTATTTCATATTTTAGCGATCGCAGGAATTGCCCCTCAAGTTCATGCTTGCTGTCTGACGGAGAAATTACTCGAAATAGATCGTCTTAATGCTAATTGGCGAGGAGGATTGAGCTTTGAGCGAGGGGGAGTTGTGGACATGTCAAGGCCCAAAAAGGAAGTTAATCAACCAGAGAAAACCAATAATTACGAGTCATCATTTATTGTCAATTACAAGATTAATGCTGTGGAATTAGGCATTATGCAATATCTGAACGAAGAATCTTTACCGCAAATTTCTGAAATTATCCCGACCCAACTGGTTGAGCTTTCGATAGATTCTGCTTGGATAAGAGTCGAAAAAATCTTGCGACAATATGTACAACATCATTTAGGTAAGTCAATTCGTTCTGCCGATTTGGTGGATAATTTATACTTAGTGGAATTTTAAAATCGCTTTGCGATGAGCTATTAGCTATTGGCTATTAGCTTTCTAGAAAACCTGTAATTTATTAAAACTGCGCAAGACGTCAATTAGAGAAATATCTGGAAGTATGCCGTTTTCTGAAAAATTAGATTGCCAAGAGAATTATCCTAAGTCCGACATTGCTGAAACTTTTAAAACTCAAGATTCTACTGCTGCTATTTCTATGAAGCATCGTCAGCAAAGCCCTCAAAAACAGCACAAGAGTCAGGATATTCAGGGCTTTTTACCTATATTACAAAATACGCAGTTTTTGATTTTATGGGGCGGTCAGATATTTTCTCAGTTAGCAGATAAGATTTATCTAGTATTAACGATCGCCATTGTTGCTAGTAGTTTTCAAATAGCAGGAGAACCCATTAGTCTTTGGGTATCTCCGATCACCATTGCTTTCACAATTCCTGCGGTATTATTTGGTTCTTTAGCTGGGGTTTATGTCGATCGCTGGTCAAAAAAATCAGTTTTAGTTCTGTCTAATCTATTTCGCGGCGTTTTTGTTCTGATATTACCAGTTTTATTATGGTTGGCTGAAGGGAAAATTCTGATAAATAAGATTTCTCTAGGATTTTTTCTATTATTAACTATTACTTTTTTAGTTTCTACCTTAACTCAATTTTTTGCCCCTGCAGAACAAGCGACCATTCCCTTTATTGTGCCCAAAAAAGATCTCCTAGCCGCTAATTCTATCTATACAACTACCATCATGGCATTGCTAATTGTGGGTTTTGCTCTAGGAGAGCCATTATTAGATTTAGCCGATCATCTTGTCGGGAGTTGGGGTTTCGC
Source organism: Xenococcus sp. MO_188.B8 (assembly GCA_030065615.1). GTDB lineage: Bacteria > Cyanobacteriota > Cyanobacteriia > Cyanobacteriales > Xenococcaceae > Xenococcus. Next base: position 31,543 of record JASJDR010000041.1, on the reverse strand, counting down.
CGAAGATATTGGTAAAGAAATTTTAGTTGGTGGCGCTTATGCGATCGCAGGAATCATTTTAATGGGACTCAAGATAGATCACGATCGAGGTTCGCCCAACCCTGAAAATTCCCACCCCTTGCAAGATATTGGCGAGGGAATTCAATATTTAAAAACCAATCTTCGAGTTCGTAATGCTCTGATTCAGTTAATTATTCTGTTCTCTATCTTTGCTGCTTTGGTAGTGCTAGCAGTCAGTTTGGCAGATAAAATCCCCGAAATCGAGGCTGATGAATTTGGTATTCTTTTAGCAACTACGGGAATAGGTATGGGTGCTAGTGCTGCTGTGATCGGCAATTTAGGACAACGATTTTCCAATGCCCAACTAAGTTTTTGGGGTTCAGTTGGCATGGCAGGTTCCCTGGTCGGTTTATCCTCTGCCACGGTCAATCTTTGGCTAGCGTTAGTTATGTGCGTTTTTATGGGAGTATTTGCCGCTTTGATTGGGGTTCCCATGCAGACTACTATTCAGTTAGAAACTCCTCCCGATATGCGAGGTAAGGTCTTTGGTTTACAAAATAATGCCGTTAATATTGCCCTATCTTTACCTTTGGTACTAGCAGCCGAAGCTGAAGCTCATTTTGGTTTGGCATCAGTAATCCTTGGATTGGCGGCGATCGCTTTATTGGGCGGCTTATTAACTAGATATCTGACTCGTCTAAGTGATAAAGGTAGCAGGTAATAGTTAATAGAGAACTGCCTCATCTTCTCCATTTCCCCAGCTTTCTCTCTATTCCCAGAAAAAGCTGGAATTATCTTGCTCAAAATGTTATGTTAAGTTTTATAAAGGATTGTAACTAATTAGGGAATAACACTGCTATGGCTTTTGAAATACCCGAGATCGTAAAAGTTTGGTCACAGTTTGCCCATCCGATATTTATGTGGGTATTATTCGGCTTATTTATCTACGCTTTGTATCTAGGAATTCAAAGTCGTCGTACCCGTACCGCTGATAAGGAAACCCGCAAAACATTAGTGAAGAAGAAATTTGGGTTTAAACATCATGAGATCGGCTCAGTTATCCTAGCATTGATGGTTATCGGTACTGTTACGGGGATGGCAGTGACTTATATTAATAATGGTAAGCTATTTGTTACAGCACATTTGGTAGTTGGTTTAGCCATGATGAGTGCGATCGCGATCGCTACAGCATTAGTGCCTTATATGCAAAGAGGCAATAATCTAGCGCGTGTAACACATATCAGTATCAATGTCGTTTTATTGGGACTTTTTGGTTGGGAAGCACTGACTGGAATGGATATTCTATTTTCAATTATCGACAGAATGTAAATAGGTTTTAACAGCTATCAGTTATTAGCTTTCTCTATTTTTACTTTTCTAATCAACTACTTTATCATCTAGCTTATTCTCTAATCACAATGGATAGTAAAGAACTAGCACAATATATCGAAGCTACCAATGGAATGTCTAAGCCTTGGCTCTTATTACAGCTAAGACTTAAAAAATTAGAAGAACAAAAAGATAATATTCCAAAGCACGAATATTTGTCAAAAGTACAAGATATTCATGACGATTTAATGAAATTAGGAGAATGGTGGAAAGGAATTGAGGGTGAAGTTTTTGGCAAATAAACTACGTTTGATGTGAAACGATACTTACTAGATCATCAAGTTTGATTTTAGTAATAGATCTCGGAAAACATCTTCCCCTCATGCCGAAGTTTCCCCTGCTGTCCCTGGTTACTTCTATTGCTCATTACTTAACATAATCTCCTGAGTTAGCTATATCTCACGAGCCAGTAAAACAACGAGGAATGATGTTATTTGGGTTGCCATAGTAATCAATGATCTCGTGAGTCCGGAGCACCATCGACTCCATTAAAATTCCCAGGCTCTTCTTCACCGCCACTTGTTCTTCCGGTGATACATAGGGTATCTCTGCCAGCAGAACTTCTGTGATTTGTTCGTGTGCTCCCTCATCATTGATGTGAGCATGCAGCAGGATAGGTTGATAGAATTCCGATGGTAACTTCTCTGCTTGACACCGCTGTTTAAACAACTCATGGAACTTCTTGTCATCTTCCTCAAATAGCATGAGTGCAGCTTTAAAATTTAGAGGATGCTGCAAAGCCAAAACTCCTAGGGTAGAGCAGACTGCAAAGGTCATGGGTAGCGGTTGCATTTGTTGGAGTTGCTCTTTCTCGATTCCCACACTATTCAAAGAGTTTTCAATCAAACGGTCGTGGTGTAACTCAGAGACCAAGAATTCCTGGAGGAGTTTTTGCGTCGTCAGTGATTCGTAATTGGCTAAGGACGGAGCTAACAATCTAGGACAGAGATGGGTGACATGGTAGGATTCCAAAGCATAGCCAATTAACTGATTTCTGGATATTGTCCCATCCGCCATCTTCTGCCAGAAGGGGGAAGGAGGCAATCGCTTCTTGAAGCGCGCCAAGAATCGGCCTAGTTCTCGGTAGAACTGGCGTCCAGTCACCCCAGAGGATGGCATTTCTTTTTGGTTTTCGGTTAGCAGACCCCGGCGAGCAAATTCGGCAAGCAGTTCTGAGAGCTGATCTCGAATTCCTGGAAATGCTTGAGCTAATTGCTCCGACGACATACTGCCGCTTTGTAACATTCTTAACAGTTGACCTACTTCCTGTTGGTCTTCCAACGGAACATTAATAAAGCACCCTTGGTTGCGATGGCGAATTTCAACACCAGCGTCCTTAAATTTTAAAATTACTCCATCTTTAAACAGTGGTCGTTGGCATAAAACCTTTGTCAATGACATAATTGGATATCCTCCCTCACATTTTTTAAATTGCCGAAACTCGTCGCAGTAAATGAGGAGCGGACGAGTAGTAGTGACTGATAGCTGTATGAAAATTGTTATACATTTCAATAAAGAGGTACGTTTGTCTCCTGAACCGCTGTCTTGTTTCTCGGTCGATGTGAGGGATTTCTTGAAAAATGCGACGGGTTAAGTTTTTTTGTTCACCTTTTAGGTTAGTGTTGACCAGTTTTCTGATCGGGTAAATAAAGCGAGAGTCTAGTTTAAGTCGCTCACAGGCTGCAAGATAGAGCTCAAAATTTTTGTAAATTCTTGCCCCCAAAACTCCCATAGTACTAAGGAAAAAAAGTGGCTCAAAGTTGGCCCAAAATGCCAAACCATTACACATCGCTATAGTTTCTGGAAGTGCCATTGTATCCATGAGTTCTTCATGATCAATACCAATGGTGTTAAGTGCTGCTATCATTAGCTTGTCTTGCCCATATTCTTGATGATAGAGTTCATTGAGCAATTGTCGAACTTTTATAGAACCTCCGAAGCTAAGCACTGGCGATTGAAAACAATACTTGCGGGAGAAAAAGTGATAATTCTCGATCGCAAAGCCATATAAAACTTGAATTGGCAGTTCAGTTGCTGTTGACTTGATTAATTTCCAGAACGGATTTTCCTCAAAGCTCTGATCTAGCAATTCATGGGTTAAAGTCTCTAATTCCAACAGAGTATCGATACCTGAATCAACTCTCAACTGAGCAAGATCATCAAGCAACCCCTGCTCGTCCAAGTTGCGCACAATGGTATTGAGCACTGCGGCGTCATTAGGAGAGAACATCTGTTGGAGTTCACTCAGACTCCTAGTTCCGTCCATCATTGAAAAAAGTTGCTGTAAGGCTTCTCCTGATTGACCGTTAATTGGAAAATAAAAATCTCGATCATCCTGAGAAAGAATAATCTGATCACTATAGATATTCATCTTACAGGCCAACCGAGGACGCTGTATTGGTTGGCTTGACGTAGCTATCCCAGGAACGTCCTGATGATCAAGCTCTGGCTCTAAATTTGAGGTTAAGCTTACTACAGGGCTTTCCTTGATATGAGGAATTGTATCTTGGATCATCGACTAGAATCCTCGCTCGATAAAGAAATGAACATTGTTGTATTGTTTATCGTCTGGGGTGCATCACGGACGATAAAGCTTGGTTAATTTCCTGGGGCTGCTTGGGGAACCCCAAGAGGCCTACAGTTTAACGCTTGCGGCCAGTGTAGGATATCTTTTATCTGTTCACCATAATTTTTTAATCTCTAAAGAAGGTTAGAGTATGACAGGACAGTAATGGAGTAAGACTGCTCCATCTTTGCCTTTAACACGATGATGTTTGCATGGATAAGGCGGCCATACGGGCAATGGATAAGGTTTAGGATTGTCGGGATCTACATAAATTAGTCTGTCTGGTTCTCTAGAAGGCTCAAGTGATGTCAATGTTGTTTCACCCCCTTGGAGGAGGGAAACTTCCTCAGCGTTTAGTTCATTTAGATGTTCCAGGTTCTCAATTTTGAGACGCTTGCTCGCCATATTTTTTTGACCTCTTTGTTTGTTTCAGTAAGGATTAGACTGCAAATTGCCTAATTTGGGAGCCATTGTCTTATATTGGCTCTAGTAAGTCTTGCCAATTTGCCATTCAAGTTTTAGATGAGGTTTCACGGTGGTCGCAAGCCGACAAGCGCAAACGCCATTTCCTACAACGGAAAGAAAGTTAAACTAAGATTTCTGAGGATGAAAAAAATTATAAATTTCTGCTGCCAAACTATTACCAATTCCTGATACTTCGGTTAACTGCTGAGGAGAAGCCTCACGGATATAATCAATAGAATGAAAATGAGCGAGTAATTGTTTTTGTCGTTGAAAGCCTAAGCCAGGAATCTCTTCGAGACGGCTTCTTCTGCTATTTTTTAATCTTTGTTGACGGTGAAAACTAACAGCAAAACGATGGGCTTCATCGCGAACTCTTCTTAATAGTTGAACTCCTGGTTGTTCAGCATCTGTAGCTAAAGGTTTGGACTCTCTTGGTAAAAATATTTCTTCTCTTTTTTTTGCCAGACTGACTACTTTTACCAGATCTAATAAATTCATTTCTTGTAAAACATTAACTACCGCAGATAATTGACCTTTGCCGCCATCAATCATTACTAGGTCAGGAAAGTCCTGATCTTTGAATAATGGAGATGAAATTGTATTGTGGTTTTTTGTTTGAGTTACGTATTTTTTAAATCTGCGTTGTATCACTTCTGCCATGCTGGCAAAATCATCAGAATGACCAATCGTGACGGTGGGATTTTTAATTTTATAATGGCGATAATGTTGGTTGGCCGCAACTCCATCAATAAAGACAACTTGGGAAGCCACAGCATTAGAACCTTGGATATGAGAAATATCATAACCTTCAATACGTTTTGGGATTTCAGCTAAGTCGAGAATTGCGGCTAAATCTTGTAAAGATTGATTATTAAGATCGCTGAATCTTTGGGTTCTCGCTAATTCATATTTGGCATTTTTTTCTACCATTTCGATTAATTCAGCTTTAATTTGTCTTTGGGGAATGACTAAATTTACTTTCTTCCCTTTCTGTTGCGTTAACCATTCAGTTAAAATTTCTCCTTCTGGTAATTGATGTTGCACAATAATTTCGGTGGGAATTTCTACCGCGTCTACTTTTTGATAATGGGATTCGAGAACTTTCTGTAAAATATCTCCCGGGGTACCTGATTGGGAATCAGCAAAGAAACCGAGTCTGCCTACTAATTTTCCAGCGCGAATTTGAAATAACTGAATGCAACAATGGTTCGCATCGGCGGCTAAGGCGATCGCATCTCGGGATATGGTATCGTCGGGAAGAGAGACTTTTTGATCGGCATTTAATTGATATAGAGCTTGAATGCGATCGCGTAATTGAGCTGCTTTCTCAAATTCCAAATCTTCAGAAGCTTTTAACATCTGGACTTGTAAGGTTTTTACTAATTCATCGGTTCTTCCTTGAAACACCATCGCAACTTTTTGCATCGTTTGGCGATATTCTTCAGGAGTAATCAAATTTTGACAAACTCCTGGACATTTTCCCATGTCATAGTTAAGACAAGGGCGATTTTTAAACAGCGGTTGACGACGTTGCCGCAGGGGAAAAGCCCGTCTAATAATATGAAGCGTGTAGCGTAGCAGGCGAGTATCTACATAAGGGCCATAATAGCGATCTTGGGCTTGACCGAGTTTTCTCTTACGGGTAATAAAGATGCGGGGATAATCTTCTGACCAAGTTATGCAAACATAGGGATATTTCTTATCATCTTTCAACAGCACATTGTAATAGGGTTGGTGCTGTTTAATTAGATTGGCTTCTAAGGCTAAAGCTTCGGATTCAGTGTCAGTGACGATAAACTCAATTTCTCGCACTTGACGCACCATCATGGCAATTCTGTCGCTGAGGCGTTGGGAATCGCGAAAATAGGAACGAACACGCGATCTTAATTTTTTGGACTTGCCAATATAGAGAATATCACCGCTATCCCCTCGCATAAAATATACTCCAGGTTCAGAGGGGATTTCTTTGAGGCGATTTTCGAGCTGTTCAGGTTGATTGAGTAATGGTGTCATAGAAGAGATTTTTGCTTACATCGATTTAAATCGACCAAAAATATTCTATCGAAACACAAAGTTATTTACTTTGTACAGTAAAAGTTTCAGTTATCATACACTGTATATAAGTAACTAGAATGCATTTTGAATAGCGATCGCATACCTGAAAATTATGCGCTCTTAAAATATACTTAAATAAGTGATTAAGATATTCTGTGGCCGCAAACTCTATTTCTTCCCTGATCTTTTGCTGAATAAAGCTGCTGATCGCACATCACAATCATTTCTGTAGGAGTCATGTGTTCGGTTATCTTATCAAGTGACAGAACGCCTAGAGAAATTGTTACATGATGGGACACTGTTGAGGTCCCATGAGGAATTGACAACTTACTTATATTCTGTCGCATCTTCTCTGCCAAAAACATCCCTCCCTCAAAATCAGTATTGGGTAGAATGCAGATAAATTCTTCGCCACCATAACGGGCCACAAAATCCCCTGGACGTTGGAGACTTTTTTTGAGAGCAGAGGCAACGCCCCGTAGACAACTGTCTCCTTTAACATGACCGTAAGTATCATTATAAAGTTTGAATTTATCGATATCTATCATAACGACAGAAAGTGGCTCTTGGGATCTTTGAGCACGGTTGAATTCTTCAGCAAATTTCTGATCGAAATAACGACGATTTGATAGCCTTGTCAGGCAATCCTGGTGTGCCATCTCCGCAAGTTTGTTATTCATTGATTCAATTTCCTTGGCAGATGTTTCCACTAGACGGTGAAGTACTCGTAGTGTCTTCAGCTGTTTTGACTCTTCCTCGCTTAGAAAAGGTTTTAGATCGGTAGTTATGATTGGAGCTTTAGTGTAGTTTAACTCTGCCAAGGTTAGTACTGTCATTGTTTGACTAAAGAGTAGGCATTTGCCTATGGGATGGGTGAAATACTCGCCATAGGCAAAGAAACCAGCTGTTGGTGCCAGATGGGAAATAGGCGCAATCTCAATATTAATATCTTGACCGAGAATCCATTTTCGTGAGACACAAGAATACACAAAGGCTGCCTGGGCAGGATGTACTCTCAACTCATTAAAAGTCTTTTTGGCGCCTAAAGTTAATAGTCCAGAATGACAGAACCCAAATTGGACTTGTTCACCCGAGTGAAAGGAATGAATATAGTCAAACGAGCCATCTTCATTGACTCCAAGAGCGTGGATGGCCAGAGGAATACCTTCTCGCTCGATGACTAGGGGAAAATCTGCGGCAGTTAGGGGCAAACCATCCACTACTTCCTGTCCTAAATAATATTGATATAGCTCTCGGGGCGCTCGATCATCAATGCTATAAACCCGCGGACCAGCTGCTTTTGTAATTGTAAGCTTTTTCCCAATGGGAACCCAACTCAAATTGTAACTGTTATGTACGGATAAATATTTCCCCGAAAGAGATGCGGCAACAACGCCATGATCTACTATCTTGTCTGCATTGAATACGTAGGAAATTATCCCATTGCCATTATCTCCAGCTTGACCTCCGGCAATTATGGTTTGGGGGAATTCTTCGTAAAGTGCAGTCAACATTGGGGAGGCATCAATCTTAAGTCCGTCTTTTTTGATACTGCAACCAAAAACTATGATTGCTTGAGGGTTAGTTGGAGTCACCGTTACACCGCCGTAAAACGACGGTGCCTGCGGTGACCGGTGTTCCCCGGTTAAATCATGAGCTAAAGTCTTACCAACTGACCAAAGATCATCATATTGAGCGACTAATGTAGTTTGAATAGTTGTGAATTCAAAAAAAGAAATATTTACTACTATTGTTTTCTCAACCACTTTGCCATCGAAAATCTCGCCAGCTGTTGTTGTACCAATGATGGGAACTCCCTGAAACACATCCTTCAAATCGTGAAGCAACCGTTCGATTTGTCTTTTTTTGATCTGACCAGAAAAAACCTGAATTAATGTTTTCTCAGAAGGATAATTAGGGAAACGTCGCTTAACATCGAATAGATCAGATTTCTGAGAATAGAGAATATTGAAACTCTTAATCATTTCACCCGGCACCTCAACTGAATGCAAGAATTTTGTTGCATAACTAAGTTAGGGTGAACCTGATTCATAGTATTTTATCGTTTGAGTTCATCCTTGTAAAAGTATGACATGTCTAACACGCTTGCTGAATCAGCAAAATTACTATTAATTTTACTCGACTGTTGTGATTTGCTAAAACCATTTCCCACTCAGGTATTCAATGTGGTTCATTGAAATCTCGATTCTATACTTTAGTACCTCTAATCCCGCGTAATGCCTACCGCAAAGTACAACTGGGAGGCAGAAAATGTCATAATGCTTAGGCGATCTTAGTCGAATTAAGTAAAAGAAATATTATTTATGCAGCGTTTAGCACTTTTGAGCGTATCAGATAAAACTGGTATTGTTAACTTGGCACGTCAACTTATAGAAAATTTTGAGTTTGAAATTATTAGTAGTGGTGGCACAGCAAAAATTTTACAAGAAGCTGGCCTCAGCGTCACCAAGGTTAGTGATTATACTGGTTCTCCAGAAATTCTCGGGGGTAGAGTAAAAACTTTGCACCCTCGTATTCACGGGGGAATTTTAGCGAGAAAGAATTTACCAGAAGACATTGTCGAGTTGGAAGCTAATGACATTCGTCCTTTGGATTTAGTAGCAGTTAATCTTTATCCTTTTGAAAAAACTATTGCCCAACCTGATGTTAGTTTAGCAGACGCAATTGAGAACATAGATATTGGTGGTCCTTGTATGTTGCGGGCTGCGGCGAAAAATTTTGCTAACCTAACTGTATTATGTGATCCGAGCCTCTATATGGATTATTTAGCCGAATTAAAAAATAATCAAGGCGCAGTATCTCTCGAATTTCGGCAAAAAATGGCAGGAATTGCTTTTGCTCGTACTCATGATTACGATCGCGCTATTGCAAATTATTTTGCTGGTTTAAATTCCGATGATGAGTTACCTGATAGCTACAATGTATCGGGTAAAAAACTACAAACATTACGTTATGGCGAAAATCCCCATCAACCTGCTGCTTGGTATAGTCTAGGAGAAACAAAGACAGGCTGGGCTAAGGCAACTAAACTACAAGGCAAAGAACTTAGCTACAATAATTTGGTCGATTTAGAGGCAGCACGCCGGATTATTGCTGAATTTACCGCTGCAGAGCCTGCAGCAGCAGTATTAAAACATACGAATCCCTGTGGGGTGTCAGTCGGCAATAGTCTCGCTCAAGCATATGAACAAGCTTTTAATGCTGATTCAATATCCGCATTTGGGGGAATTGTAGCTCTTAACCAACCTATTGATGTAGCAACAGCTCAAGCTTTAACTAAAACCTTCTTAGAATGCGTGGTTGCGCCAGGATGCGATGAGCAAGCCCAAGCAATATTACAAGCTAAATCTAAACTCCGAATCTTGTTATTACCCGATTTAGTTACAGGAGAAAAGCATACCATAAAAGCGATCGCTGGAGGCTTATTAATCCAAACTAGTGATGATCTCATCGAAGATCCTGATAATTGGGAATTTGTCACCGATAAAAAACCCACTCCCGAAGAAATAGCAGAGATGTTATTTGCCCAAAAAGTAGTAAAACATGTTAAATCGAATGCGATTATCGTAACAGGCGATCGCACTACGAGAGGAATTGGTGCAGGACAAATGAACCGCGTGGGAGCTGTTAAAATTGCCTTAGAACAAGCAGCAGACAAGACTCAAGGTGCGATTCTCGCTAGTGATGGCTTCTTCCCCTTTGATGACTCGGTCAGAACTGCAGCCGCAGCCGGGATTAAAGCGATTATTCAACCGGGAGGCTCGATCCGCGACCAAGATTCTATTGCGGCAGCTAATGAATTAGGTATCGTCATGGTCTTGAGTCGTGTGCGCCATTTTCTACACTAGAGTATCAAGATTGGCGATTTAAACCTAACTACTCCTGCTCTAAAGGTAGAGATAATTGAGTACTCAAACCTCGATCAAAAATTTCTATATCCCATTGCCCTGAGCGATTACTTTCAAAAGTTATGTAACGACCATTGCCGCTAATCGTGGGGTTGCGAACTTCAGCCACAATATCTTTGGTAATATTTTCGCTGGTTCTTTCCATGCGATCATAAACAAAAATATCTGGTTTACCTAATTGTTCTGAAACATATACAATGTAGCGACCATCGGCACTAATATCTCCTTGCGATTGCATAGTTTGTGGTTGGTTTAATCCTGGAAGATCTAAAAGACTGCGATTAGGGACATCATAAATTAAGATATTACGTTGAGAATCGCGATCGCTCGTAAACACTAAGTAACGACCATCATGGGAAAAATGTGGTTCTGTTTCCGCTGCTGTAGTATTAAGTGTTGCTCCCAAGTTGTGGGTTGGTGGTGTAATATAGCCCGATTCGCCACAACTAGATAATGCGATCGCTAAAAAACCAAGAGAACAAGTTAAACTTAAACGCATTGACTTGTCATGACTGGTGATAGGAAGTTGTTTATTACGTCTCATCTGGGATAGGTAATGTACAACAATTAACATCATTGAGACATACTTTTCCCCATTGTAATGCCCAACGCACTAACTCAACACGATTTTCGACATTGGTTTTTTTCAAGATGTTACTAATATGATTATCTACTGTCCTTTTGCTGATTTCTAGCTGTTGAGCTATTTTGTGGTTGCTTAAACCGTTGACTACCAATTCTAATATTTCTAGTTCCCTGGCAGAAAGTAAGGCGGGATAATCGAATTTGCGAGTTACCATGAGTATTTGTCCCCTAGTATATTTACTTAATTATTTCATTTATAGAAGAAAATAACACTGTAAAATTAATTCTTCATTTTTATTTCAGAAAAATTAAGTAATTACCTAGGTAACTAATCTCAGTGCGCGTTTAGTGGTAAACATTAACTATCTTGGTGCGGGTTGATCAGTACCTAAAAGATCATCAAGCTGGAATTGAAGTATCAGTCTTGATTACGCAACTAAGATATACTGCAGTTGAAGAAGAATTTCTAGATTGTGATTTCTTGATACTATAAAAGTTAATTACATTTGGGTGCGATGACATATAATAATAACAAAGCAATAATATTATCTTGGCTGGGGTTGAGTTTAGCTACAGGGCCTTTCATTCTAAGTATCTTAATATTGAAATTATTGAGCGATACCTTAACTAGTTTTGGTAAAATGAGCGAAGAGATATTTCGAGCCGAACAATTGCCACTACTTTATTTAACCAATTTTGAGAATAAAACTGGATAATTAATCATTATTCAAAAAGCTAAAAATAATTTCAAAATCTCTTAAGTAGATCCGCGTACCAAAAGATCGTAGGATTTTAAGCAAAAGGTAGAGGTTATTGCTTGGCAATATTGTCTTTGTCAAGATGAGATGCCCACAACTTTGTTTGTCATCAATTTAGATCATTTGTACTAACCATTGGGAGTTGTTATGAGTTCGTTGCTTCAAGTTTCATCATCAGAAGTTAGTCCTCTTCCTAGCTCTGGACTTCCCTTACGTCGTAGATTAAAAGCCATTGAGCAATTATGGGAATCGGTGCTCAGGTCTGAATGCGGACAGGAAATGGTAGACTTGCTTCAACAAATGCGTGCCATTTCTTCTCCTGAAGGACAAGTTCAAGATCTACCACAATCTTCTGTACCCCAATTAATTCAAAAGTTACCCATAGAAGATGCGATCCAGGCTGCTAGAGCTTTTGCACTCTATTTTCAATTAATTAATATCGTTGAACAGCATTACGAACAGCAAAAACAAAAACTGTCCCGCCATCAAGATCTAGTAAAGCCTAATTCTATTAGCAATGGCAATGCACAAATCTTCTCCCCAGAGCATTTAGAATCTTCTCGCATACCAGGGGCTGATGGTTTAGAAGAAATTTGGCTAGAACAAAACAAGAAACTTCCCCAAGCAGAAACCTTTCAATGGTTATTTCCTTACCTCAAAGAAATTAATATGCCACCACGGATGATTCAAAGGCTCTTGGATCAATTGGACATCCGTTTAGTCTTTACCGCCCATCCCACAGAAATCGTCCGCCATACAATCCGCAAAAAACAAAGGCGAATTTCCGACTTTCTACGCCAACTTGACTTGGTAGAAGAGGCAAAACCAGAAATGGATTTGACTAATTCTTGGGCCACAGAAGAAGCGACTAATCAATTGATGGAAGAAATTCGTCTCTGGTGGCGGACTGATGAATTACATCAGTTTAAACCCACAGTGCTTGACGAAGTAGATTACGCGCTGCATTATTTCCAAGAAGTTTTATTTGATGTGATTCCCCAACTGTCCCATCGTCTCAAACAAGCTTTGAAAAGATCTTTTCCCCATCTATCTACTCCGCCTAATAATTTCTGTTACTTTGGTTCTTGGGTAGGTGCAGATCGCGATGGTAACCCTTTTGTAACTCCTCAAGTAACCTGGGAAACTGCTTGTTATCAAAGAGGCATTGTTTTAGATAAATATCTCAAATCTGTTGAGCAATTACGAGAGCTTTTAAGCTTATCTCTACATTGGAGTAGTGTACTTCCAGAATTATTAGATTCCCTCGAACAAGATCGCCAACAAATGCCAGAAATATACGAGAAACTGGCAATGCGTTATCGACAAGAACCTTATCGCTTAAAAATTGCCTATATTGAAGAAAAATTAAAAAATACCAAGGAGCGTAATCGAATTTTAGCGAATCGCTCAGGAAAACCCCAAAATGACAATATTTATCGTGATGAAGCTGAATTTTTAAAAGATTTGACTTCCATACAACAAAGTCTGGCAGCAACCAATCTAACTTGTCGCGAATTAGATAGTATTATCTGTCAAGTAGAAGTTTTTGGTTTTATTCTCACTCAATTAGATTTCCGTCAGGAGTCTTCTCGCCACTCAGATGCGATCTCAGAAATAGCAAATTATTTAGGTATTTTACCTAAATCCTACAATGAGCTGACCGAACCCGAAAAAACAGCTTGGTTAGTTAAGGAATTACAGACGCGTCGTCCGCTGATTCCTGCGGAAATGCCTTTTTCCGAAAAAACGAACGAAATTATTGAGACTTTTCAGATTCTACGTACCTTGCAACGAGAATTTGGTTTGGGTATTTGTAAAACCTATATCATTAGCATGACTAATCATGTTAGTGATGTTCTAGAGGTGATGCTGCTGGCTCAGGAAGCAGGATTGTACGATCCGGTAACTGGTCAAGCTAATCTGCGAATTGTTCCTCTATTTGAAACAGTAGAAGATCTCAAGCGGGCACCTTCAGTGATGACAGAATTATTCGAGTTGCCCTTGTATCGTGCGGCTTTAGCCGGAGGATATGAGCAAATGGAGCAAGTAGAAGATGCGGAAATTATTGAAACCGTGATCCCAGCTTTAAGTCCGACCAATTTGCAAGAGATTATGTTGGGCTATTCTGACAGTAATAAAGATTCAGGATTTTTAAGTAGTAATTGGGAAATTCACAAAGCACAAAAAGCCTTACAGCAAGTTGCTTCTAATTACGGCATTACCCTACGACTGTTCCATGGTAGAGGCGGTTCTGTAGGTAGAGGAGGAGGTCCTGCTTATGCCGCGATTCTCGCCCAACCGACGGATACGATCAAAGGAAAAATCAAGATTACCGAACAAGGAGAAGTCCTCGCTTCTAAATATTCTTTTTCTGAATTGGCACTCTATAACTTAGAAACTATCGCTACTGCCGTGATTCAATCTAGTTTATTGGGTAGTGGTTTCGATCGGGTAGAACCCTGGAATGAAATCATGGAAGAGTTGGCAACGCGATCGCGATCAGTGTATCGTTCTCTAGTATACGAACAACCAGATTTTGTCGATTTCTTCCTGTCTTCAACTCCCATAGATGTTATTAGTCAGTTACAGATTGGTTCGCGTCCTTCCAAGCGCCCAGGCAAAAATAGCAATAAGAAGAAGGATATTAGTAGTTTAAGAGCAATTCCTTGGGTTTTTAGTTGGACACAAAGCCGTTTTCTACTTCCTGCTTGGTATGGAGTCGGTACAGCGCTCAAAGAGTTCCTCGAACAAGAACCAGAGAAGAATCTTAACTTAATGCGCTATTTTTACATTAAATGGCCTTTCTTTAGAATGGTAATTTCTAAAGTTGAAATGACTCTAGCTAAAGCAGATATGCAAATAGCCGAGCATTATGTTATTAAGTTGGCAAGTCCTGAGGATAAAGAGCGTTTTCTTAATTTATTTGCTCAAATTAAAGAAGAATATAATCTGACCAAAGAGTTAATCTTAACGATCACTAATCAGAAAAAACTTCTTGATAGTGATCCTGAATTACAGAGATCGGTACAGTTGCGTAATGGCACAATTGTTCCTCTAGGATTTTTACAAGTTGCTCTGATTGAGAGATTGCGAGAATTTAATAAAGAATCTCAATTAGTCCATTTCCGTCCTTCTAGTAAAGAAGAACTACTACGAGGCGCCATGCTAACAATTAATGGTATTGCAGCAGGAATGAGGAATACAGGCTAAATCAGTAAGTTAGGGGTCGACTCGACTGCAGATAATGTAGGGGTTTGGCACTGCCAAACCCCTACCTAAATTGTATGTGTTGCAAGTCGGCGTTCCTTCTCTTGGTGAGGGGCTGTCTTTCGAGGAAACCTCAAAAGCTTGTACGCCCCGTGCGCGACGTGAAGCTAGTCCTAAAGGATACCGCTCTGCATATGCTAAAGCATACCGCTCCGCATATCCTTTAGGGCGTTCCCCCAATCAATCACGAAAACTACAGGTTTCAAACTAGACGCGGTTTAGCCGAGGAGTCAGAGAGACCCCGCCGTAAAACGACGGGGCTTCCTCTAACTTCGTGAGTTATATTAAGTCCACTCGAACAATTATCAATAAGCTTGATCGGGAGAGACAGGAAGATTATTTATTTTCACTAATTTTCTAAGCCAACAATGGTTGCGATAACTTTGATATCCTTTCCTTCATCTTAAGGCTTAAACAGACCATAAGGATTGACGTGACTAAATATCAAAGGTGCCATCGCTATTCAATCATAAGACGGTCAGAGAGACCCCGCCGTGAAAGCCGACCCCGCGGAATTTTTAATCCGCAAGGGAACGCGCACCAAGAGAAGACGGGGCTTCCTCTAACTTCGTGAATAATTTGAATCAGTAACGCAATCAGATTATCGGTAATCTCTTGGCTACGTTGGATACAGAAAGCTGTCATCAGAGGATAGCGAATAGCATCAAAGTTCTTTTAAATTATCAGAAGTATTACCTAACTCCTGAGTTCTTGTTCTCAAAAGTTTCGAGCACTAAAAAATTATTTGAGTTGTGTATTGATGCTCATAATTCACCATCGCACCTCAAATCATTATAATGCTTTATCTCAGATATTTGACGATTACTATCAGAAAAATAATTACCATCTTTGATTACAAATACCTAGGTATTTTTTTTTCAGTAGTTTTGCTTAAGCAATAATCATGATAATTTTGGTTAGCAATAGGTATACTCAATTAAATAGATATACTTCCCAATAAAAAATAGTCAGTATTCTCTTCTTTTTTGACAAAAAAAATATCAGTGTTCACACAAAAACTCAAAGAGTAACTTTACATAATTTTTACTTAAAGATTAGCGTATTTACCAAGTTCAAAAAAAACAAAATATAAATAATATTAAACAGATGAAGACAGGGAAAAAGTAACAATTTCGTTTATAGATAGACAATAGATTATGGATTTAACTACTAAAACGTTCCAGGTACTGCCGCATTCTGCCCATGCGGACGATTGGGTTGATGTCCTATTCAATATTCAAAATAATAAGGATACTCTGATCGAAGGAGTTAAAGTAAAATTTTATCTGTCTCGTAATAGCTGGATTTCTACTGGGGATTATGAAATTGGTTCCTATGACATTCACAGTATTGCTGGTGGTGTTCCTTCAGGAATGCTTAAAACTAGTTTGCACCTCCCACCCGCCCATGATAAGTTTTGGTTGGATGACAAAAATGCTACTTATTTTATTGGACCATTAATCGAAAATAATAATGCCATTGACTTGGGTTCTTCGTCCGCTTACCGACAATTTCTGACCCATGACGCGATCGACATTAAAGATTTATACATCCCAGTAAAAGGAGATCATTTTTCCGTTAGTAGCTTCACTCAAGACGCCGATGGGAATATTAAAGCCGATATTGATTTTAGTCTTTTCAATCATGGAGATGGTCATGCCGACAAATTCAAGGTAGACTTTTATATCTCTAATGAAACTGATAACCGTCGCCACCCGATCTCCACAGATGATTACTTCATTGGTTCCCACGAAGTTGGCGGTTTAGAGAGCGGTCATAGTACGGGTGTTATCCACCATTCTTTCAATCTTCCCCATGGATTCGATGATTTTTGGGAAGGTTCTGGATACTATAGCCTGGGCATGATAATCAATGAGCCTGGTGAGACTTACGAATCTCACAGGTTCAACAAAAACTCAAATCAGAAAGAAGGACTCGACTATAGTATCAACACAATTTTTCAAGAATCTTGGGTTGACCTGCACGCTGTTGAGTTCAATGTCCGTCAAGAGGATGTCAAACTATATAAACCAGGACAAAATCTGCTGATTGACTACGGGATTCGCAATGGTGGACTAGGATATCTGTCTCAAGATTTTAATCTTCATTTTTATGTTTCCACGGACCCAGATATTAATACCAATGATATTTATATTGGTTCTGAGCGATTTACAGATGATCTGAGTGCGGGAAAATATGGCAGAGGCACAGTTGATCTAATTTTGCCTGATCACTTTCCTGCGATCAATGATGGTCGATACTATGTTGGAGTCATAGTTGATGGCGACAATGAAGTAAAAGAGAATAACGAAGTTAATAACTTCAATACTGGTGAGTTATTAGATTACGATGGCACCGGTGGAGCTCTCGATGGTCTTCACAATATAGTTACCGAACTAACTAACTCCTATTTCAATCTTCTTTCTGGAGACTATAAACCAGGAGGAACAGTACATTTAGAATATTCAGCAGCTAATCTATCTCACGTTAGATCCGATGGTTTTAATGTAAAGTTCTACCTTTCTAATAATGAATATATCTCGACTAATGATATCGAAATAGGTTCTTACGATTTTACTGATGGTTTAGACGCCTATAGCAAAACTGGGATGATCGATCTATCTTTGACTCTTCCCAGCGAAGATCACCCATTCTGGAAGTACAACGGTAATGGTAGTTACTTCTTTGGAGCCATAATCGATCCGGGAGATGCCAATCCTGAATACAAAGAATCGAATAACGCCAATATGGGCTATAAATTCGATAGTGATGTCCATGCCATCTCTGGCATAAATGTTGCCGATTTATATGGTAGTCATTTCGCTGTATATCCTTCTCATGGTGGTCATAGAACATACCCAGGACAAGCAGTGGATATTGCTTATCAGATTACCAACCAAGAAGTCAGTCATTCAGGACCATTTAATGTAGAGTTTTACCTTTCTAGTAACCCCTATATATCCCCTAATGATTATAAGATTGGTGAGCAGTTAATTAAATCAGGTGTTCATGGATTTAGCCATACTGGGATCAATTGGGGAACCTACCATTTACCCGACGCTAGTCATGAGATTTGGTCGAACTTCGATGGCACTTACTATTTGGGAATGATCATCGACGGCGCTCATCAGGTTGTGGAAATGTCTCACAAAAATAATCAAAATCAAGGTCAATATTTGGATTCTGATACAGTTGAAGTTGTCGGGACGCACCCAGAAAAAGGAGCTGATTTAGTAGGTGCTAGCTTACATCTAGTCGATCACGGTTCTTCTGAGCATAATCCTGTAGAAGCAGGAGATCACTTTAAGGTTGAGTATAGTGTGCTCAATACTGGTAGTGGCGATGCACCATTTTTTGGCAACAACTTCTACATTGCTACAGAAGATTTTGTCAAGTCTCATCAGCCAATTACTAATGAGGATCTCGATTCCCATAGTCTCTATGGTTTAGTTGGAGATTTTGATTCGTTCTTGATGCAATTAGGACCCTATGACCATACAGGAACGAAGGAAATTACTTTACAACTTCCTCATAATGTCTCTTCTGCTGGCAAACATTATCTTGTGATGCAGACTGATGATTATGATGAAGTACAAGAACCTGATGAATTCAATAATATACATTATGTAGAAATTTATCTTGATGGACCGGCAGATTTATTTAATCAACATTTGGAGGTCTTGGATAATGTCTCTGAAGATAACCCTCTACAGCCAGGGGAGATCTTTTCTGCTGAGTATGAAGTTGTCAATAAAGGTGGCGAAGATGTCCCATTTTTTGCAACACATTTCTATCTCTTAACAGAAGATTACTTAAATGAGCATGAGACAATTAATGTTGAGGACATTGATAGTATGGATCTTTATGCTTTGTATGGAGACGAATTTACTGAAGTCATCTCCCTAGAAGCAGGCGAAACTACTGGTAAGCAGGAGATTTCTTTACAGATTCCTGATGACATTGAACCTGGTAAATATTTTCTTGGTATTCAAAGTGATTTGTTTGAAGAAGTTGAGGAGAGTAATGAACTTAATAATAGTTTGTTTGCTCCTGTAGAGGATCATGTGGAGATACATATTGGGGATGTAGTATAGGTATCCAGTGCCGCTAAGCAAAAGTAATAAGAGTTTTTCAGGAGTGGATTATTATTCACTTCTTTTTTTTCTTCCTAATCTTACTATTGGCAAATAAGAAAAAATGTAAAAATATTTATAATTAATAGCAAACTTTGTAAATATAAATTAATAAAATATCAAATAAATAATTGTTGAAACTTTAAGAAATAATTTATTTTATCAAGACCAAATATAAAAATCAGTAAAAACACAGAGTTTATAAACTTATAGCTATTGATAAGCTACATCTAGAATAAAGTTAAAATATTTACAAAATTTTTGCTTAAAAATAAAATTTTTGATTATAACCGTCTCAAGTATTTATTGTTTCTAGGATTAAAAAAGAACACAAAATGCCTGAAAAAGCGGATTTAATAAGTGCTGGTTTGCAGATAGTAGATGAAGTTCCCCAGAATAAACCTTTAAAACCTGGAGATCTATTCCATGTTCAGTATGCTGCATTAAATGCTGGTGGCGGAGATGCTCCCTATTTCGCTAACAACTTCTACATCGCTACAGAAGATTTTGTCCAGTCTCATCAGCAAATTACTGATCGGGATATTGATTTTCACGATCTCTATGGTTTACTCGGAGATCGTGATTCGTTCTTGATTGATCTAGAACCCTACGACTACACTGGGACTCAGGATATAACTTTGCAAGTTCCCCATAATGTCTCTGCTGGAAAATACTATCTTGTGATGCAGACTGATGATGATAATGAGGTTCCCGAAACTAATGAATTCAATAATCTTGATTATGTAGAGATTTATATTGATGGACCTGGGGATTTATTTAATCAACATTTGGCTGTCTTGGATGAGAACTCAGAAGATGATCCCCTACAGCCAGGAGAGGTCTTTACTGCTGAGTATGAAGTTGTCAATAAAGGTGGCGAAGATGTCCCATTTTCCGCAACACATTTCTATCTCTTGACAGAAGATTACTTAAATAAGCATGAGACAATTAAAGTTGAGGACATTGATAATATTGAGCTTTATGCTTTGTATGGAGACCAGTTTTCCGAAGTAATTACCTTAGGAGCATTTGATAGTACTGGTATGCAGGAGATTGATTTACAGATTCCTGAAGGTATTAAACCTGGTAAATATTATCTTGGAATGCAAAGTGATGTGTTTGCAGAAGTTGATGAATTTTATGAACTTAATAATAGTTTGTTTGCTCCTGTAGAGGATTATGTGGAGATATATATCGGGGATGTAATATAGGTATCTAATGCCGCTAAGGGGAAGTAATGAGTAATAAGTAATTTTTTCTTCAAGCATAGGTTGCTATTACTTCCTAAGTAGGAGAATTAATATATCCATGGGATGTGATGACTAAATAAATTGATTTTTCGGGGGTGATAAATATTCACTCCCTTTTTTGTATCTACTTATAGCTTTGATCAAAATTATGAGGTAATACTAAATCCTGTTGGAATGTGAAGGCTAAGAGCTGAAAAATAAAGAATGAACGATGAGAAAATACTCCTTGCCCATTACCGTTATTTGTAATCAATGAAAAAATTTTTAAATATAACTTAATCAAATATTGAATTAATAATTATCAAAACTTTAAGAAATAATTTATTTTATCAAGACCAAAGATAAAGATCAGTAAGAACACAGAGGTTGTCAACTTATAGCTATTGATAAGCTAAATCCAGAATAAAGTTAAAATATTTACAAAATTTTTGCTTAAAAATAAGATTTTTGAATTATAACCATCTTAAATTATTTATTATTTATAGGATTTAAATGACCACAAAATGTATTATCTTATCCTAATTCGTCAAATTATTGTGAGCAAGATAAATCACAAAAAACTAAGAACAATCTGATGCAATATCTTACTTAGATGGGGAATTTATAAAGGGCGAACTCGATGATTCATCTTAGCTGGAGAAAAATAACCCTAACGGTCAAAATAACCACTACAATGACGATCGCTATTGTTAGCGCTGTTACCGGAGTCACCGGGTTATCTCTTGCTAGCCAACAAAATAATTTTCAGCAAGAGCTACAACAACAAGCAGAATTTTTACTTGATACCATATCTTTAATGTCGGTAGAAAGTTTAAAAAAAAATAATATTTCACCTCTACAAGAAATCCTCTATAAATTACACAAGTATAATTCTATTTTATCCGCCAAAATTTATAATCACCGAGGTCAAGTAGTAGCCGAAACAAATACTTTATTACCAATAGCAGCTCAACTTTCTAATGATTATTTTTCTCAAGATATTTTTGATAATAATCAGGCTAGTTTTGCTTGGCAATCTAATAAATTATTGGCTAGAAAATTAATCATAAAAGATGGTCAAAGATTTGGCTCGGTTAGTCTAGAATTATCAACTGCAGATTTAGCTTCTCAACTGGCTAAAATACGCGATCGCGGAATTATCGTGGCTTTTGTGATCTCTCTAATCGGAATCATTATAGCTTCTAGTTTAGCTCGTTCGATTACAGAACCAATACAAACAATAACCATAGCAACAAATAATATAGCTCAAGGCAATTTTTCTCAAGATATAAATATTTCTAGTCCTGATGAGCTGGCTACCTTAGGGAATAGTTTTAATGCCATGACTAGACAAATAGAAGATTTAGTTACTGGCTTACAACATAGAGCAGAATATTTAAGAGCCAGTGAAATCAAAAATCATGCCTTACTAAATGCAATTCCTGATTTGATGTGGCGATTCAATAATCAAGGGACTCTCATTGATACTAAAATTTCTTCCGAGCGTCTTTCTTTAACTGCAGAATTATTACGGAAAAATGTCAAGGAAATTTTCCCTCCAGCGGTGGCAATTCGTTTTCAGGAATCTATTGCCAAAGCGTTAGCAACTGGTAAAATTCAAATTTTTGAATATGAATGGTTTGTTGATCGCCGGCGACGCTATTTTGAGGCTCGAATTGTAGTTTGTGGAGGAAATGAAGTTCTAGCAATTATTCGCGATAATACTGATAGTAAAATAGCTCAAGAAGAATTGAAACGAGCTAAAGAAGCAGCCGAAGCCGCTAGTATTGCTAAAACTAAATTTCTGGCTAATATGAGTCACGAATTGAGGACTCCTCTTAATGGAATTTTGGGTTTGAGTGATTTGTTATTGGTAGAAGCCAAAGAGTCAGGATATGCAGATTTTGTCCCCGATCTCGATCAAATTCAAAAATCAGGAACCCATTTGCTGACCTTAATTGAAGATATTTTAGATATTTCCAAACTCGAAGCAGATAAAGCCAGTATCTATCCCGAAAGGTTTGACATTACCACTTTACTTAGTGAAGTCAGAAGTTTAGTAACACCAATGGTGTACAAGAATAACAATATTTTGGAGATCGAAGAATCACATAATTTAGGATTTATGATCAGCGATCGCAAAAGAGTTAAACAGATCCTATTGAATATTCTCAGTAATGCCGCAAAATTTACCCATAAAGGAAAAATTAAGATTGCGGTGACTCGCCAGGCGAGAAATATCGTACCCGCTTTGATTGACAGTCGTCAGATGCCTATCTTAAAGAAAGATCATGAACATCAAAGCCCGAATACTAGCCATCAGCCCTCAGATTGGATTATTTTCCAAATTTCTGACACCGGAATAGGCATGAAACCTATTCAAGTTAAACATGTCTTTAAGCCTTTTATTCAAGCAGATATCGGTACGACTAAAAAATATTCTGGCACGGGATTGGGATTGACGATTTGTAAAAGTTTTTGTGAAATGATGGGGGGTAATATTACCGTAAAAAGTCAGGTAGGAGAAGGTTCAACTTTCACTTTTTGGCTACCCTCGACAATGGTTAAGTCTCCTGACATAACTTAAGAATTAATTTCTAAATTCACAGTGCATTATGTCTTATAACTAATAAGGTCAACTAAGCGCTGTAGAGTATGGATAAATTTCGCGTTGAAGTCATTGCCGCCACATCAAACCCACAACAAGTAGTATGGGCAGCCATGCATCAAGATTATAGTGAAGAGTTAGTTTGGGATGATCGCGATCGCGCAGCGCCTCGCTTTGCGTGATCGCTTTCCTCATGAAACAAAAGCAGGAGAGTTAATCGTCAAGGAAAACGTTATTTTTATTGGGAAGAGCAAAGAGCACAGGATATTTAATGGTGTTGGGATGCTTGTAAATAATATCAGCAAAGAATTGAACAGGGTTTATCGGAAGAACATGCTAGAAGTTTGATTACTTTTGATGCTAGACAACATTTTGTAATAAACAAGTAGCAAATAACTTACGCAATATTATCAAAGGAATAGAGCAGACATTATGAATTATAAAGATCCTTTAAGTGACGGAAAGAGTAGAATCGAGCTGATCGGTTCAATGGGCAACGATCTAAGCATTGTAAATGATGCTAGAGCTTCTTTTGAAAAGGTTTCTGTAGAATTGAATGAAAAAGATATTAAATTAATTAATTATCTTCTAAAACATCAGCATACAAGTCCTTTTCGTGGTGTTGTTTTTAAGTTTAAAGTTAAAGCTCCACTTTATATTTGTCGTCAATGGTGGAAGCACGTTATAGCTAGTAACCATAATGATGAACAATTGGGGTGGAACGAAAAGAGTTTTCGTTACGTAGCCATTGACGACAGTAATGAATTTTATATTCCAAAAACCTTTAGGAAGCAAGCAAAAAGTAATAAACAAGCAACTATTGGCAGTATTGAAGAAAGTACAAACAAGAGCGCAATTTCGATTTATGAAGAACAATGCAAAGCTAGCTATGAAGCATATTCTAAATTGTTAGATTTAGGAGTTGGGAGAGAGCAAGCTAGAGGGGTTCTGATTCCATCTGTTTATACTTCTTGGGTTTGGACTGTTTCGTTACAAGCTTTGTTACATTTTATTGGGTTGCGTCGAGGTGCAGGAGCTCAAAGTGAAATTGGAGCTTATGCTGACGCAATCGTAGAACTTATAAAACCAATAGTTCCAGTAGCTATGGAAGCTTGGTCTTCTCTCGAATAAAAATTTATGGATTATTTTGTAGGTTCTGATTGGCAGATGAAAGATATCATTTCTTGATTATTTGCGATCGCGAATTGTCTCATCTCTGGAGATATAGCATTACCTGAAGCAGTTTCTAGGAAAGATAATTGCTGCAGTGAATCAGACCATAAATCTTTTTCAGCAAAGTAATTAGCTTTGGCTAAAATAATCTCTTCACTAGTAGCGCCAGAGATAGTTAGTTCAGATTTAATTTGTTCTAACTCCCGAGAAATGCGATCGCGCTCTGCTGCTTCCATGACTTGAAAAGAAATCCGTCGGCGATTAGTCGCCGAATCAACTACTATTTCCCAATCGTAAATCTGACCTGGCTGAAGTGGTTCACCAGAGTAGAGAATACGGTTATTGCTAGCTACAGTCTGACTCCAAAATACTTCTTGTTCTGTGTCTAGACTAAAAGGAGTGTAAAGGTATATGTCAACCTGGGGAATCATTCCCTGCCAGAGAAATAAAGGGCGATCGCTATAAATTAGATTGGTTTCGCCCAGCAAGCCAGGAGTAACCTCACAAATATTGCTGCGGGAACTTAAAGCAGGTTCTTGTTCTTTTTTTGCTTTTAATAGCTTCCAAATTGCTTCAAAAATAGAGCTGCTTTCTCTCGTTCTAGTTGTTGTAATTGGCTCAGATTGCCGATCATTTTCACTAGGTTGGTTTAAAGACTGAGAATTTTCTTGAGCACTCGCTATACTGAGATTCAAAGGGAAACTAAGAGTATTTACTATAAAAGTCAATAAAAATGTCAGAAAAATCTTAGAATGATTTTTTAATGACGAAATTAATCTCAAATTGAAATTATTCATATTAATACTTGCTCCTGAAAGAAGAACAAAGATAAAGTAACAAGATTGCCGAAGGTAATAGCCAAGGTATTAATATTCCAGCAGCTAGATATAGTTGCAACCCTACTAACCCAACAATTACGACCGTACCAGTTCCAGCTATCCCTACTGCCAGGAGTTGTCGCTGATAATGTTGTTTTTCCAGCAGTAGAGTTAATCCTTTACCGAATAAAGCTGCTATGGCGATCGCCCAAAGAGTGGGAATGGGCACTACTAATCTCTGAGTTAGCAAATGATGAATCATATAGGCGTTAGCTTCTGAACCTGTAAAATTATGGGAACTTCCAGATGCTAAACCAAACCTCTCTCGCCAATAGGCAACTGCTAAAGGAACGGGAAAGTTATCTTCGCCGGGAGTTACTCCTGCTTGTGGGTATCCACCAGAGGCGATAATAATAATTTGTTGATCGTATCTATCGTTAGTTAGTTCTTCAGACTTTGTGAGTAATTGCCAAGCAGCAAGGGGATCGTAAACCACATCTGGAGGTATAGAAAAGTCAATAATGGGGCGCAACCATAACCTATTCAAGCTTTGGGTGAAATGAACAAAGGGATGAGGCTGTGCTTGCTGAAGAAAGGCAAGAGTATGACTACTAGTTTCTGTTTGCTTGAGATAACTAATTACTTGAGTGCGAAAATCCTCTTGACTATTTAGTTTTGGTTGCAGAAGACTGGATGCTGCAGATTCTCTGTGTAAAGCAGAAGCGATCGCCAGTAAATAAGTAAAAGGACAACGGTCAATACAATTGGTCGATTCTGGTAATTTGACATACTGAGGCAAAGCATTGGTATAGCCTTGGAGACTCCAATTAGGATCGGCAATGCCAGTTTCTGCGCTTACTCCTATTTCTGTTCCCGCTTCTATAATCCCAGCCAAGATCAACCAAGTATCATTTTCTGCGATCGCATTACGTACCGATTGAGCCAAAATAGGATCGTTGGCTGGTTGTTGACGATCGAATAAATAGTCAATACCAATAACTTGAGCCTCCAGACTAGTAAGGCGATCGACAATCTTCGCCAGATAACTGCGATCCATCGGATGAGGATCGCTAATACCCGCCTCTACAATCGATCTCTCGTCGATTTGAACTAATAAAACTGGTGGTGTGGTTTCGGGAGGTATTTGTCCTGTAACATCTCGATAGATTGACTGGACTAAAACTCGCCCCTCTAATAAAAAATTCTGGATTGGCGAAATTAAACTAATAACCGCAAAGGCACTCAGAGCGATCGCTTCTTGCTTCGTCGGTAGCCAACGATTTAATTGTTCTCGCCATCCCCAAGGTTCGATTTGGAATAACTTGGCATCAGGGTGACAAAACAGAGAAGGTATTAAGTAAGCAGAAGGATAAGTAAGATGTTGTTGTTGTTTGAGATAATTTCCTGCTTTTTGTAAGGCATCTCCGACATTTTGATAATTACCTAAAGCCTTGAGAAACTGGACTAAAAATACTTGTGCAACTTGGTTGTGAACCGGTTCGCGCATTACAGCGACTTGACTTAAACCTAAATCAATTAGAGAGTTTGCAATACTTAAACCATTACAGGAGTTAAATAAGGCGAATTGTAAGCCATTGTTTTTAGCTATAGTTAATTGAGGTGCAATTTCTGTGATGGAGAGAGCAATATTAGGTGCGATCGCCAATTCTCCCCCAGTAATTGTTGTTTCGTTACTATGTCCTGCGAAAAAAAGAACTTCCCAGCCTCTTTCGTCAGTTAACGCCTGTTGAATTTGTTGTTTAATTTCCGCTGCTGGCTGTTGGGGTTGCCAGGTAAGCAACTCAATTTCTGCTACTTGTTTCAAACTATCCAAAGAATCGCGATCGCTTGTTAAATCTAGTCCTGTATCATCACCTAAAATAGCCAAAATACGAGGTTTGCGGCGGCGTTTTGGCGGCGTTTTGTTAGGGTTGGTAATATTAACTGGGCTACGAGCGATCGCTACTGAATAGCCAAATTCTGCACCTAGTTCCCAGGTTTCCCAAGGCAATCTTGATAATTCAATACTACAGGTTAAAAATAATTTTATTGGAGCATTATGCGCCACATTGTTACTTTCACTAGCAATTTTAGCTCTAATTTCATATAGTTTTTCTTGCCGTAACCAACGATGAAATTCCGACAACAATTGAGCTTCTGCCTGTACTAGTTGACGATGCCAATCTTGGGGAAAGCGGATTTTACCCTGATCGTTTTTCGGTTTGGGTATTCTGGCTCTGAGGGATGTTTTATAGAAGTTGAGATAAGCCTTGCGCCATTCTTGATAAAGCTTCAACAGAGTATCTGGATAGGGTAGAGTAACCGAAATTTGTTGTCCCTTACCCCAAGCTAGTTTAAAGAGACAAGAGCGATCAATTTGTTGTACTTCAAGTTGAAATTGCATCGGCGAGAAGTCAGGAATAATTTTAAAGTTATGCAAGTTAAGGAATATCTAGTGCCGCTGCGCGGAAGTCACCCACCCCTAACCCCTCCGAGGAGGGGAAGTCAAAAGTCAAAAGTCAAAAGTTTTTCATAGTAAGGGTTTCAAGCTTTTCCAATGGTTGTTGTATTTACGCCAACGTCCACTAGAAGGTTTTGGTTTTACTCAGTTCTCATCCCCTCAAAAAAGCTAATGGCTAACAGCTAATAGCTTTTAATCAAAAGCAAAATCGGGAAAGGTAATACTTTCGCCATTTGCCAGTACAATACTGATGGTGAATTGTTCTTCTAACTCTCCAATAACGCGGGTGTAAATATAGGAATCCTCTGTATCTTCTGGCACTACTTTTTCATCTAAAACTGTGTTGCCCTCTCTTAATTCTAATCTCAATCCTTGGGGTAGATAGTTATTGGGCTGAGCTCCCAAAATTAGCAGCAAATTCCATTCGAGAACACCTTCTGTTTCTTCTATTGCCCAAGTTACGGCAAATAAACGTAAGCCATGAGTTATTAACTCAAAATCTTGATAAGCACCGCGAGCATCATCGGGAATATCTTCTCCACTATTTCTTAGTTGAGCAACAATTGCTTCGAATTCTGCTACTGGAGATTCTCGATTGATGACTTGAAGATCGCGAAAAGCACTAGGAGCAAATGCGGGGGCTGGTAAGAGCATCCATGCTAGATTCTGCGCCAATTCATCTAGTTCGTCAGATAACCAGGATTTTACATTGATAACTCTTTGAGTAACTTCTGAGATCGTTGCCGAAGCGCGATCTCTCAAAGAAGTCAAGGCATCTCTTGCTGAAGGTTGAGTAGTTTTTAATTCATAGAGCCAAGCTAATAAATTAGGATTGCTTAAGATTGGTGTTGCTTGTTCCCAAGTTAATACTTCGTGTAAAGCTGTCTCACGAGATTGTAGCTGGGGTAGTAGCGATTCTAGTTCCCTTTGAATATTTATAGTTGCTGTAGCTGTTGTGGGTAAAGCGAGCGCACTAGGTTCTAAACAACGCAAATATAACAGCAAGTCGTCTGTTTCAGGATTAAACCAAGTTAGAGGTAATTCGTAAGTCCAATCTGCATCGGGAATAAGATTACCCAATCGCTTGTGTTTTATAATCTCATCGTGACGAATAAAACTATCAAGATTTACCTCTTCTTGTTCTTCAATGACATTAACTAAAACATAAAAATGAGCGGTGTATTCTGGTAAATCGATCACGGCTCTAGGAACTGTAATAAATTCATCAATTGCTACTCCTTTGGTTAGCAAGCAAACTTTAAATTTTCCTACCTTTAAGTTGAAAACTCCATCAATAAAACTTGCATAGCTGGGTTGTTTCACAGAACAGTTGTCAGAATTAATGCTTAAATTATCTCTTGACTGTAGCCAAGTTTCAAACCCAAATAGAGCCAAAGCGTTAAGATAAGTCTGCCACTGTCTTTCGGGGTCGATGACGCGATCGCTTAATTCTATAGCGCGATCGATTTGTTTTGAGGAAAGCGCGATTCCTGCTTCTGATAATGATTCAAAGTCAAATAATAGGTTGTTGTCGCTGTTGTAGGTAGTCATAATAGTTTAATTGTTTTTTTGATTTCTCAAATCTAACTCGGTGGTAAGTAAAACTATCCCAAAGTTAATTCTGTTAATACTTATTTCTCAAAGCTTTAAAGATATGCATAAAATTGAACTTTCCTACCTAACTATGACGATCGAGGTAATCGCAAATACCTTTAGCTAATCTGCTCTGAGTGCTATCGGCGATACTTACTTCTTTTTTAGCTTTTACCAGCACCAGATCTATTTGTTCGCCCAAAGCTGCTTCAATCTCTTGTTCTCTAGCTTTTAATTGCTGTGGCTCTTCAAACTTAGTTTGGGTTAAAATCCAATCTCTCATAAGCTGTAACATTTGATGCCTGATATCAGCTCTCAATTCTTTGATCTTGAGCAATCTAGTAACCTGATATTGAGCTTGTAAACCGATCATAGAAGCGATCGCACTCATCGATTCTCCCCGACAGTAAAATAATTTTAGAGCGGTTAAAAATTGAGGAGCTTTTGCCGCTTTTTTGCCTTTAAATTTACCCAATCGAGTTGATATTATATCCTCAATGGACTGTTCTAAGCTCTGCTGAAACTGCTGCTGATAGGACTTTAAGAAATTACCGCGATCATTATGGCTATCTGATTCAGATGAAGTAACAGAAGCTTGTATCGCTTGGGTATTAATCTCAGAATTATCTAAAGATTTTTCTTGTTTAAGTCTTCCACCTCTAACATAAATGCGATGTTCTCTCAGTAAATCTGCTAGTTTTTCTAGTTGAGTTAAAGTTTGTTGAGCAGAAAAAACTACATTAGCTTTTTGGTTAATTAAGCTAGTAATTCTTGCTAATTGTTCTAAAGAAGGAGTTTGGCATTTTCCTCTTTCACGATTTTTTAATCGCTCTTGACGATATACGGCATGATAACTTTTCAAAAGCAAACAAGCTTGCTCGATTTCTGTCGATGTCAGATTATGAAACTCCGACAAAATTCTACTTACCTGTTTGAGATTAGTATCATTTAAAATCGCCCAATTGCTGATTAGATAAACTCCCTGTTCCAGTAAAAAACGCTGAAGTTCCCGATTTTGTTTGACTAATCTTGTAGTCCAAGTAGATAAATTAGCCTTCTGAGGATCGAAGGTTTCGAGAATCTCGACAGCTAATGGTTTGTATTGGCTTTTACCTGCTTGCTCAGTAGCGATCGAGTCGCGAAAGTTTTCTACAGTATCGTTAAGAGTATAAATAAACAAATCGCTGCGAGTAAAACCATGTTCTCTACCAAACTGCATTTCTAGCTGAATGCAAACTTGTCTAATCTGATGAGATATAAAGCAACGCAGGCTTCTTTCCGCCCAAACACCAACCACCTCTCTATCAATATTTTTTAAGGCGATTAAGTCGCGTTGAACTGCTAGATCGGATATTGATTCGCGATCAATTAAATTGGGAAATTGTTGCTGGAAAAGTTTTTTAGCTAGACTAATTTCGGTTATCTTGAGTTTTCCCGAACTATTAAGCCTGACTAAATTCCAATATTTAGATGCAGTTTTCATCAACGTTTACAAGTAGTCGAACAATTTTGAAGTATAGAGTAAATAACCCAAATTTTATGCTATTGCATAAAGAACAGGCTTTTTAATTAATTGATAATAAACTCAACAGTACTATAAAAACATTACTGCAATTGTTCCAAATTTAGCTGATTGAGTTAATATTTAGTGACACTTGGGAAGAAGTCCCAGAAAATGTTAAATAAGCGATCGCACTGTGATGGAAAATCCACAGCATACAAGATATGTCCACAACAGCAATTACAGAAGCGATTACAACCTTTGAACAATTGAATTTACTTTGAAGCATTGAATCTGCTGCTTTCGCGATCGCATTTTTTGCCGAGTTTCAAGAAGGCGATCGCCTTTTGTTGAAAATTTTTACGTAGTGCGATTGTTGTTAGAGTTTAGCGATCGCAACAAAACGAAAAATTACTGTAAAATAAAAAGAGAGCAAATATAGCTCTCTCTAACAATAATATTCAATTAGATTCTAACAAAATGGCAAACACAGATACAAGATGGGAACAAGCCTTATTAAATAAAGTAACTAGCAACGGCGAGAGAATTGCTGTAATTGAAAGGGATATTAAAGACATCAAAGATAACTCTGTAAAAACTAATGAGAGTATCTCGGTTTTACAAGACAATGTCTCGGTTTTACAAGACAATGTATCTAACTTAGATAGCAGATTATCTGATATAGAAAAATTAATTCATGATGTCAAAAAAATACTCAGATGGATTCTTGGGGGAATAGGAGCAGTTATTTTATCTTTGATGGCTAATTTTATTTACGCATACATAAACTAAAAGATTCAATATTTGGATATCATAGACAGCGATCGCTTTTTCTCCAGATTTTGCCCAAAAAGAAGAGTCACTAAAAATTCAAATAAATAGCCTCAAGTCTTTTATGGGTAATGGTTTGAATAATTGAATTTCCCTTGAAGATAGTGAATCTGCTTCTTTTTTTGTATCAAAACTGCATAGCCTCCTTTGGTTCAGAAATAGGAATCCATAGAACAAAAAAA
>JASJDR010000215.1 GCA_030065615.1 Xenococcus sp. MO_188.B8 | reverse complement strand
AAGAGCAGGATGCCGGACCAACCGACGAATACAAAGCGATCGCGCTTTAACCAGTCATCGAGGGCGTCAAACCATCCTGTCTGGGGCGCGCGTCCTACTGCTATGGTCATAGTTTCTAATCCTCTTGCTCAACTAAACAAACTGCAAGATTTATCAAAATGGATGCTATTATGCTCCTAAAAAAAACAGCTCCAGTAATTGTGTAACTGTTAAGCTTGCGCGTTCCTTAGCTGCTTTGTCAGCAGCAGGGTCGCTCGCCATTTTTTTACAAAACTTTACCAATCTGAATAAATCAAGCTCTCCTAAGGAACTAAATATCTTGAGAATCGCCTGTTTTGGATCATGGTAAAGCAATAGTTAACATTTTTTAAAATAGCACGAGTTAAGGCACAGTCCTGATTTTCCTTGGAATATTCTGATTTGTAACCTTAAGCTAGGGCATAAATAATTATTAGCAAAAAATTAACAAAATGACATAATCATCCTCATAAATCTTATTCTTAGTGGGATCACAGATCAAAAAATTCGGTGTTAATGAGAGAATAAGTTTTGATTTAACTCTACTTTTTCAGATTGTTAAGAAAATTAAACATTTGCAAATGACAACTAAGAGCAAAACTTTGCGTTGGGAAATCTCGGGTTCCCGTCGAATCAGTAACTATATCTGGGCAGTAATTGTCTCCATAGGGGGGATAGGTTTTCTACTATCAGGATTATCAAGTTACTGGAAAATTAATCTACTACTGGTTTCTGATACCACTAATTTACAATTTATCCCCCAAGGAATCGCCTTGACATTCTACGGTGTAGCGGGTTGTCTCCTTGCTACTTATCTTTGGCTAGTAATTCTTTGGGATGTTGGTGGTGGCTACAATGAATTTAATCAAGAGACAGGTACAGTAACCATCTCTCGTTCAGGATTTCCTGGGAAAAATCGTTGTGTGAAAGTGAGTATCCCCATTGAAGAAGTGCAATCTATCCGAGCTGAAATTAAAGAAGGACTGAATCCTAAGCGAGTCTTGTATTTACGTTCTCAAAAGTTTCGTGATATTCCTTTAACCAGAGTCGGAGAACCCATCGCCTTATCGACTTTAGAAAATCAAGGTGCAGAATTGGCTAGATTTCTCCAAGTTCCTCTAGAAGGACTCTAATTAAGGAAACAGATGTGAGCAACCAGGAACAAAGAGTAGAAATCATTGTTCACTAGAAAAATTGTCATGATCCCTGAGGAAAATCTAGCTAGAAAAACGAAATTAAGTTAGAAGTAGAGAAAATTTCAACTTTACTATCTACTTTTAACTTTGTTTCACAATGGACTACCAAACAGTATCTCCAGAACCAACTAAGTATCAATCTCAGATTCAATCCCAAATTTCTCCCTGGGTCTCAGGTTTTCTCTATTATCTAGGTAGTTATTTTGTGATACCAACTTTTTTTGGTAAAATCCAAATTACTGGTCAAGAAAATATCCCTCAAAGTGATCCAGTAATAGTCGCGCCAACTCATCGTTCTCGCTGGGATTCCTTTATAGTTCCTTATGCTGTAGGAAGACTAGTTAGTGGTAGAGATCTCAGGTTCATGGTTTCAGCTAATGAGGTCAAGGGGCTACAAGGCTGGTTTATTAGACGTATGGGATGTTTTCCTGTAGATACTCATCGTCCTAAAGCAAGTAGTTTGCTTCATAGCCTAGAATTACTGCAAGATGATGACATGGTTGTGATTTTTCCCGAAGGAGGTATTTTTCGAGATGATAAAATCCATAAACTAAAACGAGGTGTGGCCTTTATTGCTATTCAATTTCAACTAGAACAACCTCATAAAAAAGTTAAAGTCTTGCCAATAACCATCAAATATAGTCAACCTTATCCCAATTGGCAAACTAAGGTTTCGGTTAATATTGGTGTTCCTCTCAATGCCTCTAATTATCTCGAAGATTCCTTAAGGAAAAGTTCACAGAACTTAACACAAGCTCTACAAAAAAAATTACAAGAAATGTCAAAAAAACACACAGGCTTGAGTATTTGATTTTTAATGAAAATCTATCAGGTTATAATTCAAGAATCTATAAAAATTTCCGATATTGTCATTATAGGCATAATAAACTGGTCGATAATTAAATAACATCGGCTTAAATTTACACAACCATCAACGAAATAATCTTGTTGTTTTAATAGCAGCAACTCATGCTGTTAACTCTGTAAAGTAACCATTAAGATTAGCGCAAATAATATGGATCGCGCTCCCAAACCAAAAGAATCTATGCCACATTCCGAGCCTGGGATTCAATGCTCAAATCCTCATTGTATGGCGTTAAACGAATTAGAAAGCCGTTTTTGTCGGCAGTGTAGAACTCCAATAGTCAAACGCTATCTTTGGGCAATGGGCGCAAAACCAAATTCTCATGAAACCAGCACCATAGTCTCACCGCAAATTAATCCAGAACAAGTTGGCTCATTAATTGGAGAGCGTTATCTTGCCCTGACCCAACAAATATTTCTTGATACTAAGCCTGGCTTGATCCCCCAAATTCCTGAAGAAATTCCCGAAGAAATAGCTACTTATTTACAATTATTTGGTTACTCACCTCACATTCCTCAAGTTTATGGTCAACTTGACGGTTACAATATTTGGCTATTAGATTATGGGACAGTTCCCTATAATTCCCTAGGAAAACTTGAATATCCACAACAATTAGTCCCTGAAATCTTATTCTTTTGGCCGCAAGCTCAAGCTATTAAGCAATTAAATTGGCTGCGACAAATAGCTAGTCTATGGAATCCCCTACTAGAAAAGCAGGTTGTCTCAACCATACTAAATCCTTCTTTAATTAGGGTTAATGGCTCTATTATTCAACTAATAGAATTAGAATCTGATGCCAAAAGCACACCGACTCTCAAAGACTTGGGCAAGCTATGGTTACAGTTGACAGAAAATGTCGATCCGATGATTAGGGAGATCTTAGAGGAATTGTCAACACGTCTCGAAAGAGGTTCTATCACCAAAATTGAGCAAGTAATTAAGGTTTTGGATTATTCCTTAGATTTATGTAGTCAAAATTATGATTATTCTTATCAGGTTTTTGCTTGTACTGATCCTGGTCCGACCCGCGTTAATAATGAGGATGCAGCCTATCCTGATAATTCCACACCTATTCTAATTAATAACCAGGATCTCAATTTGGCAATAGTATGTGACGGAGTTGGTGGTCACGAAGGGGGAGAAATTGCTGCTAAAGAAACCATTAATCATTTACGGACTAAGATAGCAGAGATGTCTTTTGACCAGAAACACAACTCCCCAGGAGCTGTATTTAAACAATTGGTTAAATTTACTAATGATGCGAATGATGCTATTTGTGAGCGCAATGACAATGAACAGCGTCAAGAAAGACAACGCATGGGTACAACTCTAGTAATGACGCTGACTCGTAATCACGAAGTTTATTTAACTAGTGTCGGTGATTCTCGGATTTATTTAGTGACCTCGGTGGGATGTCATCAAGTTACAATAGACGATGATCTTGCTTCAAGAGAAGTCCGTCTTGGTTATGCTGTTTACCGTGACGCTCTTCAATATCCATCGGCTGGAGCTCTTATTCAGGCTTTAGGAATGCGTCATTCTAGTGCCTTGCATCCCAATGTTAAACGCCTAATTATTGATGACAATTGTATTTTCTTGCTTTGTACTGATGGTCTAAGTGATTTTGATCGGGTGGAGCAATATTGGCGCGATACTATATTGCCGATGCTCACCGGCAAAATTAATATTACTAAGACAGTAAAAACACTAGTGAAAATTGCTAATGAAAGGAATGGTCATGACAATGCAACTGTGGCTTTGGTTCATTGTCAAGTCAAATCAAAATCATCAGCTTCTAATAGTACCATTTCCTGGTCTAAAGTCGAAACCGCGATCTCTGATTCCCTTGTCTGGTCCGATGTTTATCCCCAGGTTTTGTCTTTACCGGATACAGAATATATCCCTACAGAACCTGATTCATCAAAAACGGCCAAGAAACTATTGACTGCTCTTCATCAGAGAAAACCTGCACCATTACTCATAATTATCTTAAGTATTATTTTATTAGTGGGATTGGGCTTTTTAGCGTATTTTTTCTATTTACAATCTAGAATTGATAATCGGGAAGATGCTCCAATTAATTCCGAAGTAGAGCAATTTATTCCTGACTATAAAAAGTAAATAACGGGTCAGAAGCTAGTCATAATTATCCGAAATAGTCAGGTTCATTTCCTGGTTTCCATTTGATGTTGCAACCAATACTAGGTTTTTGAGCAAAATCAATCAGCTTGTCAGCTAATACATAATCAATAGCTTGACGTAAATCTGTAGCTGTTACTGGTATCTGATTGCTAGGACGGCTATCATCAAATTGTCCTCTATATACTAATTTTCTTAATTTATTAAATAAAAAAAAGTCTGGGGTACATGCCGCTGTATAGGATTTTGCTATTTCTTGGGTTTCATCGTAACAGAATGGAAAATTCAATCCTAACTTTTGTGCCATTAATTTGATATTTTCTGGAGAATCATCGGGGTATTTACTAATATCGTTAGCGCTAATAGCAATAATACCTAAAGATTTATCTTGATAATCTTGACCAAGTTTGGCTATCTCTTGTTGTATATGTTTAACAAAAGGACAATGGCAGCAAATGAACATCAATAGCAAGGCCGTTTTATCTTCAAAATTTGCTAAAGAGATTATTTTACCAGAAACAACATCAGGTAATCTAAAATCAGGAGCTTGAGTCCCTAAAGAAAGCATTGTTGAGGGGGTTAACACCATAAGTTCTACTCCGAAAATTTTAAATTTATTATCATTATTATTGATCTAGTAATGATCATCTTACTGTAATTTCCTCAATAAAACAAATTTTTCTATAAATTAGCTCGTAAAAATACTTAATTATTTATACTGGCTTTAACGGTAATTTATTTATTGGATAATGAATAATATATTTAGAATAATGGGTAATATATTTAAGATAACTCTATGATCAGCAACTAACTTTTAAATAGGGATTTACCTATTTCTTGAAAATATAAGATATGCTGTGTTTAGATAACTGACTTGTAATGTTCTAAATTAACAAAAATAATTCACTAATTTGAGTTAGCAAGTTTAGTAAATTTAGATTAATTCTTCATGCAATTGTATTGATGGAGTCTCGTGGGTACTTTTAATGAGTTACTGCCTAAATCCTTCCTGTCCTAAACCTCTCAATCATCCCAAAGCAAAAAAATGTAAAGCTTGTGGATCTAAGCTGCTCTTACGAAATCGCTATCACTTAGTAAAAGGTCTAGGAAAAGGTGGTTTTGGGGCAACTTTTTTGGCCGCTGATTTATCCTTACCAGGTAAACCATTATGTGTTATTAAGCAGTTACGTCCTAATACTGATAATCCTAATTTTCTCTCGATGGCCAGAGAGCTTTTTGAGAGAGAAGCAAAAACCTTGGGTAAAGTGGGTAATCATCCTCAAATACCTAGATTATTAGATTATTTTGAAGATAGACAACAATTTTATTTAGTACAAGAATTTGTTAAAGGGGACAATCTTCAGCAAGAAGTTAAAAAACACGGAGTTTTTGATGAAAGTAAAGCTCGACAGGTTTTAACCGAGGTTCTGATTATTCTCAGAGATATTCACGCTCAAAAAGTAATTCATCGTGATATTAAACCAGCGAACATAATTCGTCGTGAAATAGATAATAAGCTGGTATTAATTGATTTTGGGGTAGTTAAGAATCAAGTTAATACGGTCGCCGCAGGAAATGGTGATCAGACAGCTTTAACTGCTTTTGCTGTTGGTACTCCAGGTTTTGCGCCTCCTGAACAGTTAGCCATGCGTCCGGTATATGGTAGTGATGTTTATGCTTTGGGGGTTACCTGTATGTATCTGATGTCAGGAAAGGCGCCAAAAAATATCGAATCCGACCCTCTAACGGGGGAAATACAATGGTTTAACTATGTTGATGTTAGTGATACCTTTGCGGAAATTTTGCTAACAATGTTAGAAGTTTCGGTCAAAAATCGTTACAAGACTGCGGAAGAGGCCTTACAAGCATTAGATATGTCGGATCATCTAGACGATCTCAGTCATAGTATGGTGGGTTATTCTAATGATTTGTCCGAAGGCAGAAGTAATTCTGGCTCTTCTAGGCAAAATACCTATTCTTCTAGATCAAAAACTCAGGTTAGAACTAATGAGCGTGGTTCTGGTTCTAGGAGTCGAGCCAATCCGACATCTCGAAGAACTGCTTATGGTTCTCGAGGTCAGAATCGCAGCAGAATGGAAACTGGTAGGGTAAATACGGATATCAATAGTCACAGCAATCCGACATCTCGAAGTCAAGGAAGATTAAGTAGAAGCAACTCTACAGCAAAAAATCAGGCTCGGGAATCAAAAAAACCAATTAAGCTTGACAAACAAGATTTATTGAGTTCTTATGCTGGCGGTAGAAGAGATTTTACCTTTAAGGACATCAGTTTACAAAATTTGCAGAAAGCTAATCTATCTGGATCGAATTTTCATCACTGTAGGATGATTAAAATTAATTTCCAGGGAGCTGATTTAAGTTCTGCTGATTTTACAGGCTGTGATCTGCGTCAAGGAGTATTACGTAATGCTAATTTGGGACGGAGTTATTTGAGTGATGCCAACTTAGAAGGTACTGATTTGCGAGGAGCAGATTTGAGTTATGCTCAATGTAAGGATACTAAGTTGAAAGGAGCAAATCTCTGTGGGGCTAATTTAACCAATGCCAATATTACGGAAGAACAATTGGCCTTAGCCAAAACCAACTGGACGACAATTTTACCCAATGGGAAAAGAGGTTTTTGGTAGTCCCCAACAACAGTTGTCGATTTGGTATGGACAGATATAGCGCTACGCGCAAGTCCTAAAGGATACCGCTCCGCATATCAAAAGTCACTCACCCCTAACGGTTAGATGTTGAATAAATGCGATCGCAAAAGAAAACCTAACTTGCATTTAGCGCGATCGCTTCTTTTGGGTAAACTGGGATAGAGAAACCAATTCGCGATCGCATGCTCCAAAAAGCTGAAGATTCTTTTGCTGTATAGGGTTTGAATCTTGTTTCAACAGCACGATCGCACTTGTTCTATTAGAGTATTAATGTAATGTAGGGGTTTGGCACTGCCAAACCCCTACTAAATTGCTTGTGTCGCCAACATTATTTAATTTGGTATCAAAATCGCATGATCCAGGGCAACTCCTCCATAACTGAGCGCAGGGAATCCAGATTACCTTTCCTCGTTAAAGCCTTGGTCGCATCCAGCAACTTTCCTTGCTTCACTGATTGATAAGCATCATGTACTGACACGGCAATATGCTGCATCAGGCTCGAATCGCGGTAGCAGTTGATCATACACTTCGTGCAACCGTCGCGCACTAGTTTCGAGCTATCAAACTCATAAATAGAACACATCGGCTCATTCCAGAAATGACAGCGCCACATATTCAAATCCCAGTCGAGGAAGAAGAACCGATAACCCGCAAGGCAGGGATATTTTTGCTCCTCATTGTTCACGAACCGCTGCATTTCCTCAAGTGAGAGGGTAGGATTAACTACAGAAAATCGTTTTTTCAGTTGCTTGACCTTCTCGTAAGCTTGCCAGAGTCCTTCATTAGTATGAGTCACCAAACCAGCATCAGAAAAGCCTCGGAAATTTGAGTCAAGTTTTGTTAATGGGTAGGAAAAAACTACAGACTTGAAACCAAGGGTAGTCAGAAAATCAGGAAGGGCATCATAATCTACTAAGTGACTCATGGTAACCGAAGCAGTGGCACTCATGCCAATATCATCCAGCACTTTATTTGCTTCTTTGATTTTGTCGCACACACCAGGCAATCCGCGATTCTTCTCGTGGGTCTCTTGATTTGCCGCATCGATGGAGATAATAAAGCTAGACAATCCAGCATCTGCCAGCTGGTGAATTTTACTCTCTGTCAAAAGTCCAGCGTTGGTTACTACCATGCATTTGATGCCAAGTCCCGAAGCATGTTCGACGAAACTTACGAGATTGGGATTGAGAGTTGGTTCACCACCGGTGAAAACGAGGTATCTAATGCCCTCGCGAAAGAGGATATCGATCGCATCTAGCCCTTCTTGAAGTTCGACAAACTGCCACTGCTCTTTAGGAAAAGTATCACGCGCGAAGTTACAGAAGCCGCAATTGGCGTTGCAAGCACTGTTGATGGCAAATTGACAAAATCCTGGGCCACCAGCCTGAAAAACTAGCCGTAAGGTATCCAGGGCACCAACTGGACTTGATGTGTTTTTCGTGGTTTTTTGTTGAGCGATCTTTTCAGGTGCCTTTTGGGTCTTTAGTTCCATAGTACAAAATAAATTACCTAATGTAGATAGGGTTTAGGGGTTAGGGTTTAGGGTTTAGGGTTTAGGGTTTAGGGTTTAGGGGAAAAATGTGTAATATCAATTTGGAAAATACATAAGATAGGTTATGTCTCCCCGTCTCCTAGTCTCCCTGTCTCCCTGTTCCCCCCGCTCCTTGCCCTGCTCCCTTGCAGCCTAACCAGAAGCTTAAAGTTGAAATACCTAGTTATCAGTAACTGTAACTCGATTTTGATTTGGTCTAGGTAACCGAGGTACAAGCTTGAGAAATCCTAGGGCAAATTTTGAAAGTCTAGGCATCAGTAGAGGCTGAAGCAAACGCTCATCAAATACACTCATCCGCTTAGTATTTTCTGCTAAACAAGTGGACAATAACAATTCAGGAGTCAAATCATCGATAAAACTGTTAGCTCCAGTAGCCGTAAAAGCACGTTCTTCTCTCTCTCCCGCACCACCAAAAGCTTTGATCAATCCCCAAAGTCCTCTGGTATAATTCCAGCCAGCATGAGCTGCCCGCAAACCACTAAATCCTCGTCCTCGCTGAATTTGAATGTAAGTGACCCAATTTATGAAGAAAA
The DNA here is from genome assembly GCA_030065615.1 of Xenococcus sp. MO_188.B8. Lineage (GTDB taxonomy): Bacteria > Cyanobacteriota > Cyanobacteriia > Cyanobacteriales > Xenococcaceae > Xenococcus. The sequence goes on along the minus strand of JASJDR010000215.1, from coordinate 5,102 downwards.
CAATATGACGAGCTTCTTCTTCTAGCAAGGAATTGAAGATTTTGAATAAGGGTTCAGGGACGTAATTTGCCTGACGAGCCAAATCGAACATACCAAAAGCGAAGAATGAATCGAGACATTCGCCGAACTCGAAATCGGTAAAGGCAGTTTCAATATCTTCAGGTACTTCAACTTTTTCTGGCTCCTCAATTTGGATGTCGTAGTGGTTGAGAAAAAACTCAATCAGTCTGGCGTGGCGACCTTCTTCAATTCCTTGAAGAGCGATCGCTTCTCGTAAGAGGGGATCTTCTACTGTGTCAGCATAGGCGCTTATCATTACTTCAGCCGCACGCTCAGTATAGAGTGCTTCTGTCCAGAAGGGAATTGCCTGTAGGCGTTCTAGGGAAACACTGTCAAGTTCTGGCCAAGGAAGTTTTTCGGGTTCGTATTCTAGGTAACTGTCGATCAAACTTCTACAGAATAATTCTTTGTGTTGTTCGCTTCCGAGTTGCATTGTGAATGTAGGTAATTTTGAATGAAAAAATTTTGCAGACAGAAAATTTCACGAATCGCGCGTTCAGGGATTTACCCAGCCCTGTGTTCTGGACTTGTCCAGCTCCGTGTTCTGGATTAAACCGTACCGAGACCTTTGTCCCAAACTATGCGGGATAAATCCCAAACTATGCGGGATAAATCCCAAACTATGCGGGATAAATCCCAAACTATGCGGGATAAACGTCTGTCGGCAGCGTTGGGTCGCGGGTAGAGCTACGCAAGCGTCAATTATGACTTGTGTGAATAAAAAATGTCTCTTGGGTTATCAGCGTTCCGAGATTCACCCAAAATCATCATTTTAGATTGTTTAACAGAAATAAAGAGGTTTCATCAATCAATTCACACTAGACGTCACGACTCGCGTGGGGTCGCTAGTCAATTATGCTCTAGCGGCAGCTCGATTATGACGCTCTCTCAAATAGGAGAGAAATTCACGACCTTCCCGCAGGCGACGCACTAGCATCTGGGGATCACTAAGCATTTCTCCCACGATGGGAATAATGGCCCCCGATCTGAAGTAAAACCGACGGTACATTTGTTCGACTGCATCCTCAATGTCGGCTGCCGAGAGATGGGGATATTGCAGAGCAGACATTTGAATCCCTGAGTTGGCCACTAAATCATCATTGGTAAACCAGCCGTTTTCCTGAGCTTGGCTATAAAGTTCCGTTCCTGGATAGGGAGAGGCAATGGAAACTTGAATGGTGTGGGGGCTAACTTCGCAGGCAAAGCGAATGGTCTCTTCAATGGTTTCACGGCTTTCATTAGGCAAACCAAGAATAAAAGCTCCGTGGACTTTGATTCCCAATTTGTTACAGTTGGCCATGAATTTGCGGGCGACTTCTAATTTAATCCCCTTTTTAATGCCATCGAGAACTTGTTGGTTACCCGATTCAAAGCCGACCAAAAGCAGACGTAATCCGTTATCTCTTAATTGCTTGAGGGTATCGTAATCCAGGTTAGCGCGGGCGTTACAACTCCAGGTAAGTTTGAGGCGTTTGAGATGTTCGCTAATTGCGATCGCCCGTTGTTTATCAATAGTAAAAGTGTCATCATCGAAAAAATATTCCCGAATCCCTGGCCCGAAAAGGGATTTACCCAGTTCCATCTCTTTGCCCACTGCTTCAGGACTTTTTGCGCGGTATTGATGTCCACCGATGGTTTGCGGCCAGAGACAGAAGGTACATTTTGCAGGACAACCCCGTCCCGTGTAGAGGGAAATGTAGGGATTGAGCAGATATCCGATCAGATACTTACGAATATCGAGATTGTCGGCGTAAACGGGGAATACACTGGGTATAGAATCCCAGTCATGGATTAATTCTCGTTCGGGAGTATGTTGGATTTGGCCTTGGCGATCGCGGTAACTTAGCCCTTTTATTTGGTCGTAGGTTTTACCTTCAGCTAGTTCTTTACAGGTGTAGTCAAACTCGTTGCGACAAACAAAATCAAGGATGGGATTTTCCTCTAGAGTTTTTGTTGGCAAAACCGCTACATGGGCGCCGATAAAACCCACTTGAGTGTCAGGATTTTGAGCTTTAATCGCTGCGGCGCATTTAGCATCGTTGGCCAGGGAAGGAGTACTGGTATGCATAATTACCAGTTCGTAATCCTTAGCAATTTGGAGCACATCCTCCACAGTTTGTCCGTGGGGGGGAGCATCTACCAGCTTACTGCCAGGAACGAGAGCAGCTGGTTGTGCCAGCCATGTGGGATACCAAAAAGAAGTGATTTCTCGCTTTGCTTGGTATCTTGCTCCAGCTCCACCATCAAAGCCCTCAAAGGAAGGTGGATTCAGAAACAAGGTTTTTTTCATCGTGTCTCCTCACACTACTACTTATTTATGACATTTTAGGGAAAAAATTAGCTGCGAGCAACGAAATAGGATTAAGCTCAATCATTGGTTACAATTTCCAGAAAAATTTCTGTTTATCGAACCTTGGTTAATGAATTTGAGTCAAGCTTTCAATTCCTAGACTTTATGATTGCAATTGGATACGAATTAGCTACTAGCTCTGTCGCCTCTTTTGCAAACGGGGTCTCTAATTTAAAGGAAGATTTGGGGACGCATTCATCAAATTGAATCAAAGTTCTAATGCGCTGGTAAGCCTGAAATGCCACTGTAGGAAAAAACGAAAACTTTCCTGGCAGGACACACAAGTAGTTACTATTGGGATCTGACTCAATCCAATAGCTATAGCGCCGTTTTTGCTCCTCCTCACTCATAAATTCTGTTTTAACGCATTCATAACTGAAAAGTTGGCGGCTGTAAAGTTTATCTTTGCCGAAATACCGCTGGGCTGACTCCAGAATCGGTTCAATATCAACCTCATCTTTAGGATCATCGCTAGCATATCCAGAATCAGCCAACATCGAGTAAACAAAGTTCTCTCCTCCAATCTCACGATGTTGGACGAAATGATTGAAGTGAAATTTGTTCTTGGTTGACATACGCACGAAATTGGTATCGACCAATGGAGGATGGGCTACCACCATCGCACTACGACTACTCTTGAGTCGGGCGCGCACTTGCAGCTCCGAGAGAAACGGGGTAAACCCATCTCCCACCGCGAAAACAAATAAATTCGCTTTCAGGCGTTTAGCAAAACCTTGCTTAGTCTGACATAAAAGACTCTTGATCCGGAGTGGACCATATCGGTCGATGAGCAGTTTCTCGATAGTAACTCCAGTCTCAAAAGTTACACCTCGCTCTAGAGCACTAGCAACCAGGGTTTTCATAATGGAGCTAGTATTCATCGAGCAATCCAATGTCTTGAGAATTTCGTAGTTTGAAGGCTCCATGTCATAGGAGGCATCAAATCTTTGACAAAGGTTACGCAAAGTTTCTGTTGAGTTGCGCAAAGAACATTCTAAACCCTCATGAGCTTCAACTTGCGAGTAGGTTGGTGCCAGACAATTGCCTTCGTGAAACCAATTATGTTGCTGACCATATGCTACTTCCAGTCTCCCTAAAACTCGGTTACGTTGGAGCTCCATATGTACCGAGTCGCTCTTGAGAGCAAATAGTCTGCTTTCTGGAGAATCCGTCCGTGGATGAATTAAGTACACAGGACTGTCGTTAAACCATCCTTGGGGATTAGGGAGTACTGCAGGTCGAAAAAGATGGGGTTTTACCTGGTTTAGGGCGACATTACAATGTTCTGGAAAATAGGGACTGTAAAGATTGACAAGATCTTCCACCCCATTCACACAATTGATAAAGGTCTGGGCATCATCCTGTCCTGAGTAGAGGGCTCCGGTATGAAACCAGCCTTCTAGCTTACCAGAAGCACCAGTCCCTAATTGTTGGGCACGCTCCAAAACCTTGATCGAAAGGCGACTGTGACGGGCGAGATATTCGGCAATTGCAATTCCCGCGATGCCTCCCCCGACTACGATGACATCGGTATACTCAATTTCAGAAGCGTAAATTTCTGACATCATTAACTCTCAGATAAATGTCGAACCACCGCTTCTCCGACACGCTGCGCGTCGGCTTCTGTGATTCCCGATGTTAGAGGAGGACAGATGTGATTGGGGCACCAGCGCTCGGCACGAGGAAAGCTCTGACCTGGACAAATACCCTCAAAAACAGGCTGTTTGTGACAGGGAATTTCGTACACTGTGCCACCCAAAAATACTCCTTCTTCCGCCAAGGCAGCTTTCACTCCCTTAACTGTTTTCCCTGCCGGAAGATGAACCAGAAGTTTGTAATGACTAGCCACATCCATGTGATCGGTAGCAACAAAATTTATGCCTGCCTTTCTTAGTTGGGCGCTAATTACCTCGTAGGCTCGCTGCCGTCTTTTTAACATCTCGGGCAGTTTCTTTAACTGAATCCGACCCAACAGAGCGTTAATCTCGGTAATTCGGGTACTATTGCCGAAATCTGTATGCAAACCGCCAAAATCCATCCCTCGCTTACCTTGGTTTCTCAGCGATCGCGCAATATAATCGTCTTCCTCATTATTGACTGTTACCATCCCGCCCTCAAAAGTTGTCATAACTTTAGTGGGAAAGAACGAAAAAGAGGCACCGTCGCCTAGGTTTCCCGCACTCACTCCATTGATCTTACTGCCATGAGCGTGAGCCGTGTCTTCGAATACAAACAGACCTCTTTGGTGACAATATTCAACTACTTGGGGAAATTCTGGAGAGATTACACCCCCAATATGAACCCACAAAACTCCTGAAATCGGTGCTTCTGGACTACTAGCTCCACCTTCTACCACTTGTTGTACCATTTCCAGGGAAGGAGCAAAGGTAAATTCGTCCATATCAAGGTATTGAGGTTGTCCCCCCGCACGAATTACCGCAGCTACAGTAGCAAAGTTGGTATTTGTCGGCACCAGCACCGTTGTACCCTCAACCTTGCGCAAACGTAGCAAGATTTCCAGTCCCGAGGAACCACTATTAACTGCGATCGCGTATTTAGCGCCAACATATTCGGCGAACGCTTTTTCAAATTCCTTTGTATGATCGCCTAGGATCAGCTTACCAGACCGCAGGATCTTTCCTGATTCAGATAAGAAATATTCAATCTCATCATCTGTGATATCGAAATAAAA
>JASJDR010000040.1 GCA_030065615.1 Xenococcus sp. MO_188.B8 | reverse complement strand
TAGCTCACTATGCGGACGGCTTGTCCGTGAAAGCTTGTGAAGTAGATAACGCCGACGTTACTATTATGAAGCAAGAAGTAATCAACAGATAATCTAGATTGTCTAGTTTTGTCTAGGAATTATAAAGCAGGGAATTAAGGTTAAGCGTACTTACCCAAGCAGTCTAATTTTGAGAGTATCGCTCCATACTATACAATGCTGTTTAAGCCTAACCAGGCTTTGCATAGAGCAGAATTTTTAAAAATACAAAGTAATGCAAAATAGTTTCTTTGATAATTCATTAGATAAAAAAAGCATTAAACAACGTATTCGCCAACTGAATCAAGGTAAAATTGGATTTTATAGCATTGGTCTCTATCCAGGCTCCCTTGCTTACAATTCAGCAATGCAAAACACTGAAAAATCCCTATTGCTAGCTCCTCGTCCTAGAAGGGAACTTATGGGGGCATTTTCAGTTGAAGCAATCAAGGGTATGGACCCGAAGCATGTAGCGAAAATGCATCGGATGGCCTGCCACAGCGAAAAAAATCAATTAGTTACCAATGACTTGGAATATTTGATGCTGAAATGTGATTTGGTCATTTTGACGGCTAATAGTAAATATATCGAACAGGATCTTGCCGAAGCCTGTAACATCAGAAAGCAACTCAATCGTAATAACGTAGTATTGGGTTGTCTTGCAGGCTCTTATAGTCACGACGACGAAAAAAATGAATCTTATGTCCTATGCGAGAAAAATCCCAATTTAGCTTTTTTCTCAGGTTTTCACCGCCACGGTGCTTTGCGAGATCCTCTAGATAGCTTTACTGCCAACTTTTGTCATCCTAATGCCCTAATCGCGTTAATTGGGGCACATATGCTGAATAAACTTTCCCCCAACATTCAGGTTTCCCCAGGTATTCATAATGTGGAAGCCCAATATATTAAAGCTGCAAAAAATATGGCATCGATTTTTGCGGGATTTAGCTATGAATATCATCAACAAAATCCAGGGATTCTACCTACCTTGCTGACCTTACTACTAAATCAATGTCTTGACCAAGCAGCAACGGTTTCGATGTTGAGGAAAGATCGTCAAAAACTTTATTCTCAGCAAACTATAGCTTTGACAGAATTAGGATATGGGGTACCGAGTATTGAAGCAACCCTGAATCGAGGTGGTTATAGAGAAAGAGTTAGAGATCATACTTTTACCCAATTGACGGCTATGGTAGCTGATGTGCGAGGCAGTATGATGCTTCCGGTCTCAGGGCAGCCCACCAGAAACTTCCAGGCAGGTCAAGCTTTAGCCAGAGGAATAATTGAATATGGTCGTTGTCCTTTGAACATTGAAGAATTTGAGCAATGGTGTGAAGAGTCGGGTTTGAACAAAGGTGCTTTGGAAGGATTAAAAGCTTTGAGATATTGGCCGCAAATTGAAGAGAAATACTCAATACAAAGCCATGATGCTACGATGGTCAATCTTCTTTATAAGGTTTTATATGGTAGTGGTGAAGAAAAAGATTTCGCTTTTGAAGTTATTACTAAGAGTCGGCAATTGTCAAATTATTGCCAAGAATCAGTAAGACCGTCTAATAGTCGCAAATATATAGAAGCATTAAACAATATTGAGCGATCTGATGCCTTGGAATTACTTTCTAATGCTGTTGTCGCAGATAATGCTAGAAAAGCTATTTATAACGATGATGGACTTGAGGAGCGGGAAGTGCAACCAGATGATCCTGCTTATTTAAAAGTGATGGATTTGATTGAGCAACCAAGTTAAACTGCTTCTAGTTTGAAAATTATAGTTTCTTTTTTTTGTTCCCCATTCCTTTTAGGTAAGTAGAGGGAGTTGGGGCAATAAGAAATTACGTAGCCCCAAGATCCCTAAATACTTTATTGATAATTAACAATCCGGGCAAAACTATCAGGGTCAAGGCTAGCGCCACCTACTAATGCGCCGTCGATTTCTGATTGTGCCATGATTTCATCAATATTATTAGGTTTTACAGACCCACCATATTGAATAGGGACATTTTTATTATTTAATTGTTGACGAATAATCCCAATAACTCGATTTGCTTCTGCAGATTCACAAGTATCTCCGGTGCCAATTGCCCAAATTGGTTCATAGGCAATAATTAAATTATTTTGGTCTATATCAACTAAATCTTTTTTTAACTGATTGATTATAATATTTTCAGTTTCTCCCGCGTCTCTTTGTCCTTTGGTTTCGCCAACGCAAAGAATGGGGGTCAGGCCATGTTTTTGAGCTGCTTTGATACGTAAATTGACAGTTTCGTCAGTCTCCCCAAAATATTGGCGGCGTTCACTATGACCGATTACGACATAGTTGATGCCAATCTCGGTTAACATACTGCCGGAAATCTCTCCTGTATAAGCACCTTGATCCTCCCAGTGAATATTTTGTGCCCCTAGTTTAATTCTACTACCGTGAAGATTTTTGGACATAATTGATAGAGAAGTAAAGGGAGTACATAATATAATTTCTCTACCCTCATCAGCATTTTTGAGCGCGGATTTAAATTCTTGCACAAATTCTAAAGACTCTGTTTGAGTCTTGTGCATTTTCCAGTTCCCAGCAATTACTATTTTTCGCACAGCTTGTTCTATTTAGATTTTTTTTGCAAACTTCAGTTTACGACCAAAGGTGAGGTTAAGGCTAGTGCCACCGTGCGAAAGTAATAAATAATAAGTAATTAGTAAGTAATAAGTAATAAATAATTAAGTGATGCATTTGCCGCAGCAACTTCCTTTTACCTTAGAAGTTTCTAATATTAGTTTAGTAGCTTTTTATGGTGACAAACCAGCTCCCTTGAATCAATTAATTAAAAACATCCAAAGTTATTTATCGCAACTACAGGGATTTGCTCCCTATCAAATGGCACAAGTACATGCTACTGTTCTAGGCTGTGAAGGCTCAAAAACAGCAGCGGGCATAATTAGTAAATGGTTTTATCTTAGAAGAAATGAAATTCGTTATCTAGATTGCGATAACTGGCTGAAATATCTGCAAAATTGTAGTTTGTTACCTTTCAATATTTGTTTTGGCGGCTATAAATGCGATCGCGATTATAATTTTCTCAGTCGCAATCAACATCCTTATGGGCGTTCTTTTCAATTACAAAAAGTTGATGATACAACCTATATTCCAGTATTGATTGGTTGGACAAAAAAAGATGACCTAATCACCCTAGATTTAGATCAGCTACGTCGGGATGCTCAAAAATTCAATCTTTTGCATAAATATCATAGTAAAGCTGACAGCGTTGATAATGATTTCTATCTTAGATTAGGCACGATCCACAGTCCATTATCAATAGACATGGTCGCAACTGTCGAGAATCAGATCCGACAAATTCTGACTAACATACCAGCTATTACAATTTCTCTGGCTCAAAAAGACCTTGCTTTCGCTAGGTATCAGGATTTATCTCTTTCTCTAGGAACAACTAAAACTATTCCCCTTCCAGAAATAACCATCAAAAAACTACTTGAGCTTTATTAAGCTATGAGAATAATAGATGATAATTGAGCCAATTATTTATCATCAATTTTTAGCTTCCGTGCTTTATAAAAAGTTTCTAGACTTTTGCGATCGCCAACAAACCGCCAATGCCATGGCTCATAACTAATTCCCTGGGGATTATCAGGGGGAAAAGATAATTCAAAACTATAACGCGCCGCATTTTCTTCTAACCAACGAAAAGCTGCTGTCTTTTCAAAATTGGGACTGACATTAGTGGCGGGAACTTTGCCATCACCAATATCTATAGCATAACCAGTATGATGTTCACTATAACCAGGAGGGGCACTTACTTCTGCTCTTTTAGTCGCATCTTGAACTCTTTGTTCTTTGACATCAAAAAATAAATAATCTTGATCCTCTACCGAGCGAAATCCCGAGAGAGGAGTCAGGATTATCCCTTGATTTCTGGCTGCTCCTTGCATTTCCATAAATTTATTGGCTGCAGCTTTGTGCAAGCGAATGCTGCCATCAGCGGTAATGGGCGATAATTCTGATTCGGCAACTTGTTCATAGGGTAAATGTCCTAAGATATTATCTACTGTCTCTGCTTCTGTTTCTGCTTCTGTCTCTGTTGCTGCCACTTCTTTCTCTTCAACCTCTACGGGATTAGATTCAGCTGGCAATTCCGTTGCGGCATCAGGTTGCTGAGGAATAACTTCCTGAGAAACAGGTTCTGATATCTGTTTCGATGGACGAACCAATAAGGCAATAATCGCGATCACAATTACTCCGATGACAACTCCTGCCACACCTAAGCGTACGACGGAAAACGATGAAGCAGTTTTGGGAGCAATAGTTTCTCTGGTCGCTTCTGGAATATCTGAAATCTCTGGAATATTTGAAGTATCGTTAAGCATTATTTTTCAAAATATTAACTAACAAAAGATAACTGTTAAATATAAAATATGCCTAAATATGTGCCTTACGAACTGCGGTAGCCACAGCTGAAGCAACTCTAGGATCGAAGACAGAAGGAATAACATGTTCTCGATCCAAATCTTGGGGATCAATTAAAGCTGCGATCGCTTTAGCTGCTTCCAGATACATATTAGTCGTAATTTCTCTGGCTCGACAATCCAAAGCACCACGAAATATCCCCGGAAATGCTAAAACATTATTAATTTGATTCGGATAATCGCTCCGTCCTGTTGCCATAACTGCTACATCATCATAGATTAACTCTGGCTGGATCTCGGGAATCGGATTTGCCATCGCAAAAACGATCGCATCCCTGGTCATAGAATAGATCATTTCTGGGTTAACCACCCCTGGTACACTAAGTCCTAAGAAAACATCAGCCCCATCCAAAGCAGTGGTTAAAGTACCAGCTGAAGTTGCCGCTAATTCTCGTTTTTGAGGATTTAGATCTTGGCGATCTTGCGAAATAATACCTTTGGAGTCACAAAGCATAATCTTGTCAGCACCTGCTTTTTTTAATAATCGAGCCACGGCAATCCCTGCTGCCCCAGCACCATTAATGACAATTGTGACTTCTTCTAGTTCTTTGCCGACTACTTTGAGGGCATTATATAATGCTGCCAAGACCACGATCGCGGTACCATGTTGATCATCATGAAATACGGGAATATCTAATTCTTCCTTGAGTCTTTTTTCAATTTCAAAACAACGAGGTGCGGCGATATCCTCAATATTAATGCCGCCAAAAACGGGTGCAATATGCTTAATTGTCTCAATAATTTGGTCCGTATCTTGAGTATCTAAGCAAACGGGAAAAGCATCTAACCCCGCAAACTCCTTAAACAATAATGCTTTACCTTCCATGACCGGAAGTGCGGCTTCTGGTCCAAGATTTCCCAATCCTAAGACGGCACTGCCATCAGTTATCACGGCTACGGTATTACTCTTAATTGTCAGAGCATAAACCTGTTCTGGAGCTGATGCGATCGCTCTACAAATTCTGCCTACCCCAGGAGTGTAAGCCATTGCCAGATCTGATTGTGACTTGAGGGGCAATTTGCTCTCAATGCGGATTTTGCCCCCTTGATGAATGGCAAAAGTGCGATCGCTGTAGCTAATTACTTTAACTTTGGGCAGACTTTCTAGGGTCGTAATGATCGCTTCGGCATTTTCATTACTAGAGGCATCTACGGTAAGTTCTCGCTGAGTATATTTGTGATTACGTTGTAAGAGGGAAATATCGCCCAAACTACCACCTTTAGACGCGATCGCGCTCATAACTGATGCTAGAGTACCAGGACGATTAGGAATTTCGATCTGAATTTTTAAACTAAAGCTCGAACTGGGGTTTAAACTTACCATATCGCAATGGAGTAATTTAATAGGTAAACAACAACAACCCTTATTTTAGACTAGGCGACGGATAATAAGGAACCAGGAATCAGGCAATAAGAGTTAAGTAATCTTGCATAAACTATACCGTATCTTGCCATTAAATCTTGACCATTAAGCATTGATGACTCAGTAAATTTCCGATTTTTATCTTCTCTTTAATTATTATTTCCTGATAATTACTGTGATTTTTGACTATTAGTAATTATTTTTATTATTTCCTATAAATAATGCGATCGCAAACTGTAATTTTTAAGAATTATTTATGAATTACTCAGTATTTATCCAATAATCACTTTTTCTCACAATTAATTTGCTAATTTCACTTTAAATTTCCTTGATATTTTTTGAAATTTAAGATGCGAGATCTTTGGTTACTTGTGATTTTGATTTCAAAAAGTTAGTGATTCAATTCTTTTAGTTGTGATTCATATCAATGATTCTAGTGATACGAACCATTGATCGTAAAACATCTAGTTCTAAATACTAATAGTAGCCAAAAACTGAGTTCATAAATCAGCATTTGCTCCGAAGACCAATGAAGCAAAAAAGAAATATAAAAGTTACAAGAGCAAAAACAAAAAACCAATATTTCTTCAATCACAAATAACGGTTGCCCAATATTTTCTTTGTAAGCAAAAATTATGATAGATAATACAACTGCTCCTGATTCCAATAATGGAGTGCAGCTGATCCTTGATACAGATATGTCTAACGACGTTGACGATGTTGCTGCGTTGGCGATGATTCATGCTTTAGCTAATAATGGCGAAGCTGATCTACTAGCTGTTGTTACCAACGCTAATTCTAATCATAAAAGGACAGCTTCAACCGTTGACGCCATCAATACTTATTATAATCGTCCTGATATCCCAATTGGAGTCACAAAAGTCTCTGGTTTACAAGAAGATGGCAGTTGGTATGGTGATAGTCTACATACAATCTTTCCCCACGATACACCTAGTGATGATCAAGTAGCAGATGCTGTCGATGTTTTAAGAGCAACGTTAGCTGCAGCTGAAGATAATTCTGTTACCTATGTCAGTGTCGGCTATTTGGTAAATATGGCTAGTCTCCTGCAATCTGAACCAGATGAGCATAGTAATCTCAATGGCATGGATTTAGTCCGGCAGAAAGTCAAAGAAGCCGTGATTATGGGAGGTCAATATCCTCATGCTGGGACAGAATGGAACTTTTCTCGTAATCGACCTCAAGATACTCAGATGGTGGTAGACAATTGGCCGACTCGCATCGTCTTTTCTGGAGCAGAAATTGGTTGGCAGATGTATAGTGGGACTAGTCTCCAAAATGCTCCTACATCTAATCCTGTAAGATATGCCCACGAAGTATTTAGAGGATTTGATACGCCCAATAATGCTCTTGCTGATGGCTATCATACATGGGATCAAACGGCAGTCTTATGGGCAGTCAGAGGAGATCAGGATTTATGGAGCAGAGTCGATCAGGGATTTAATCAAGTTAATGCTGATGGCTCTAGCCAGTGGCAGACTGGTGAGAATGATTCTCATCATGAGTACTTAGTCAAAACTCAAGATAATTCTCGTTATGTAGATATTGTCAATGACTTGTATTTAGTCCCACCCATAACTACCAATAATTCTTCTTCTGTTGAAACCGAATCTGAATCTGAATCTACAACTGAGACTGATCTAGTACCTACTCCAGGGAATGGTCAATTTAGATATGGGGAAGCGTTACAAAAATCATTTCTCTTCTATGAAGCTAATCGTTCGGGCTCTTTGCCTGATAATAATCGCATTGAATGGCGTAGTGATTCCACAGTTAATGACGGTTCTGATGTTGGTCTCGATTTGACTGGTGGCTATTTTGATGCTGGTGACCATGTTAAATTTGGTTTTCCTATGGCAGCTAGTATAACCATGTTGAGTTGGGGAGTCGAAGAATACCAAGATGCTTATACTCGCAGTGGTCAACTCGACGAAGCTCTAGATGCCATTAAGTGGGGGACAGATTATTTGCTGAAAGCTCATGTGACCGAAGGGGCTACAACACAAGCCTTTTATGGTCAAGTAGGAAATGGCGATGCAGATCATAACTATTGGGGGTCGCCTGAGGAAATGACTATGGCTCGTCCCGCCTATAAAATTGATGCCAATAATCCTGGTAGTGACTTAGCCGGCGAAACCGCTGCTGCTCTAGCTTCTGCTTCAATTCTATTTCGCTCAAGTGATGAAGCCTATGCTGAGCAATTGTTAAACAACGCTAAACAACTATATCAATTTGCCGAAACATATCAGGGGAAGTATTCCGATTCTATTACTGATGCCCAAGGTTATTATGTATCTAGTGCTTATCAAGACGAATTAGCTTGGGGGGCGATTTGGCTCTATAAAGCTACGGGCGATGAGTCTTATCTCGACAAAGCCAAAAACTATCATCATAATTACTTGGGTAGCGGCACTCAGAGCTGGGATGATAAAACTTACGGGACAGCAGTTCTCTTGGCACAGGAAACTGGTGATTCTCAATACCGCAATAGTGTCGAAACTTGGCTTGATCATTGGATTAACGGGACTGGCGGGATTCAATATACTAGCGGTGGTTTAGCTTGGTCATCTCAGTGGGGTTCTTTACGCTTAAGTGCTAATACTTCTTTCCTTGCAGGAGTTTATAGTGACACAGTCAATAATTCTAATAATCGCTATTCTGACTTTGCTAACAGCCAAATCGATTATATTTTGGGAGACAATCCTCGTGACTCTAGCTATGTAGTAGGCTTTGGTGACAATTATCCCCAAAGACCTCATCACCGTGGTGCCCATGATGGTAATTCGGTTAACTTTGAAAACGATGAGCCAAATAATCATATTCTTTATGGTGCGTTGGTGGGCGGTCCGACGGCAGTGGATGATTTTGCTTATAACGATTCTCGTACTGATTACGTGAGCAATGAAGTAGCTACAGACTATAATGCTGCTTTCTCTGGAGCGTTAGCCAGAATGTACGACCAGTTTGGTGGCGATCCTCTTACTGATACTGAGTTGGATCAGTTGATTGGTATTGATGCCAATAATGGTCAAGCACTAGAGCCTGATCAGGATAATACTTCAGGATCGCAAGTCGATGCTCCTCAGACTGGATCAGGAGTAACTATCCCCCAGAACGCATCAGAAGTCGAAGAACCACAAAATTTTGAGTTCAATGGTTCAACTTTTTCTCTTGGTAATTTGGAACCTGAATTACAACTTAATCAAAACTATCAGGCAAGAGCTACATTTTACGATCTACTAGCATTCAACGAAGGTAGAGGTAATTCGGGTTATGATGTGCCAGCGCCAAATGAGCGAGAGAAAGTTACTGCGATTAATAATGTGCAGTGGAATGGTTCGGAAGCTAGCGGGGCTTTCTTGGAGGTCTCTGGTCCTAAACAAAGAGATGGTGCTGCTCCTATCATAGTTCAGGTTGTCGATCAACTTCCTGAACGAGCCGATGGTTTAGATCTGAGTACGGAAGCTTTTGGTAAAATAGCAGACCATGTCGATGGCATAGTTAATATTGACTATCAATTAGTCGGTCCTCCCGATGACTATCTAACAGCTTATGGTTATAGAATTGGGCAAGGAATAGTCGTTGAAGGAATACCTGAGACTAATCCTTACTACGCAGCAGTAAGATTCAATAATCATCGTTATCCGATTGAAAGCGTCGATTTGATTACTGATGATGGTGACATCATCGGTCTTAATCGTGAGCCTGATAATCGTTTTGTTTTAAGTGGTCATTATCCACTTAATGGCATACAAGATTTGCTTGTCACCGATATCTTTGGACAACAAGTGACCCTGGATAATGTGAATATTACTAATGGTTCTAGTGCTGATATTATTACTGGGGAACAGTTTGAGATGCTCTAAAAGCGTTACGACCCAAAAGAAAGAATAGATTTAAGACGTTGCTCAGTGAATTATAGCTAAGCAACGTCTTAATTTTGAGTAAGTCTTTTGTTGATTAGGTTGTGAGAAGAAAGAATAATTTCGGTGATTGTGGGATAGTGAATAATTTACAAATCGTTTACTCTTCTTCTTCTTCACCACCAATTTGTCGAAGATGAATATGTTTTCTTCCCAAGGTTATTTCAAACTCATCTCCTGGTTTAAGACCCATTTTTTTCGTGTAAGCAGAACCAATAAGTAAGTTATGGTTAGACTGTACGCTAATACGATAACTAGCAGAGCGACCTCCACGACCTTGACCATTAGAAGTGCTATCTAACTCAATTCCTTCTGCATCTATTAGTGCATTGAGAAATTTCATCATATTAACTCTTTCTACACCGTTTTTAGTAACAGTGTAATAGCCACACTCTCTTGCTTTTTCTTCTTTTGAGAGGTTGCCTAGTTCTTTAACTTTGTCTACTAACTCCTGTCCGACTAAAGGTTCTGGTTGGTTCATTGTTATCATTAACTTAAACTACGACTAATAATTTTGTAAAATTTACAGGTTTGCAAAGTAACAATACTCATCAAAGATAATAATATATCATTACATTGCTTTTTGCATTTAAAACTATATTATACTTATCTGAGGATAATTAAGAATATTTTAATCTAGTCAATTACTAAAAATATTAAATTAATCTTATTAAATCCGAGTTAGAAAATATAAGCTATAGTTTACCAATGTTTGATATCTTCAAAACGATAAAATGAAGTTAACAACTCGCAGTCATTATAGTGTAAAAGCTTTGTTAGACCTGAGCTTACAACCAGGATATGGTCCCACATCGGTTAACGCGATCGCGGATCGTCAGGATTTACCAGCACCTTATTTAGAGAAATTATTGATAGAAATGAGGCGGGCGGGGATAGTCAAATCTGTTAGAGGAGCTCAAGGAGGATATCAGTTAGCAGATAAACCGGAGCTTATTTCTTTAGGTCAAATTCTTGAAGCAGTAGGAGAAACTATTGAACCATTAGCGAAATATAGTCCTAACATAAATTTGGCAGAAGATTGGGTAACTTTTAGTCTTTGGCAAAGATTACATAAAAAGTTAAAAGAAGCATTATATAGCATTAGTTTAGCCGATCTTTACTATGATGCTCGTAGTTGGCAAGCGGCTCAAGGTGAAGAAAATAATTTTATTGTTTAAGAGATAGAGTTTCTGGTATTCAGCGCATAAAATGGTTGTCAAAGAAAAAAAAACTCACATATTTCATGGCGGTTGCCATTGTAGTGCAATCAGGTTTCAAGTATTAGTCGATCGCCAAAAAGTACAGGATTGTAACTGTTCAATTTGTCGCAAAAAAGGTTTTTTACACTTGATTATTCCACCACAAAATTTTACCCTCATCAGAGGTCAAGAGTTTTTGACTACTTATACTTTTAATACCAAGACTGCTAAACATACCTTTTGTAAAATTTGTGGCATACATTCATTTTATTATCCTCGCTCTCATCCTGGTTGGATAGATGTTAATATTCGTTGTCTCGATCAAGATATTATATCTCAGTTTGAAATAGAAAATTTTGATGGTGCAAATTGGGAGCAAAATATTCACAAAATTCAAACAGAAGATCAAATTTAAGTAATAAGTAACCAGTAAACATATTGTTCTCTTCTTCTTGGTTTATTTTAGTTTTGGCGTCAATTTGTGATTATGTAATTGGTGATCCTAGATCTTGGATTCATCCAGTACAAGTTATGGGTTGGATTGTCCAAAATTATAGTCAATTAGTAATCAAACAAATTTCTCATAAGTTACTCCGCCGCTTTGCAGGAATTATCCTTGGTTTAGGTTTAATTTTGGGTAGTGCGGCTGTTAGTTGGTTAATTGTAAAAATTACGACTCAAATAAATCTGGGGCTAGGTATAGTTACGCAAATATTCTTGCTCGCTAGTTGCTTTGCCGGCAAAAGTTTACGAGTAGCGGCAGAAGATGTCTTGAAGCCTTTACGCGAATCTGACCTCGAAACTGCTCGTTCCAGGTTAAGTATGTATGTAGGAAGAGATACGGAGCAGCTATCCTCAAAAGAAATATTACGGGCAATTTTGGAAACTGTGGCAGAAAATGCGGTAGATGGGGTAACTAGCCCCCTATTTTATGCCATCGTCGGGGCTTTAATCCCTGGTTTGGGAGCTATTCCTTTGGCGTTAGGATATAAAGCAGCTAGTACTTTAGATTCTATGATTGGCTATCTTCGGGAGCCTTATACCGATTTGGGATGGTTTAGCGCCCAATTAGAGGATCGACTAACTTGGCTTCCTTGTCGTTTAACCGTCTTAACTTTAGCTTTATTTTCTGGGCAACCTCGCCAGGTTTTAGCGATCTGTCGTCGGGATGGAGTACTCGATCCTAGCCCCAATTCTGGTTGGAGCGAATCTATTTATGCCGCTATTTTGGGGGTGCAATTAGGTGGAATCAATACCTATGGCGGTGTGGTTAAAGAAAAACCTTTATTGGGAAATTGCGATCGCGAAATAACTCCTGCTATTATCGAACAAGCTTTAGCATTCACTCGTTATTGTTTTATTTTATGGCTGGCGATCGCTATTACAATTATAACCTTAATTTAGCTCAAGAAATTAGCAATCTATTGTTTTAGGCAATTAGGTTCTGAATCTACCGTAGCTAATTCCCGATAATAACGCATGTATAGCTCGGCAGAATTAGCAAAAGACAATTCCCGCTGAACGAATTGACGTGGTTCGTAGATAGCCAATCTACTCCAGAATCTTGCAAAAATCTCGGCAAATTCAGAAAAATCCTGAAATTTTTCCCCACATTCAGTCGAGAAATATGGTACAGAACAAGCAGGGATAGGCTCATCAGAGTATTTCTGTCGGTTAGGATCTAACCACCATCCAGGATCCCAAGCTAAAATTGGTAAATTCGATGACATAGCTTCTTGATAAGCTAATCCTTGGGTTTCGTGTTCGCATAAGAAAATCATCGTTCGCGAATCACTCAGCAGCTTACGATAATGCAAGTGATCGTAACATTTGTATCTTACAATCGCATATTTTAATCCTTTTTTATCAAGAAATTGGGTGATAGGAATCAGTAATTCAGGTTCATAGCGGTCACGATTCCATCGAATTTTATCGTAAATCAACACGTCAATTGATTTAGGCTCAAAACGTGTATCAGGCCATTGTTGTGTTTCTATCCCCGCATACCATTTTCTCAAGTATTTCTTCCCATAAACAGGTTCAAACATATCGTACATCCAATCACACAGAACTAGATATTTCTTGTAGCGGGGATCATCTAATAGATTAGGATTGAGTTTCGGATGGTCATACAAACTGGGTCCCAACAAAGCAGGGTTCGGCAGTGACCAGTTATCAAGCAGTCCAGGATAGCCAACTAATCCAACGGGGTAATGAGGATTATCGTAAGCGAGCTTATAGTTATTTAGCTGTACTTCGTAGCCAGCTTTTTGCAGAGCTTTCATCAATAATTGCAGAGAAACCTCAAAACCAGTGATTTTTTGTCCTTTCTTAAATTTATAGTATATTGGTCGTATAAAGAGTTTAAGATAATGATCTCCAGGGAAAAATGAATCTGGGATAAACCCTTGAAAAAATAATAAAACGACTCTGTCGCTTAGGAAATTCATACTACTTGTGACAAATTATTTTTTTAAAAAATTTTTTTCTGCAGCAGTATTTTGCATGCATTAGTTTTAGAATTCAATCGAAATAATAGAGAATAAATTGCTTAACAACTATTAGGAAATTGCGCTCGCGAAATAATATCAAATCTGGTTTAGATACACCACTGAATAGTTATGGTAAGGCAGACGGTAGAAGGAATTAAGCCTATTTAATACTCACCATATAGTAGTGGGTTTTCAGAATCGGATTTAGTATAACTCCTGCTATTGTTAGCTTATATCACTTAGGTGCGTTTAAGATTATAAGTTAAATGCGAACTAGATTACTCGTCAACCGATTAACAAGCCAGTCTTCAAAAAGATTGAATTTGTCCCATTTTGTGGCACAGCGAATTACCTTTTCTTGATTGTCAATTAGCGTATACCCATCATCTGTAACTTTAATACCTAAGTTCTCAATTTTTACATATTCTTCTGATAAAGTGAGATAAACTGGTAAGGTATCGAAGAGTTTTGAACTTTGAACTTTAGGATCTTCTTCCGTCCATACAGATTCCTCAGCCCAGCTATAGTAGCTTTTCATAAGCTCCTTTATTAGTGGGCAATGGCAGTTGTGTACTTTTTTATATTTTTTTCCTGTAAGACGAATAATACCACAAGTATCGAGCGGGGTTATTGTGATATCAGGAAATTTATCAAACATCTGCTTGCAAGCATCTGGGTTAATGCTTACATTAGCCTCTTTACTTATCGTTAAATAGTTTCTGTTGTAATCATATAAAAGGCTGCCAAATATATTAATTATTTTTCTGGTTAAAAAATTTCTATTGTACCTATACCCATATCGAAGACTACCAAACATGCCGACAATTTTAACTTTTTTAATAATTCTCGGTTCCCGCTCAATAGCTGCTTTGATGTTAGGTACTGGACAAATACAAATTAATGTTATTGGTTCTGATGAGTTCATAATCAAATCAATCATCGCTCCAACACCATCTTCGTATAATTGACCTGGATAATCTGATAATTGATAATTGCCTAACCAGGATTCTTGGGGACCAGTTTCATTGTTCTCATAAACGCCCAAGCCTATAGGAATATCCGTTCGCCCAGCAGCTTCTAGATATTTACCAGCTACGGCTCCGCGATAAGTCGTATTTCCAGTATCTGTAACCACCATCTTTAAATCGAGTTCAGGTGACTTGAGGATTAATGTCAAAGCCCAAGCATCATCAATATCACTGCCAATGTCTGTATCTAAGATGATAGGAATTTTTGAAGTCTTTTTCTGATTATCTTCAGAAGCTTGTGATGTTCTTTCTGTAATGCTTATTTTTTTCATTTAAAGATTTGGTAAAGATAAGGAAAATATTCAGACAGCTCAAAATCTGCAAATTTGCTTATCTTTATAAATTAAATAATTTGAATTGACTAATTCATCAGGGAAAAGACTTAGGTTTTTATCTCTATCTGCAAAAATACAGTATTTTTACTGGTAATCTTAATTTCGGTGATATTATTATTCTCTGTCATAGCAATGGTTCGGACAGTTTTCTTAACGAACTTATCAGGCTTACAAGACAAGAGTTATCGAAATTGGGCTTTTATGTTCGCTGACGATAGATACGCATTTTATAGCCTTTCAGCTTTTGAAACTATTTAATTTTTTATTGCAGAATCATTTAAGATTTGTGTATTAATATCAGTCTCCTTGTGCCTTTTAACTTCTGCTTTGTAACTTAGCGACTTGACGTTTAAAATTATCGCCAATACTATTATTTGCTTGGAATCGTGACGATTTTTTCTGACTTGCAAGCAATCTAGTGGATGTGGGCTTAAATACAACACCCATTCACAAAGCTTGAAACCTTTGCTCTAAAAAACTTTTGACTTTTGACTTTTGACTTTTGACTTTTGACTTCCGCGCAGCGGCACTAGTATGGTAAAAATTGTTAACCACAGTAACTTAATTAGAGGGTTGCTACTTTCTACTTTAATTTGGACTTTGCCTATCAATTTTGAACTAGAAACAGTGGCTCAAGTTGAAAGTATTCAGTCATTCAATTTCACTAAAGAAGAAATAAATCGCTCTTTTGATCAAAATAGAACCTTTGATGCGATAACCCTATATAAATTTGCTTTAGTATCTACAAATAAAGCTAGAGATTTAGAGTTACGAATTGCTGACCTAGAGAAACATATTTATATTGAGTCAAGATATTTACAACAACAAAATAGTTTTACTCTTAATCCTATAGATGCTAACTCTGAGAGAAACAAATTTCTCAGTTTAAAGGCATTACTAGTTTTATTTGTCTTATCTGGTTGTACATTTTTTATAATCTACAAAGCCTACAAGCAAAATAATTCAGTTAAGCAAATCAAAATTAAAGATAATCAAATTAATCAAAACTATTATCAAAAAAATACCGTAAAACCAAGTCAACCATATCGCCAGCGAAATAACTACTCTTCGACAGCAATTAGGAACCAGCGAACGAGCTCTGAAAAAAAATCTACCTACTACTCTACCAAGTTTGAAATGATGGATAGAGGTAAAGCAGGGGGAGCAGGGGAAGCTTCAGGAGCAGGGGAAGATAATTACCAAGATTCATCCCTCAAAACAAAGTTGGCGGACTACTACCAATACAAAAGTCCTAATCGTAGAGGCATAACTAACTATTCTGCTTCTTCCCAGGATTTGAGCAACAAAAATAGTAGCAGTAAACTGAATCGTTCTCGCTATTATCATCAGCACTTGACTAAACAAGCTTTAAATTTAAACGAAAATTCAGCGACTAATCTATTTCCCACTAGAACAGCAAAACAATCCTCCTCAAAGTCAGTTACTCACATTTCAGATAAACCAAATACATTAGGTGAAGAGATAGTAGCAATTTACCATCGAAATCCCAGAGAATTATCCATAAAAGTTATTAAAGTTGCGGCTACTAGTGAAAGTATCGAACAAAGAAGAGCAGGAATGAAAACACCTATAAGATTTACAGAAACTAGTAACTATAGCTATTGGATTATCCAGGAACCCAAAACAGATAATAATTATTTTTTAGTACCTAAACCAAATTTAGTAATCAATTCCCACATTTATCAAACCATAGAAGATATTTTTAGCTGCCAAGGATATCAAAATAGAGCTTCCAATAAATTTAAACTTAAGCTATCTGCTGTTGTGCAATCAGAAGGGGAGGGAAGTTGGAAGCTAATTGAACCCGGAGAGCTAATATTTTCCTAGGACTAAGATTTTTCTTGAACAGCATGATGATTTGTTAATATCTAATATATAGCTGTAAATTTACTGTTTGAATTAGCCTTCATGGACGATGAGAATATTAATAGCTCAAAAATGTCTATATCTGAAATAGTAGCAAGATATAATAGTGATAATTCTTTTTCACTAGAAAAAGCTATTCCTGTTAACATTCTTACCGAAAACAAAGATATTGATGGAACTAGTATTGTAGTCAAAAATCCAGAAGGAAATTGCTTAATCATTAAAGCCAATAATTCTTTTTTTTTGGTTCCTAGAAAAGACTATAACTTTAGCACACATCAATTAAATTCTCTCCGACCCTTTTTTTACTTTCAAGAATATAAAAGAGGTAAGACTAAAGAATTTATTATTCAAGAACCTGCACAAGTTTCTTGGACTGGAAAAGATTGGAAATTAGGAAAATCAGGAACTCTGAATTTTAATAAAGATTCATTATCTAATTTATCAGAAGATTCGACCAAGCAAATCGAAGAATATTTGGCTGCAATCAACGAAAAAAATCAAGAAATTGACAAATTAGAGGAAGAAAAAAAACATATTCAACAAGAATATCAAATACTTCAAAAGAAATATCAAAGTATCCAGGAAGAGCAAGAGCAAAGAAATGATAGCGATCGCATTAAAAAACAACTTCATAATGAGTTAAAAACTTTCAAAGAATCAATACTCAATCAAATAAGCGATCGCGTTTCTCAGCAAGTCAATTATGAATCTGAAGATATTAAAAAATTAGTACAAGAAGGAATTAGTGACTATTTCCAACAAGAAATTAATGATTTATCCCTTTCTATGCATGGTATTATAAAAGAAGAACTTGATAAATATATTCAACGAGAATTCAATGTATATTTACCATCTTTTATAGAGGCAATACAGGAAAAATTTATATATAATTTTTACCAAGAATCTAGTAAGAAAGTATGCTCTATTCCATCACTACTAAGAGAAATTAATAGTAAGCTCTCATCTATATCTGAGAAAATACCAGAAAAACAAATAAATGAGAACGTTGCTCACTTTTCTAAAGAATCTTATATTCAGTTAAATGAGATTATGACATCATTGAAAGAATTGAGAGCTTCATTTGATAATTTATACGAGTTAACTCTCAAAATTAATCAACAGCTTGGTAAAAATAAAGATATTGGATTTTTTGTCGATCAACCTATATGAACCACTAATTTAGAAGACTATCAATCTCTAATCAAAACATATAAAAAACATCCTGAAAAACTCTTAAGTAATGCAACTAAAGTTGCAGCAACAGGGGAGAGTATAGAGAAAAAAAGAGCAGGATTGAAAACTCCAATTATCTTTACAGAAGCTAATATTCATAGTTATTGGATTGTACAAGAGTTTCCATTACAAGATGATTGTTTTTATCTAGTGCCTAAAGCAAATCTAATTATTAATGATCGTATTTATCAGACTATCGAAGACATTTTTATTTGTCAGAATTATTTTACTCGATCATCTAATAAATTTGAATTGAGGGAGCCCGCTATAGTGAAACTTGCTAGTGATTCTGAGAATGAGTGGGAGCTTGTAAAGTCGGGAAAACTCGTTTTTTCTTAAAGCTCTAGGGTTTTCCAATGACAGACAATTATTCTAAGTGATCGCGAAGAGATCCGTTAAGTGGGGCGCTAATGGATTATTTTGATTAAACGAGGAGGTGCTGGATCGACCCCAAAAAGCTCGCTATTACTTTAATATTAAAGCTTGTCTGAAACGATTAAATACTCCAGCAGCAAAGAGAAGTAAATAGGAATTAGAGCATGAATAACAAGAGTTTGATTACTCCTTTTACTCCTTCACTAATGACAGTTTTGCCTGCGTTTTCGCCAACAAATTGAACCAACTTGATTAATCTGTCTTTGAGAGTAGAATCATTCTGGGCTTGGGTGGCTAAATCTTTAGCAGTTTGTTGCTGTGCTTGTTCTAATGAAACTTCATTGTTCTGTTGAAGTTGGTTTAAGAGTTTTTGAATTTCCGCAGCAGCTTCTTCAAAATAATGTCCTTGAATATTCTCATTATAATTACCTTTTAATATATTAATGACGCGATCGCTAATATTAATGTTAATTGGTTTATTAGCTTGAAGTTTGATAATTTCTAAGAGTTCATTATGATATTCACGATAAAGCTTGTCGATTCGCTCATCTTTATCACATAATTGTTTTATATTAATAGCATTATCAATCAACCCCAAAACTTGAACTTCATGATAGGGAAGATTACCGCATTCAATTGTTAGTTTGTTGTTAGAAGCTCGCTCTAAAAGTTTATTAAATTCATAAGCAAAGGGATCTTGACTATTTTTGCAAGTCTCACAATTACAAGGAATTAATTTCCGATAGTTCCACCGCTTGTAAGAGTCATTAATCTTATCTATTTCGTGGGTAATGATGGTCAGAAAATTCCTTTTATTATTACCAACTACACGAATTCTAATCTCTCGCTTACCATAGTTTTCAATTACTTCGGCTTTGGTATTTTCTTTGTTGAGAATTACTCTAGTTTTCCAAACGTATTTTTGTTGCTCAATATACTGGTGCATTATTACAATAAAGCGAGTAATAATACCCTTGGGCATAAAATCAGGATAAGCGTAGCGTAAAATCAAATTATTGGATTCATCCCAGTCATATTCTGGCTGATTTTCACTAAGTAGTTGAGGAGCGATGAAAGTATCTTTGCTGTCAGGAATTTCATAGCAAAGTTGAAACTTTTTCATTAATTCTAGTAATTCTCCGCTCACTAAGGCATATTTATCTTCGTGCCAAATATTTTTTAAATCGTCGCGAGTAAAATGTCCTTGTTTATTAATAACTTGCTTATTATCGAGTACTTTGTAAACAGCATCAGTTCCCCATTCTGGTTTCAGAATTACTGTTTTGTACAAAAGTGAATCTTCCTCATCTTGGAAATGGAGACATACGCCTAAATCATGGAGATATCCACTTAACTGTAATTTATCTTCGAGTCGAGTAAATCCGTTGGCTTGACAGATATCAAAATATTCTTGGAGAGAGATATAGTTAGGTGCATCATTTTCTAAAGCTTGACGAACTTTAACCCAAGTTCTCGGTAATTTGTCTTTGATGTGGGGTAAATTTTGAATGTGATGTTTAATATCAGTCAGAATTTTGTCTAAACCTCTATTAGTAGCTAGGTTAGTAGCTAAAGTTTCTTTGAGATTAGTAAACTGTCCTCGTAAAGCTCTTTCGTTAATTTCTCTTTTACGGTCTTGTTTCTCATTTTTAATAATTAACAGAGGACTATTATTACTCAATAGTTCTACAACATTAAGCCAATAATAAAAATCTGTATCTTCTTTACGACTATCAGCAACCAAAGTATATAGAGAACGTTTGGTCAAGAAAAACTGATGGGTAGCATGATAAATTTCCTGACCGCCAAAATCCCAGATATTGACTTTAAATTCTCGTTCTTTATCTGGTATAGGAAAACTCCATTTAATAACATCAATACCTTCTGTGGATTCTTCATTTTGCTGTAATTCATAATCAGGATTCTTTATTTTCTTAGCTAGAGTAGTTTTCCCTACTCCAGCTTCTCCCACAATTATTAATTTAGCTTCATAAATATAATCTTTTCCCTCTTTTCTTAATTGTTGGAAATATTTTTGTATTGCTTGTACACCTTTTGTTGCTATTACTAGAGGTGGTTCTTGCAGGGGATTTCTCAATAAATATAGCCGGGTTAAATTGGAGAGATAACCAAGAGATTCAGGCAGCTTTGTTAGCTGATTTCCCGATAAATCTAGCTCGGTCAAATTGGAGAGATAACCAAGAGATTCAGGCAGCTTTGTTAGCTGATTTCCCGATAAATATAGCTGGGTTAAATTGGAGAGACCACCAAGAGATTCAGGCAGCTTTGTTAGCTGATTTCTCGATAAATATAGCTGGGTTAAATTGGAGAGATCACCAAGAAATTCAGGCAGCTTTGTTAGCTGATTATACCTTAAATCTAGCCGGTTTAAATTGGAGAGATTACCAAGAAATTCAGGCAGCTTTGTTAACTGATTTCTCGATAAATCTAGCTGGGTTAAATTGGAGAGATCACCAAGAAATTCAGGCAGCTTTGTTAGCTGATTTCCCCCTCAATCTAGCTGGGTTAAATTGGAGAGATTACCAAGAAATTCAGGCAGCTTTGTTAGCTGATTATACCTTAAGTCTAGCTGGGTTAAATTGGAGAGATCACCAAGAAATTCAGGCAGCTTTGTTAGCTGATTTACCCCTAAATCTAGCCGGTTTAAATTAGAGAGGTTACTAAGAAATTCAGGCAGCTTTGTTAGCTGATTTAACCCCAAATCTAGCCGGTTTAAATTAGAGAGATCACCAAGAAATTCAGGCAGCTTTGTTAGCTGATTTCTCGATAAATATAGCTCGGTTAAATTGGCGAAATTGCTCAGGGATTCTGGCAGTTCTGAAAGGCGATTTCCCCTTAAATTTAATTTTTCTAACTGAGTTAATTCAAAAACTGCGTCGGGAATGCGGTCTAATTTTTCATTATCATTTGCAGTATAAGGAACACTTAAATCTAATTCGGTAAGCTGTTGTTCTTGGGCTGCTTTAATTCGGTTAGTAAAATAACTCGGTATTTCATTTGAAGAATCAACCATCTACTAACCCCTCAATAAATTACATAATTTCATCTTAGAACAATAGAGTATGAATATTAAAAAACTTTGCGATCTAGTCGCACAGCTTCGAGCGATCTCCGGTGCTTCTGCTTAGCGATCGCCAAGTCCTAGAAATTAATTTGAATAATTAAGTGTATGGGGAATGCGATTGATCGCAATACTCATCAAAACTCATGAATTCTCATAACTTAAATAGGATTGCTATATGATGGATATTGTCACAAATAAGTTTATTTTGTCATGACAACTAAGAGTAATATTATCTGTAGTAAGCCAGATATTATGGGAGGAACTCCCGTATTTAAAGGAACTCGCGTGCCAATTAAAAACTTGCTTGATTATTTAGAAGCAGGAGATTCATTAAACACATTTCTCGAACATTTTCCTAGTGTTAGTAGACAAAATGCGATCGCACTTTTCGAATTAGCGAAAGAAATGCTTCTTACTAGAATCAGGGCGCAATTAATCGAGGAACTTCTAGTTCTAAATCAGGAAAAGCTTGAGAGGTAATCTTTCCTTTGCTAAAGACTTTTTTGATGTCGAAAATTTAGCTAAGGTTTTCATCAGATATTATTAAGGGACTATCTTTTTTTATTTTACCAAAGTTGAGATCTAGAAAAACTTAGAAAAAACCTTCTTCAATGAATAACGCGATAAGAGAGAACGCGATCGCGATAAGATATAGCTATAAGCTAGCCCATCGAGGAAAAATGGCTGAATATGTAACCTTAGAGAAAGTCTTAAAATTAGCCAAGCAACTTTCTCCATTAGACAAAATTCGTTTAATCGAACAAATAACCCCTCACCTAAAACGAGATTTAATTCTGACAGCACCCCAACCTCATAAATCTCTTAGCGGTATTTGGAAAGAAACAGATATCACAGAAGAAGATATTGCCGAAGACAAAGCTTAAATGAGATTAATATTGTAGCGACGTGGCATGATTGTAGGGACGTAGCATGCTACGTCCCTACATAGTTGTTATTTGATCGATCTTTTTGTGATATCGCTAACAATTGGGAAATAAATTGAAATGACTATCAATTGAATTATTTGTTATCAACACCTTCAGTCTTCGCAACTTCCAGCAAAGTTTTGAGCACTGAGTCGGGGTTCAGACTGAGAGAGTCAATCCCTAGTTTCACCAAGAAGCGGGCAAATTCAGGATAGTCACTGGGCGCTTGACCACAAATACCTACTTTGCGTCCTTTAGCTTTGGCCTTGGTAATTACTTGCCGTGCCATTTCTTTGACTCCTTCATCCCGTTCATCAAAGAGGTTGGCAACTAATGCAGAGTCGCGATCCAGTCCTAGAGTTAACTGAGTCAGATCATTAGAACCAATGGAGAATCCATCAAATATTTCGCTATACTGATCTGCCAAGATGACATTGTTGGGTAGCTCGCACATGACATAAACCTGCAAACCATTTTCTCCTCGTTTTAAACCATGTTTAGCCATTTCTGCTAATACCTTACGACCTTCAGCAGGAGTTCTACAGAAGGGAATCATCGGAATTACGTTAGTTAAACCCATTTCATCCCGCACTCGTTTGAGAGCTTTACATTCTAAACCATAGGCTTCGCGGTATTTTTCATCATAGTAACGAGAAGCACCCCGCCAGCCAATCATCGGATTTTCTTCCTCCGGCTCAAACTTTTTGCCCCCAAGGAGATTAGCATATTCGTTACTCTTGAAGTCAGACATGCGCACCACGACAGGTTTGGGATAAAAAGCAGCTGCGATCGTGCCAATACCTTGCGCTAGCTTGTCCACAAAGAAGTCAGGTTTGTAATCATAGAGTGCGGTCAACTCAGCAATTTCTTCCTTAACATCTTCATCTTCCAACTCGTCAAAATGAAGTAATGCCAAGGGATGAGCTTTGATGTGGTTGGCAATAATAAACTCAAACCGTGCCAAACCAACTCCATCACAGGGAATGGCAGCAAGACTGAAAGCTTCTTCGGGGTTACCCACATTCATGAGGATTTGGGTGCGAGTACGGGGTAGATTTTCCAATTCGGTTTCTTGAACCTCAAACGGCACTAACCCAGAATAAACTCGTCCTTCTTCGCCTTCAGCGCAGGAGACAGTCACTTCTTGACCTGTTTCTAAGACTCCTGTAGCCTTACCGCAACCAACGATCGCGGGAATACCCATCTCCCGAGCAATAATAGCGGCGTGACAGGTACGTCCCCCCTGATTGGTGATGATCGCGCTAGCTTTTTTCATAATCGGTTCCCAATCAGGATCGGTTTTATTAGTAACTAAAACTTCTCCCGCTTCAAACTCATCGATCTTATGAACATTTAAAATTACCCTAGCTTGACCTTGTCCGATCATTTCCCCGACAGAACGGCCTCGGATCAGGATATCACCAGTTCCTTGGAGTTTATAGTTGCGTAAAATAGTTCCCGATTTCTGGGATTGCACCGTTTCCGGTCGAGCTTGGACAATGAATAATTCATTAGTAAGACCATCTTTGGCCCATTCCATATCCATCGGTGTGTATTGACCGCGCACCTGGGAATAATGGTCTTCGATAATGCTTGCCCATTTAGTTAGAGTGAGAATTTCGTCATCCGCGATCGCGTATTTTTGCCGATCCGATTCCGATACGGGGACATTTTTAGTTAACTTGCCACCGCCCACATCGTAGATCATTTTGATCTCTTTACTACCGAGGCGTTTTTCGAGAATCGGTCGATAACCTTGTTCGAGAGTAGGTTTAAAAACGAAATACTCATCGGGATTGACCGCACCTTGAACCACGTTTTCCCCCAAGCCATAGGCAGCGGTAACTAGAGCCGCATTTTTGAAACCTGTTTCGGTATCGATGGAAAACATGACTCCAGAAGAAGCCAAATCAGAACGCACCATCTTTTGGACTCCCACTGAAAGCGCAACCTCAAAATGATCAAAACCCTTAATTGTGCGGTAGGAAATAGCGCGATCGGTAAATAGGGAAGCAAAGCATTTATGGCAAGATTCCAAGACCCCTTTCACCCCATGAACATTGAGATAGGTTTCTTGTTGTCCGGCAAAACTGGCATCGGGTAAATCTTCCGCCGTTGCTGAAGAACGTACTGCTACATCGGTATAGCTAGTGTAACGTTTACACTCCTCCCGTTCTGCCTCGGGCAGGCGATCGCAGATATTCGCATTACCATTGTAGCGATCGCATAATTTGATGTACGCTTGAGTAATTGCCAGTTCCAGTTCTGGGGGAAATGGGGTATTGAGAATTAAGGAGCGAGCTTGTTTGCCATGTTGCCGCAGGTTATTCATATCCTCAACATCTAAGTCGGCGAACAACTGACGAAGTTTCTTTTGTAAACCTGCTTTCTCAACAAAGTAACGATAGGCATAAGCAGTAGTGGCAAAACCCGTGGGAACATTAACGCCTTTGGGAGTTAGTTGCTGAATCATTTCGCCTAAAGAGGCGTTTTTTCCTCCTACCAAAGGGATATCAGTAATTCCAACATCTTCAAACCATAGTACTAAGGCTTCTTCTTTAGCTGGCTGGAAAGATTCGCGATCAACTGTTGTTTGTACCATAGGTTCAACTCCTAACAGACTTCCATTTTTATCGTAAGTCCAGTTACTTCTTACTTCTTACTTCTTACTCATTACTTAACAACAGGTCCTGCGGCAACAATTTCGGGACGAGCATTAGTAAACTGTTCAAAATTCTCCCTGAAGCGTCTGGCTAATTCCTTTGCCTGTTGTTCGTAGGCTTCTGCATCATCCCAAGTATTCTGCGGATCGAGAATTCTCTGAGGAACTCCAGGCACAGTCTCTGGCACTAGAACTTGGAAAATTGGATGAGGTGTAAAGTTAACATCCTCAAGTTTGCCATTGAGAGCTGCCGAGACCATAGCTCGGGTATTTTTAATGGCAATCCGTTGACCCACACCATAGGGACCACCAGACCAGCCAGTGTTAATCAGATATACCTGAGTATCTGGATGTTGCTCTAGACGTTCGCCCAACATTTCGTCATAAACTGTTGGTGAGAGCGGGAAGAAGCATTGACCAAAACAGGCCGAGAAAGTGACTTGGGGTGTAGTAATACCCCGTTCTGTCCCCGCTAACTTGCTAGTATAACCCGAGAGGAAATGATACATTGCTTGTTCTCTGGTCAACTTGGCAATAGGAGGCAGTACCCCAAAAGCATCGGCAGTGAGGAAAATAATTGTCTTAGGATGACCACCCACTCCCTGAGTAACACAGTTGGGAATATAGTCTACTGGGTAAGCCGCCCGAGTATTTTCAGTTAAACTACCGTCATCATAGTCGGGAATTCGGGTATCGCGATCGAGAATTACATTTTCGAGTAGCGAGCCAAATTTTAGAGCAGACCAAATTTGGGGTTCATGTTCTTCGGAAAGGCGAATAGTCTTGGCATAGCAACCACCTTCAAAATTGAAGATGCCTTTTTCTGACCAACCATGTTCGTCATCACCAATCAAACTACGGTGAGGATCGGCCGAAAGAGTAGTTTTGCCTGTGCCAGAGAGCCCAAAGAATAGAGCAGTATGACCATGTTTGTCGATATTAGCCGCACCATGCATCGGCAAAATGCCCTGTTTGGTCATGAAATAGTTCATCATCGAGAAAATGGACTTCTTCATTTCCCCTGCGTATTGCGAACCACCAATTAGGACAATTCTTTTCGCCAGATGAATTACAATAAATGCCTCACTGCGAATACCATCCTCTTCAGGATCGCCCTGTAACCCAGGAACGGCAATTACTGTAAAATCAGCTTTATGTTCTGCTAGTTCCGCAGCCGTTGGTCGTAAAAATAGCTGATGAACAAAGAGATTTTGGGAAGCTAATTCATTAATTACGCGAACGCCAAAATGATACCTCGGATCGGCACCTACATAACCGTCAAAAATATAGAGGTCGCGACCCTGAACATATGCCCGAACCCGATGATACAATTTTTCAAAATTTTCTTCTGAGATCGGCACATTCAGATTATTCCAGTCAATCTCATCGCGACTACTGGGTTCGTCAACGATATATCTATCTTTGGGAGAACGCCCAGTATATTTTCCAGTTTCCACAACCAGAGCGCCATTACTCGCTAGCCTGCCTTCTCCCCTAGCTATGGCACATTCTACTAATTGGGGAATTGAGAGATTGCGATAGACGCGACCCAGGTTTTTTAAACCTAAATTTTCTAATCCATAAGTGGGAAAGTTGTATTCTGGGTTATTACTGGCAACTTCCTGCTCCAGAAAAGACTGGATGACAGGTGGATTAAGTGAAGTTTTTCTGATATCTAAATTGACCATATTACCTATCTCCAATTAACTAAGGAGTGTTTTAGTTTTTGTGTAATCGCTTAAAATAAGACGATAATTTTACTTGAGCTAACTGATAGTCAAATTTTAGGAACTGGTGCGGTTTCTCTCTATTCGACGGCAAGCTCCATGAGAAACTTTTGTAAGCAATGCCGAATCCGAAGGAGTTCTGACCACTGTTTCTGATGAGAAAAAACCGAAGTTATTTTGTGACAACTCCTTACTGGTTTACTTCTCCTAAAGAACTCCAGAGTTCTGCTTCGGCTGGGATGACAAAGTTAGAACCTGAGGTATCGGTTAAAGCGAAACCGTAGATTAAAGGCATTAGCCCCATTAGCAGAGAACCGACAACCACTAGCAAAACTAAAGTAAACTGACTCAAATGTTTGTGGTCTGGGTAGAGCAATTGTCTTTGTTGTTGTGTACTCATATCCCACCTCCGATCAATTCAATATTTTTTTGATTCAGAAGCTAATATCCTTGATGCAAACTCATCTACTTTCTTGAATATATATATGAGTTTTTAGCCTTGATGCCATTATTGTAAACCCTAGAGAATATTTATTCAAATTAATATTAAATCTTAACAATATGATATTAGGAATACCCAATAATTAATTGTCAATAGAGAACGTTTTTATCTAGTTTTTCTAGCTATTAATATCTCTTATTGTTCTTGGTTTATTAGAATTTGCTTTATCTGCAATCTAGTATTAATCAAGGTTAAAGCAGATTTCATTGCTTATCGCAATAAATTAAACAGAGAATTTCTCATATAAGTTAGGATGGTTTTTGGGATAATTAAAAAAAAATAAATGTCTGTAAACTCTCATATTATAGATAAGTAGAACAGATAAAATGGTATAATTTATTTAATTATAAGTTAATAACTAAAACAACATTTCTATTGCTAAAATAACCGAGATGAACTTATATTTAGTTAAGTTGATAAATGTTAAGAATAGATTGAATAATTAGGGAATCTGTGTAGGCGAATTTATTTTGTTTAGCCGTGGTTTCAAGCGCCAAACTCAAAAGATGTCCTTTAGCTACTGGTTAAAATTAGTTTTGCAGGATCTAGATGAACATACCAAGGAAAGGGTTGATGCTTAATTTTATGCCATTTTTCCTTAAAAACTTCTGCTTGCAGATGATAATCTAGTTCATGGTTTCCAGGAGCATGGAGTTTAAGATAAAGAGTAATCCGATGAGGTGTTTCGCTGGTTCTGACTAACCAACACTGGAAAGTATTACAAGTATTGACGAGCGACCCCATGGAGGTTGTCTTGGAGGACATTCCCTCTCTTGGTAAGGGGCTGTCTTTTGCGGTGGAAGCCCGTCGAGGTTGCCTCGCCCCCTTGTAAGCCCTGTTCGACATGGGAACGTCCACCGTTGAGGTTTCACGGTGATCGCAAGCTGACAAGGTTTCCTCGTCAGTTGCCACCTCCTCAAAGGCGTTCCGACCTCTTACGCCGATATGCGCTTGCGCTTGCGAAGCTCTACCCGAAGGGTCTGCTCTACCCGAAGGGGCAGCGGTATCCTTATCCGAAGGTGTATCCTTTAGGGTTAGGACGCGGGCTTCCTCCGCTGCCGACCTTTGGCTTGTCCTCGAATGGGGAGAACGCGCGAGTTTAACTGTATCTTCCTGAGTAACAAACTTGAGGTGATGAGCGCGAATACCTACATAGGCTAATGATGAGTTAAGCGTTTGCTCAACTTTGAGGTTACAATGCCAGTCAAGAGCTTTAATTTCTTTTTGATTGACAATTTCTAGAGAAGAAAAGTTTTTACATTCGGTAAGCTGGGCAACTTTAAAGTTAGGGGGATGTTGGAAAATCTCTTCTTTATCACCAGCGCCAATTACTTTTCCGCGATCAAGAACTACTAGATCTTCACAAACTCGATAAGCTTCTTCTAATTTGTGGGTAACAAAAAGTACCACCCCTTGATATTTAGCAAAAACCTCTGCTAACAGTTGTTCAATTTGACTACGTAAATAATTATCTAAGGCTGAGAGCGGTTCGTCGAGGAGAAGAGCATCTGGTTCAATAGCTAAAGCTCTAGCTAAGGCTACTCTTTGTTGTTGCCCGCCCGATAATTGATGGGGATAGCGTTTTTCTAATCCCTGTAACTGCATTAACTCAAGATATTTTTGGACTTGCTTTCTTCTTTCTTCTTTGGGGAGATGCTGCAAGCCAAAACCAATGTTGCGAGCCACTCTCATATGGGGGAACAGGGCATAATTTTGGAAGACAAAGCCAATTTTGCGATCGCGACATGGCAGGTTAATTTTCTTGCAAGAGTCAAATAAGATGCTTCCATTGACGATAATCCGTCCCCGAGATGGCGTTTCTAAACCAGCAATACAACGCAAGGTCATGCTTTTACCTGAACCAGAAGCACCTAATATCCCCAAGGGTTTATCCTGGGCATTCAAGTTGACTGACAGACTAAAACTAGGTAAATCTTTATCTAGTTCAACAAGTAGTTTTTGCTCAGATTGCCTATTAATTTTTGCTTGAATTTTTGCTTGAGTAATCGGAAGAGCTCGACGAGGAGAAAAGCAACGACTAATAATTATTGCCCAACGACTGATTGCTGAAGCGCCCAATCGATCTAAAAGTTGCTCAATCCAGCCTTCTGTATTAGACCAATAATTAATAGTGGCAATTACGCCTAATGCAATTGCGATTAAGACCATAACCCAGATTAAGGCTTCCTCCATTTTTCCTGCTTCTGCGGCAAAATAAATAGCTAGAGGCATGGTTTGAGTTCTCCCAGGAATGCTACCTGCCAACATTAGGGTGGCGCCAAATTCGCCTAGTGCCCGAGCAAAGGTCAAAATTGTCCCAGAAACAATTCCTCGCCAGCTTAGAGGCAGAACTATTTGCCAAAAGATGCGAGTTTCACTAGCTCCTAAGGTGCGAGCGCAGTTAACTATGTCTTGGTTAACCTGCTCAAATGATGCTAAGGCGGTTTTATACATGAGGGGAAATGCCACCACAGTAGAGGCGATGACGGTGGCTTGCCAAGAGAAAATAATGCTAATTCCCCATTGCTGTAATATTTGTCCGATGGGACTATTTCTCCCGAATAGTAACAGCAGTAAAAAGCCTAGAACAATAGGGGGAAGAACTAAGGGAAGAGTTAAAATACCATCGATGAGACCTTTTTCTTTACCCCTGTAGTTGAACATTACCTCTGCCACGACAATCCCTGCTACGAAGGCCAAAACCGTAGCAACTGAAGCTGTTTTTAGGGAAATCCAGAGCGGAGATAGATCCATCTAATTAAGTAATGAGTAATGAGTAATGAGTAATAATTTTCAATTTTTAATTTTTAATTGTTTTAACTATTAACTATCAATTAATAAATCCGTATTCTGTAAAAATATTTTTAGATGTACTACTAAAGAGAAATTGGATAAAATCTTGGGCGGTTTCTGGGTTTTTACTATCGCGCGCGATCGCGACTGGATATATAATTGGAGAGTGAGAATCTGTAGGTGCGGTTGCGATTACCTTGACTCGTTTTGATATTTGAGCATCGGTAGCATAAACAATACCTGCCTCTACATTACCAGTTTCTACATAGGTTAAAACTTGGCGTACATCTTTGGTAAATACAAATTTGGGTTTTAGGGATTTATATAATTTAAGAGATTCTAATACTTCCTTAGCATATTTTCCTGCGGGGACACTATCAGGGGAACCAATGGCTATTTTCCTGACAGAGTTACTTTTAAGTTGGGTAAATCCAGTAATCTTGCTATTATCTAAAGCTGTAATTAGCAATAGTTCGTTTTTCAGCAGATTTTGGCGTGTATTACTGAGCAACAAATTTTTATTTTCTAAGGCATCCATATGTTGCTCGTCTGCGGAAATAAATATATCTACTGGGGCACCTTGTTCAATTTGGTGTCGCAGGGAACCAGAAGAACCAAAGTTATAGATCAAATTGACATTAGGCTGATATTGATTATAGAGTTTGCCAATCTCTTGAAGTGCGTCTTGCAGACTAGCAGCAGCGGAAATCGTGAGGGTTACTGATGAATTTTGATTATTGTTGCCAGAAGCGGTGCAAGCTGACAAGAATACTAACAGGCTTATTCCGATAAACTTCCGTCTTCTGATCATTGTTTCATATACTTTATAATGAGTCCCCAAGTCCCCAAGTCCCTAACAAGGAACGCGCACCAAGAGAAAGCACGCCGACCTAAAGCTAAGGAAGCGGTCGGAACCTGCTCGGGTCTGACCGCTACTTGTCCAACTTATAAATCAAATTAATGTACTAGTAGTTACTTGTCTGCATAAATAATTGTACCGACATGTTCGCCATTAAGAGCGGCTTCTAGTCTTTCGGGAACTGCTCCATTGATGATTTGGAACTGCTCTACTAATCGAGAATTAGCTAGCAAGTCAATGAGAATACGTTCAAAAGGTAATGTTTCTAATTTGCGTTTTTTTAATTCAGTTGCAGAAATTGTCGGGATAAAATTAGCTGTGGATTCAAGTTTGGGATCGCGATCATAAAGTCCATCGACATCCTTAACCAGGGTTAGAGTTTTGCAACCGAAACATTCAGCTAGCAGAAAACAGCCCGCATCACTACCATGGGAAGGAATCCGCCCGACTTCTGGAGGATGTTCCCAGAGAGAATAGGGAGGAACACCTGTAAAAATTACTCCTGGGACACTGTTAATAAATAAGGGTAAGAGATGTCCAAAGATTTCTGGCGGAATCGCTACTACACCATAGGGAGATAGTAATGCGCCGAGAATATGAGCGTTTCCTAGGGCATCAGCTTGAGCGAGTTGTGCCAGCACACCCGCAGGCATTCCTAAGTCAATACCAATGGAGAATACATGACGGCTTCTGGCTCCGCCACCTGTACCGAGAATCAGTTTTTTAGAAGCGAGACATTTACCGATTACCTCTACTAAAGGATACATCAGCGATCGCCCTGCGTCCAGAATCGATCTACCACCAATTTTCACGACATGGGCATTGGGCAGCATCCGAATTACTGGAGCTTCATCAGGTTTAGGCTCAGTAGATTTCTGGACTTCTCTATCTAGCAGACTTTCCCGCATCAGCATGGATTCGAGATGGTTGCGTTTATCACTCTTGGATTCTGTATAAGTCATTTTTTCAGTTATAAGCGCCTAACGGCGCAGGGAATAGGGAATAGGGAATAGGGAAACATCCCCGCAAAAGTTCCAAAAAGCTAGAAATTTTTTCTCTAAAAAACTTTTGACTTTTGACTTTTGACTTTTGACTTCCACACAGTGTTAGTCAGCATAAATCAATGTTCCAACATCTTCTCCATCAAGGACGCGGGTGAGGTTGCCTTTGACTAGTCCATTGATTACTCGGATTGAACGGCGGTTTTCTGCTCGTTGCATCATATCTAATACAGGACGTTCTACTACTACATCTTGTAAATCCAATGCTTTTAGTTCAGCTACAGAGATTTTTTTAATGAATTTAGCGTTGGGATCTTTTTTGGGATCGGCAGTATATAAACCTTTTTCGTCTTTGATAAAAATCATTGACTTGGTGCCAAAAACTTCACTAATAAGGTAAGATCCAGTGTCGGTGCGATGGGGAGGAATTCTGCCGACTAAGGGGTTTTCGTGCCAGAAGGTATAGGGCGGCATGCCAAAGAAAATTACTGCTCCACGCTCTTCTAGATATAGGGGCAATTGGGGAAACTGCACTGGTTCAATGAAAGGAATGCCATTTTTAGCGAGCAAGAAATGGATCATCCTGGCATTCTGCATACTGACAAAAGTACCCAGTACACTGAGAACCCCAGTGGGCAAACCTAAATCTAATCCCACACTGTAACCATGACGGGCTCTTGTTCCGCCCCCAGTTCCAATAATCATTTTGTGGCGACCCAGGTTTTCCACAATTTCATCGATCAAGGGAAAAACCGCAGCTCGTCCGCGATCAATAAAACTTTGTCCGCCAATTTTCAGCAGGTTAGCATCGGGTAAAATTTGGATTGCTGGTTGGGTAGCGGTTTGGGCTAGAAGTCGATCATCGCTAAGGGAACCTGATATCAGGGATTTTCCCAGTTCGGAAAGGATTTCGTTGTCTTGAGTAAGAATCGTATTTTTCATAGATTAATAGAGGCGAACGCCCTGGAGAATATAAGTTTCTTCGGATTCGATAGGTTGATCTAGTCCCCCAAATTTGTCTTCTGCCCAGATTTGCAGGCGATCTAAGACATCTTGCTTGATTCCCTCAGC
The DNA here is from genome assembly GCA_030065615.1 of Xenococcus sp. MO_188.B8. Taxonomy (GTDB): domain Bacteria; phylum Cyanobacteriota; class Cyanobacteriia; order Cyanobacteriales; family Xenococcaceae; genus Xenococcus. The sequence goes on along the minus strand of JASJDR010000040.1, from coordinate 29,335 downwards.
TAGCTCGATACCAGCTAAATGGGCTTTTCCTCGCCAGGATTCGAGTGACTGTCTGGGAGTATTTACTACTTGCCACTGCGATACTTCTACCGGCTCAATTACCTGTGCACCACGCTGCGTGAATAGAGCAATTAATTGCCGCATGAGCTGGTTTTTTTTACGTCCCTGCAAAGTATTTTGCGCCAGCAGATTTTGCATCTGGTCTCGCATCTGATTTTTGACGCTGTTTTTCTGACGTTGCACATTTCCCATCAGGACTACTGCTCTTTCTGGTTGAGCAATGCGCCAACTTTCCTGGACAACCTGTTCTAAGTTCAGCAAATGTAAAGTGCGAGAGCTAAAGATAAGGTTGGCGCTGCCATCTGCCACTGGCCAATGTTGGTTGGCATCCCCTTGAACTATCTGAAAATCGTCCCTGGGGGGATCTAGATGCCGACGAAATTCTGCCAGCATTGGCTCAGAAAGATCGAAGCCCAGATAGTTCACTGATTCAGGAGCGAACCATTGACCAATTTGCCCTGTTCCTGCACCTACTTCCACTACGGAATCACCTGGTTTAATTTCAGCTAGGTCAAGGGCAGTTTTGACTATTGCTTGACAAGTTGCTTCGGATAAGCCGGTTCTAATTTCAAATGTCTTTGCCTGGTCATCAAAGTTCACTTTTTTTGATGTTAATACCATGTATTTGATCGGTTAAAAATCATCTGGCATACTCAAATATAGGCTTGTAATTTTAATAAATTCAAGCCTATAAAGTTTTTATAAATTGTGGCCAAAAAACTGAAGTTTATTTAACTTAAAAATTTTAGTTTTTACTGTAAACTAAATCTTAAGTAATATCACCCCAAATTAACTATTACTAATTCAAAATATAGAGCACTTTTTTACTTAGGTAAAACCTATGAGCAAAGATAAGCCAGATTACATTTAATAAGTAATGACTAAAGTACTCTACATAACATAATTTTTGGTTGACTAATGTTTTGTTTGATAAATCCAGTACAGTTATGATTAAATACACTCTGCTGAACCACTAGAAGATTACTAAGTTACTTAAGCCTTTCTGGCATTAGACCTCAATTGATTAACTTGCTCTATCATACCAATTAATGCAGGCTTGTCTTCGCCCTTCAGAGCATGTCTGGAACTAACCCAGTCTATAAGAATTTGCTGTTCTTCTGCTTCATCTCCAACGTCCATTGACATAAAACGATAGAAGTAGGGGATATCAAAAGCTAAATAATGACCCACTACATCATAGGCAGCAACAGTATAATCAATTTGCCATACTTGCTTTAGAAGTTTGACAAAAATTTGTACTCCTAGATTTGTTTCTTTAGTAATTATCTCATCTAATCCACTAATTAAGACATCTTTGTTCATGGGGTTTACCTCATATTCAACATTGATTTTGTCTCCTTATTAATTAAGAATACAATAAACGATCCCTTAGAATATTAAAGATCATAAAGTAAATTAACATGCTTCTTTACATTCTTTACATACATTAAAGTTACAATTGAACTATTTTTAAGCAAGAATAAATATAAGATGTAAGAGATAATAGCTAGAGAAAATAACCTTTCTAATTTGTTTCCAGAGAGCTTAACTAGCTTTAAATTGATTATTTACGAAGTTCCAAGAACTACAATTAGGGATGAATAATTGACTGAAGAAAATCTTTGCCATGTCTGTTGTTTAAGATTTTAGAAATATTTTGCAAGACAATATTACAACGGCATTTTCCATCCAACCATATGCGAAGCGGTATCCTTTAGGACAAACCAACATTGTGATAGAAAATGGCTTCTCCCTTGGCTGGCCAAAGGTACATTAGTTCAATAGGATGCCTTCTTGGCCCATGAAGGGTTACATCAGAAGGTAAGCGCCAACAATAATGCCAACTGCTATCTTGTAGCCAATTCATCAATTCATGGTTAGCAAAACCACGCCGCGTAGCGCTGCCTTTGGCAGACCTGCTAAGAGCATGATATCGGGATATTTAGACAACAGTCGATGTGCCAGCCTCAGGATTAATTTGTATTCACTAAAAGCTACAGCTGAACTCTTGTGCTCTAAAACCTTCCAGAGAAAGGGAACAGCTCGACCACAGCAAACAACTGAGAGATGAATGATGCAAAAGCGATTCCACAACATTGTGGTATCTAATGCTAAATAGAGACGCTGTCCTTGCCAATTACTAATTGCTGCCATCACTAAAGGCAAATATCAGGGTCTAACTCGAATTCGATGATTGTCGAGGAACCTTTGCCATCTTCTTGAGGACGAGACTGCCGAGGTTTCCTCGGCAGCTCGATACGTCCGTTCTGTACTCTGGGCTTTTTGAGCACGACTGGGAACATAACATTCCCATTCACTGAGGTTAATTGTGCCGCTGCAGATCAATGCATTGATCATCCTTTTCTTATGCTTTCAAGTGACGTAAATCTCGATATTGACTATGTTGACGCAGTAGACTTAGCAGTTGATTATAAAGGGGGGTAGATGTTGACATGGACTATGAGCTTAAAAATATCTATTTTCAGCTTCCCATTAAGACTCTCCCTTTTTCTATTAATCTTGCTATATCTAGCTTTCAACTACTTCTGTCAGTCAGCCAGGGTAGTGATTATCAAAAACGCATCAATGCAGTTTTGGATGCCTATGTTCGGCATCAGAACCGTTAAGACTTGATTAATGATCTGCGATCGCTAACTTAGCCGATCTCCTTTGAGCAATATTGCGATCGCTTCTTACAAATTTACTACTTTATGAATTTATTTAAAGCTAATATTGAATGAAAGTCTGCATCTAAAGTAACTACAATGCGATCTAGTTTCATATTTTAGTTTCCTCCATAGTTTCAATTTTATGTTGTTGAAGTCGAACTAGGGATCGCTTAATAAAATTGATGATCTTACTCTTTTAGGTTTTGATTAAATGCGATCAGCGAAGCTGGCACTGCCGTGATCGCGTACTGAATGATTTGAATTGAATTCTTCAGTACTGACAATTTCAACTACTGTAAAATAAGGGTTGTAGCTTTTGATAACTAACGTTTCAATTGTTATTGAGAATCTGAGGAGTAGTTGAGAATGTTCATAATTTATTGTGAATATTCAATAATAATTTTTTATTAGACTATGGCTAGTACAACTATCTTGTTTGAAACTGTTACAGCAGCTGAGTCAGCTTATGATGCTCTCAAATTAATGACTGGCGTCGTTTTAGACTGTAATGCGGTTACTTACAATCAAGCAGACCAAGAATTAGTTCAATGGTTAGTACAAGATAAATATTGTCGGGCTGGGGCGCAAGAAAGAGTCTATCTTTATCCTGTTAATGTAATTGAACAATCTTTAAACAGAACCTTTTTTCAATATCAAGATTTACAGATTGAACAGATATTTATCCCTCCTACTGATTGGGAATTTATTGCCCGCAATAGTCAAGGAGAAATTCTCGATCGCACTTGGTGGAGTTACGAAGATGGCTATATTGATATTGGTTTTTATATTGAAAAGTTTCTCTTGAATCATTCTCTTCCCAGTTAGATAATTGAAAAACTGAAAAAATAATGAAAGCTGAAAACTTTGATGGAAAGTGGAGCAGTTATTATAGGAAATTATCGCTATCTGCTCTGGCGAGAATGGGATTGTCAAAGCCCAACCGTCGCCTTTATCATGTTGAATCCCAGTCGTGCTGACGCCGAATTTAACGATCCGACAATCACTCGCTGTATTAATTTTGCTCAAGCTTGGGGCTATGGCAGATTAGAAGTTGTTAATCTCTTTGCTTATCGCACAGCTCACCCATCATTACTGAAGCAAGCAGCAAAACCTGTTGGCTCAGACAACGATCAATATGTCCTAACAACGGCTCAACACAGTGAGCAAGTTATCTTAGCCTGGGGGAATCATGGGACTTGGCAACAACAAGATTTACACATTCTCCAATTACTAAAAAACGATACTCATCCCTCTTGGTGCGTTTTCCCTCGCGGGGTTGCACCGCTCTATTGTTTTGGTATGACTAAAAAGGGTTGTCCCCGTCATCCACTCTATCTTCATCACAAAACCCAGCTTCAATTATTCAGAAATCGCTGATCTCGTAGAGATTGCCTTACATAGTCAAGAAAATTTGGTAGCGCGAAGTAAAACCCAACATAATTCAATTCAGCGATCGCAACTATGCAATTCTATCTTAAATTAATTCTTATGAGAATTTCTTAAAATACGCCTGTGTTGATTAGCTTCGTTGAGATTTAATTTCTTCAGCTCTTAGCTCTTGGCTTTTAGCTATTAGCTTTAAGATTCAACTGAATTGATTTCAATGTTCCCTCAATATCTTATAGATAACAGCTAATAGCTTTTCTAAGATATCGAGATAAAGTAAAACTAGACAACAATGACTGTCTGAAGTTGATTGATAAATTGTGTTTTATTTGATGCCAAAGAAATTAAATTTGTAAATTACGGTTGAGCTAGCAATGCCTGTATTTTAGGATGAGCTAGTAGTTTTTCTGTATCGGCAATTAACTTATCGCCCCAAAGATTTTCTTTCAGATATTCGACTTCGGCATATTGCTTATCTATGTTTAAAGCAGCTTCTGCCATTGATAACGCTTGTTCCGATTCTCCAAGAGTAAATAAAGTTACGGCAAGAGCGATTTGGGATTCAACCGATTTATTATTCAGATTAATAGCTTGCTCAAATTGATGTTTTGCTTCTTCTATTGCACCGATCTCATATTTAATTAAACCGATATTGTTAATTGCTCCACTAAAGTTTTTATCTAAGGAAAGAGCTTGGTTGTAATCGGATAAAGCTAGATCGAACTTTTGTTGCTTGTGATAAAGAATCCCCCGCTCACTGTAAACAAGAGGAAATTTAGGATTAATAGAAAGTGCTTTATTAAAGTCTGCAAGGGCTAATTCAGTTTGTCCTTGATCGGTATAAAGCTCGCCCCGACTAATGTAAGCTTCAGTCAATTTAGGGTCAATAGAAAGTGCTCGATTGTAGTCAGTCAGAGCTAATTCGTCTTTTCCTTGTTCGGCATAAACAACACCCCGATTGTTATAAGCTTTAGCATATTGAGGGTCAAGAGAAAGCGCTTGATTGTAATCAGCCAGAGCTAATTCGTCTTTTCCTTGTTCGGCATAAATAACACCCCGATTAAGATAAGTACCAGTATAGTTAGGATTGAGTTCGATCGCTTTATTGTAGTCAGAGAGGGCTAACTCGGTTTTTCCTTGTTCACTGTAGAGGAGACCCCGATAAAAGTAAGCTTGAAACAAGTTAGGATTGAGTTTGAGTGCTTTATTAAAGTCATCAAGGGCTAATTCTGGTTTTTCTTGTTGACTATAAACTAAACCCCGATTAACGTAAGCTAGATCAGATTCTGGGTTAATAGAAAGTGCTTGATTAAAGTCAGCCAGGGCTAGGTCCTCTTTCCCTTGGTTCAAGTAAAGAGTACCCCGATTGAGATAAGCCAGAGCTAATTCAGGATTAACAGAAATTGCTTGGTTGTAGTCAGCCAGAGCTAACTCTTCATTTCCTTGGTTGAAGTAAAGAAGACCCCGATTGAGATAAGCCAGAGCTAATTCAGGATCGAGTTCAATGACTTTATTATAATCAGCGAGGGCTAAGTGTCCTTTTCCTTGGTTAAAGTAAAGAAGACCCCGACTTAGATAACCCATATATAATTTGGGATCGAGTTCAATAGCTTGATTCCAGTCAGCTAGTGCTAAGTCCGCTTTTCCTTGGTTAAAGTAAAAACTACCTCGATTGAGATAAGCTAGAGCTAATTCAGGATCGAGTTCAATGGCTCTATTGTAATCAGCGAGGGCTAAGTCCGCTTTTCCTTGATTCCAGTAAAGAGTTCCACGATTGAGATAAGCCTCTGCATTTTCGGGATCGAGTTGAATTGCTTTATTGTAGTCAGCAAGAGCTAATTCTTCATTTGCCTGTTCAGCGTTAATAAAACCCTGATTGTTAGAAGCTGAAGGATTATTATTATTATTGAGCTGAAATGCAAAAACTTGATGAAATTCCGTTTCTCCTTGGCTAAAGTAAAAAGCACCACGATTGCTATATGCTTCAGACGATTCGGGATCGATTTCAATGGCTTTATTGTAGTCAGCCAATGCCAATTCTAGTTTGCCTTGTTCGGCGTGAAGAAGACCCCGGCTGTTGTAAGCATCAGCATAATAAGAATCGATTATAATCGCCTTATTGTAATCAGCTAATGCTAATTCTTCTTGCTTTTGATCTTTGTAAAGATTACCCCGATTGTTATATGCATAAGAATAATCGGGATTGAGTTCGATCGCCTTATTGTAATCAGCCAGTGCTAAATCTTCTTTCTTTTGATCTTTGTAAAAAATACCTCGACTGTTGTAAGCTCTAGCAGAATCAGGAGCAACTGCGATCGCTTTATTGAAATCAGCCAATGCTAAATCTTTTTGCTTTTGATCGCTGTAAAGAAAACCCCGATTGTTGTAAGCAGAAGCATATTCAGGATCGAGTTCAATGGCTTTATTGTAGTCAGCTAATGCTAAATCTTCTTTCTTTTGAGCTTTGTAAAGAAGACCCCGATTGTTGTAAACAATAGCATCATCAGGATCGAGTTCAATAGCTTTATTGTAGTCAGCTAGTGCCAATTCTTTTTTCTTTTGCTCATAGTAAAGAAGGGCTCGGTTATTGTATACTCCAGCATAATCAGGATCGAGTTCAATGGCTTTATTGTAGTCAGCTAGTGCTAATTCTCTTTTCTTTTGATCTTTGTAAAAATTCCCCCGACTATTGTAAACACTAGCAGATTCAGGATTGAGTTCAATGGCTTTATTGCAATCAGCCAGAGCTAATTCTTCTTTATTTTGATCTTGGTAAAGAAAACCTCGACTGAGATAAAAATAAGAATATTTGGGATTAAGGGAGATCGCTTTGTTGACATCAGCTAAAGCTAATTTGGTTTTTTTTTGGTGGAAGTAAATAATACCTCGATTACGGTAAAAACTTGCGCGAGGACTAATTGCAAGTGCCCGATCATATGCAGTTTCAGCTTCTGAATATCGTTTTAAGTCGAATAAAATATTACCTTTTTGGCTGTATAAATTAGCATTATCTTTTTGTAGCTTGATCGCTTTTTCAATAGTAACTAATGCTTCCTCATTTCGTTTTAATTTCTGTAAAACCGAACTTTGTCTTAAAAAGGCAGTTGCAAAATTGGGTTCAGTTTCTGTTGCTAATTCCAAACTTGCCAAGGCTGCTTCATATTCTTTGTCATCCCATAAAGCTAAACCCTTGCCGTAGTATGCTAAATGAATAAATTCGGGATTAAGGTTAATAGCTTTATCAAAAGCTTGTGCTGCTTCATCGTAACGCTTTAACCGCCACAGTTGGTTGCCCCTTTCTAACCATCGATCTGCGGTGGCATTGCCTTGGGATATTTCGGTTTCTAAAATTGCTGCTTCAAAAGCTTCTTTTTCTTCTGGATTTAATTTCCTCGGTTTTCCATCTTCTATGGTTAATGCCGCAGCAATCTTAAATCTATCCGCTAAACCAATAAAGCTATTGATGGGAATCCCCAAACTATATCCTGATTGGATTTGGGCTGCCGAACTACTTTGACTATCGAAGGCCGTCTCTCCTTCAGCTAATCCGTGAATGCCGATTACTCTGCCATCTCGATCTAAGACTGCACCACCACTCATTCCCCGATAGGTAATACTGGTATAAACCATTTCATAGCCACCAGACAAACTATTTTGGCTGCTGGTTGTATCAGAACTATCTCTAGATAAGGAATTATCGGTAATATTTAACAACCCTTGTTCTCGATCTAAACCGTATCCCATACCCAATCGCCATTGGGCTGGTTGATGGTGACTTAGTTTGGGATATCCGGCAACAAATACCGCATCATCTTTGATTACAGGATAGTTCGCTAATTCCGCTACTTGATATTCTTCGGTGCTAGTAAACCGCACTACCGCTAAATCTACCCCTTCTTGTCTCCTAATAGTTTTGCTCTTAACAGGATATTTATTGCCATCGGGGGCAACTATTTCGTAGTCGTAATCGATACATTTTCTGGTCTCTCGATCTTTTTCGCAAATGACATGATCGGCGGTTAACACTCCATAGGTATTACCTTCCTTGGCGACAATGATTCCTGAACCATTGGCTTGACTGCTACTATCGATCCTGACGGTAATTTGCTGGGCTTTGGTTTCTAATTCTGCTAACCATCCTGTGAGCTGGGTCTTGCCAATATCAGCAACGGTTTCGGGTAGAGGTAAATTATATTCCGTAATTATTTCTGGGTTGACTTGAGTTAATAAGCGATGAAGAGATAGTCCCCAACTGAGCTGTCGTAGTTCTTCGATTTCCTCTGCTGAGGGAATTGTCCCATCTTGATATTCATATCCTGTATTTAAGATGGGAAAAGCACTTCTCCCATTAATGCCAATTAAATCCCCAAAGACATTTAAAATCGCACCACCACTCATCCCCGAAACAATATTGCTGTCGTAACCAATCTGATATCCTTCCTTTAAGGGTTGGTTAGGGATGCGTGCGATCTTTCCTTCCTCGATCTTGAATTCTCCAGTTTCTGCGGCGTAACCCACAGCTAAGATCGCCTGTTCTGTTCTTCCTGTGGCGGCACTGTTGAGATTAGTAACTTGGTAATTATTATCGCTGTTAAAGGTAAGTAAAGCGATATCCTCATCGGAGGTAATAGGGTTACTGACCATCTCTGCTGGATGAGTGGTTCCGTCAGCAGTCTTAATGGTAAAATTATCTCCGCCTCGAACGGCGTGTTGGTTGGTGATTACCAAATACAGATTATCCTGTTTGCCAATAATCACCCCCGAACCACCGTTATTATTACTATCAATTTTGACGGAGATCGATTGGGCATATTCTTTTAATTCTGGTGCTATTTCCGTTGCACTTAATTCCGTTGCTATTTCTAATTCTGCTTCGGTCTTTGTGTTCGATATGATTGCAGGAATAATCAAGACTACCGGTGAGAGCATTAAAATAGCGATTAGAGGTAAATAGCGTTTCATTTTTCTCTGCGTTGACTGTGTTAATCAGTGATAATGTTCCGATTTATCGCAGCTATTCACTGTTCATCTTTTACCTCGTCTTTTAGTCTTCAATCGCAGGTGCATTTTCCAAAAACATAGATACGGAGACAAAAATCCGCTTACCAGAACTTTGGTAAATTGGTTCTGAAGAGTCTCCAATTAAAATTCCCTTCAGTCCCAAGACAACATCTTCAGGATTACTACCTGGTCTAACTTGAAATAATTGATTTTCGCTGCTGCATTGTTCTTGTTGATCTAGCAAGGCACAAATTATGGGATAACCTCCGGTTTCGCCATTACTGAGATAATTTAAACGACCATCGGTATAAAATCTCTGAAACTTCGGCGATACGGCTTCGCATCTTCTTTGCGGATTCCAAGCTAAAACATGCTGGCTATTCCAAGCAATAATCGGAACATTAGACTGTCTTTGGGGAACCCAAGCCACGGTAGCGGGAATCTTTTCCCCAGTCTCTCGATCTGAAATTGCACCGCAATAAAAGCTAACCTGATCCGTCGCATGCTCTCTTTTTTGTGATCCTTTAACAGTTATCTCTGCAATATTCCTTCGACTTAATAATGAAAGGGAGACCAGACTAACGGCGATCATAGCTAGAGTTATTCCTGTAAAAAGTTTAATATTCATGAGACAAACTTGCTTTTTAAAGTCAGTATTTCATTCAAGATGAATCGATATATAGCAATTCTCGCTTGTCTGAGATACACTTTGATGGGAATTTATTTAAGCAAGGAGAAATAAGAGATTGGAGAGTTGAGCAAGCGTAACTAAGTTTAGATTTGTACCTTATCAATTCGAGAAACGCTATAATAAGATCTTCTAATTTTAATCTTATAAAATTTCAAAATAAATTTCAACTAATTTAAATATGACTAAATATAGATTAAATATTATTTCAATATGGGGTTGAAATGATTAATGATAGATTCTATTTACAGGTAAACTTATTCCTAAGCTATTTAAACTTCTGATTAAATCATTAATAATTTTGGCACAGTAAGTGGATGGAGAATATCCCTTTCTAGAAGCTATTGCTAATACCACTTCCTCTACTTCCAATATCCCCGTCACAATCCGCACTCATCAAATCTCGATAAGAGCATTTCCCTTTCTCGCCAACGCAAATCGTTATCAGCAGCTACCATCCCAGGGCTAGGAAGATGTCCCACAGGTGCAATATCGGTAAACTTAAGGTCGCCATACAAACTCCAAGAGTTAAAAGTTCTCCAGCCAACGCGATCGCCAAATGCTTGATAAGTTGATTCTGTAAAGCGACCGATTTGATTTCCCGTTTCCAAATAAGCTTGCTTTTGAGGAGTAAAACCAAAACGTCCCTTAGAATTATTAGTCCAAAGTCGATCGATTTTACTCAGCGAATTACAAGGAAAATTCGCAATGGACTCGGCATCCAAAGCACTATCTTCTCCAGCAATTTTTAATAGAATGCGATCGCTTTTGGCATCAGCTTGTTGCCATTGTTTATTTTGTAAATAGGTCTCTAATTGAGCATAATTAGGCTGTTTAGAAACTTGTAAAGCGTAAATTCCTGCCCCACTTATAGCGATCGCTCCTAATAAAGCTATTAAGAATTTTTTGGGAGGATGAGATGTCTTTATCGGAGGTTCAATAATATCAGCAGGAATAAGTGCTTCAAGTGCTTTAGCGGCATCAGCAAAACGATTCTGAGGTTGAAGGCTAATCATTTTAACTAAAACAGATTCTAGTTGAGAGCTAATGTTAATTTGTAGCTCATCTAAAATTTGTCTAAACTTGTCTGAATCTTGGGGTAAATCTCTTGAGGTTAAACCGGTAAGAGCCTGAATGCCCAACATCCCTACAGCATAGATATCGCTATACTTTCCAGGTTTGCCCTTTGCTTGTTCGGGAGCCATATAATCAATAGAGCCAATCCCAACAGTTAAATTTGTAGAATTTGTCTGACCTTTTTCATCGACTGTTAAAATTTCTTTAACGGCACCAAAATCAATTAAGAATAATCTTCCATCACGCTCTCGACGCATAATGTTTGCTGGTTTAATATCGCGATGAATGGTATTTGCTTGATGAACAAAAGTGAGAATTTCCAGTAATTCTTGCAGAAAATCAACTGTTGCTGCTTCACTCCATTTTTTGCCTGACTGAAATTCTGAAGCTAAATTTGACCCTTGGATAAATTCTTCTACCAGATAAAATTGTCCCTCTTCTTCAAAGTAAGAATAAAGACGGGGTATGCGATCGTGTTCTCCTAGGCGAGATAAACATTCTGCCTCAGTTTTAAAGAGTCTTTTTGCGATCGCAACTGCTTCAGGAGCAAAATTTTTCGGTGAGAGATGTTTAACTACACACTTTCGTTCACCAGGAAAATCAAGATCGATCGCGAGATAAGTATCTCCAAAACCACCACCACCAATCTGTTCAATGATTCTATATCTTTGGCGCAGAATTTGATCGCTCAGCATTACTTCCATGAAACAATCATCAACTTAAATCATAGAGTAATTCAAATCCTTGTTCAAAGCGATCGCACTTTCAATGACAATCTTTCTTCTCTTATTAAAAATCTCCCCGTCTCCCCGACAACCTTTTACTTGTTAACTATAGACTCAATAATCGAAGTGCCATCAGCTTTGATCCAGGCTAAGTTGGCAATTCGACAAATCTGAGCATAATTACGAATTTCTTCGGGACTACGTCCACCCAGATCGATTTCTACTCCGATTCCTGGTTGAGAATTACGCAACTTATCTGCATAATTAAAAGCAGCTATTTCTGCATCAGAACTTTCTGGAATAACTAACCAATCGCTAGCCTTTACTTGTTGTGGCAACTTTTCAGTAGTAATTAAAGAAGCATGAATATCTTCAATATTGAGCGAAAAACCAATACCAGGAGCAGTTTCTCCTTGAGGATTATATAATCCCAACAATTGATCGTAGCGTCCCCCTTGACCTAAAAGATAGGATTGATTTTCCTCAAAACTTACAGCTTCAAAAACCATTCCCGTATAATAGTCAAAAGTTTGAAGCAAGCTAAGATCAAGGGTTAGAGGGATTGGATTACGGGAACTACGATTAATTAAATCGACTAAAGACTTAAGGTTATTAACCGTATTTAAAGTTGCTGAATCTAAATCAAGAGTCGCGACTTTCGCCAAAACTGTTTCGGGTTTTCCTCGAAGATCGAATAGAAATAAGGCTCTTTGTCGCAATTGGGGCTCTAGATCTAGATTTTCCAGGGCAATACGGTCTAAATGAGCAATACAATGGCGTATCTGAGGTAGCATTGCTGGCGGAAATACAGCTAAAAGCGATCGCGTTAATTCGGCTTGTCCCATGAGAATTTGCCAATTAGGGACTCCCAAATCTTGTAAGCAATCTACTAAGAGGAGAATGATTTCGGCATCGGCAAGAACTCCCCCAGCAAATAACAGCTCTACCCCTGCTTGATAATATTCCATTTGCCCTCCATGATGAGCTTGAGGAGGATTGCGAAAGACATTGGCTCGATAGCAAAGTCTTTGCGGATAAGTATTTCCTGCCATACGAGTCACTGCTGCACGGGCGATAGAAGCTGTCACTTCGGGTCTCAAGCCTAAAATCCCTTGAGAATTATCTCTTAACTGAATTACGGTAGCAGGATCAATGGCACCACCAGCGGTTAAAGTATCAAGCAATTCTAGAGTAGAAGTAACTATTCTTTGATAGCCCCATTGTTGAAAGACTTGTTGTAAGCGATCATTAATCCAAGCTTTTTGGGCTACCTCTAGGGGAAGTAAATCCCTCGCTCCTGCTGGAGGTTGATAAATCATATTTAACTATAAAAACTACGTTACTTTGTTCTCTATAAACCGTAGACAATTATATATTTATCCGACCCGATAACTAATTTACTTTTTTTTCGCGCCAAACAATCCACTAAAGAGTCCTTTATTTTCGGATTTGGGTGCCTTGGATTTACTTGAACCTTGAGCTTTGCCGTTTCTCGGCTTTGTAGATTGATTTTTAGTTATTTTATTTAACTCTTTTCTTACTTCGATAACTATGGGATCTTGAGGATTGGCTTTATGGGCTTTGCCAATATGAACTTTAGCCATTGTAATTTGATTCTGAAGGAGATAGATTTTTCCCATCAGTCCATGACAGGTACTATTGTTGGGATCTATTTTGATTCCATCTCGTAATTCCGCAATAGCCTGAGAATAACTATTCTTGTCTATATATTCTTTGGCACGACGAATAAAAGATAACACTCTCACTTGAGGTGTCATTTCTTCAGAAGGATTCTTGTCGCTTGTTGATTGGTCAGGTTGTGGTGGTTTGGGTGATTGTGGGGGTTTAACTGATGAGGCTTTAGGTGGTGATTGTGGGGGTTTTTTGGTTGGAGATGGTTGCCGTCTTTGTTGATTAGCTTGAGGTTGGATCTTCTGTTCTTGATTAATTCCTCGACTGTGTTTGATCATTAAGTAAACTAAATTTAGTTCACTGATGATCGCTATTTTATCTGCAACTTTTTCGAGATCTTTATATTGGTTAGTAATCAGTTTCTTTAGCTGTTCGTTGTATGCTAGCTCTAATTTATGTTCACACTGGAGTAAGTCTTTTGCCTGTTTACTTGCCACGTTCATGCGATCGCTTTTTTCGGCTAAACGTTTACCAATTTGAGTTAAGACTAGCTGATGCTCGGCAAAACAATTTTTGCGGGATAATTGTTCATAGGCAGGATTGACTAGTTTCGACAAAATGCTATTAGCCAAATCTTTTCTGACTTGCTCCCCTTTGCAAGTATCGGGATGAAGTTTTTGAGCTATGCGTAAATATTTCAAGCGAATATTCTTCGGTTCTTCATCAAGGGGAACACCTAAGATTGCATGGTAATCGGTGATATTTAGTCTAAACAGTCCGTGATTAATAGCAAACGCCATGAGCAATTATTATAAATAATGAAATAGCTAATATTTATTGTCAACTCAAAAATTAAAAGTTCTATTGTATAGAGTTCCCAATAATTACTCTTCACTAACTTTACTATCATTTTTTTCTTCAGAGGAGTTGGGAGCTTGAATGAAGAGGTATTAAAAATTGGGGATCAGAAAAATCAACTTAAAGTTTGAAAATGGGTTTTTCTTAACAAACTGTTAAGCTATGTGCCAGATATTACCTAGTAGCAGAAGATATGAAGTAATATGAATACAGAGCTACAAAAGGGCAAAGATATGCTGGTTATTCTTACAAACAAGCAAGTATTATCAGTAAACCAAGTTTGTCCAGGGTGTTTAATGGCGGATCGTGGAGGCTCACCCCGCTGGCATCAAGGAAATTTAGGTTGCGGTCATTTACTGAATAATCACAAGAACCAAGATGGTCAAGCTAAGGTTTATCAATGTCAAATGGGATTTCGAGTTACGGAAGTAAAATAGTTTTTATTATAGTAAACTATCTTTTGGAGAGATAGAAGGCAATATTTTTAGTTGGAAGCAAAGTTTTTAACTAAGATTTCTTATGAAAAAATAATTAATGATAAATCAGGAGATAAAGGAAACATTAAGATTTTAACCATTATTAACCGATAAAATTATTCTCGATGATAGGTAATTATCGAAAATAATGACTATTGTTAAAAATTCTGCTGTAAAAAAAGTCAAAAAAAGCCGCAATCTTTGGTTTGAAAGAGTCATGGCATTGTTGGCTACCCTGAACTTAATTTTGGTTATTTTTGACTTAACTTATATTCCTTTTCGTGATTTTTGGTTTAATGGTCAAGTTAGAATTGGTTATGTTAGATCGGCATATTTCGAAACAGAAGGAATTTCACTAGATCTGATTCCTGCCCCTATTTCTAAGATCATTACAAAATATGATGATATTAAAGGCATTGTTCCCCATCGTGCTACGGAAGCTTATATCGCCAAGATAACAGAGTTGGAACAGCAACTCGTTAATCATAGTATTGACTCTCCTGAGATCGAGGTTATTTTGGCTGATTTGCGCGATCGCAGCGAGAGAATAATTGATAATGACCCTTTTGCTAGAGCCGGAAAGTCGGGGACGTTAGAAAGAATTAAAAATGAGATGCGAGCCCATCTTCCCAATGAAGAGAATTCCTCTAAGCAAGCTTTTAGGGAATTTTGGAGTGTCGATAATTTACGCGATCGCACTAACGAAGAACTAGCTTTTATGAAGGGTGAAATTGTTCCACTCATGAATACTAACTACTTTCGTTATTGGGGAGAAAATAATAGTTATATCAATAATTTTGGCTTAATCGATTTTCCCTTTGGGTTAATATTTGCCTTAGAATTCATCTGTCGTACTTGGTACATCAGTCGTACCTATACTGGAGTGAGTTGGCGAGATGCGATGTTATGGCGTTGGTACGATATTTTTCTATTTTTACCTTTTTGGCGCTGGTTAAGAGTTATTCCCACGGTGATTCGTTTAAATACGGCAAAAATCATCAATCTAACAAGTATTAAAAAACAAGTCAGCCAAGGTATTGTGGCGGGAATTGCGGAAGATATTACGGAAGTTGTGGTAATTCGAGTTATCGGACAAATGCAAACTTCGGTTCGTCAAGGAGAAATTACTAATTTTCTGACAGCGAGCGAAGAGCATTCTTACATCGATCTCAACGATATAAATGAAACTGCGGAGTTAGTGAAAATCTTTGCTAATACCTTAGCAGATCGGGTACTACCACAGATTCAACCAGAAGCAGAAGCTTTGTTACAATATAGTCTTGAAAAAGCGATTCATCAATCTTCAGCCTATCAAGGAATTAGCTTGATTCCTGGAGGAAAAAATGCAGTTTCTAATATTACTCATCAATTAGTTACCCAAACCTATCAAGCTTTTGCTGCTACATTACAGGCTGCTTTGGAAGAGGATAAGAAATTTGAGAAGTTAGTAGAAAGTCTTAGTGACAGTATCCGCCAATCTTTTCTTTCTGAAATCCAAGAAAAACAAAGCTTGAAAAGTATTGAAAATTTACTGATTGATTTATTAGAAGAAATTAAGGTCAATTATGTAGCACGTTTATCGGAAGAAGATGTGGAACAAATTTTAGAACAAACTAGAAGTTTGAGGAGAATGACTCATAAATAATTAAATAACTAGAATTAGATAAAAAATTGTTGTCAGATTCTGATCTATCTAAATTGATGCTCTAAGTGTAATAATGAGAGTTTTCTATTCAAATACTTATTAGCAAAAATAACAATTTCAGTAAATTCAGACTTATACGCGATCGCTCTATAGAAATTTGGCTCTCCTAGAATAGCTGTGATAATTTATTAGCTAATAATGCCTCATTCCCTCATGAGGTCAAGTAGTGTAACAAAACAAAAATTGATTTTTATTAGAATTAAATTTTTCTAATCTTGTAAGCCTTACAAAGCAAGGCTTTGATATATTTATTCTTATTGTTTTGTCATAACCACTCTAGGAGAGCCAGAAATTTTGCCATTTTCTGCTTCCCCGACAATTTCTAGACCGCTATGAGTTTCGAGTAAACTAGCTAATCCTTCTCTAACAATATTTGAACCAATAATTAACTATTTAGTAATTTTATCCTGTAAAAGATTACGAAATAAGTCTATATCTGATTCAGTATTAAAAGCTCGCTTGGGAATGATTTGATACTCTTCTTTATCGTAATAAAGTAAAAAAAATTTTGATGATTATACAAATTTAATATAATTTTTCCAGGTGCGAATTTCACGATAGCTATCTAAGACAATTTTGATCTGTGCCTCATTAATTTCCACCTTTCTTAGTTCTTGTTTAACAAAATTTTTTTGTAACCATGAGCAGCTATCCAGCGAAATATTAGATGATATTTGGGGCAAATTTTAGAGAACAACGTAAATATAGTAAGACTAATAAATAGTAACCCAATAAATAAATGATCATATGAAGTTAAATTATCATTGTTAATCTGGAACTATTTTATAATAAAAAAATCTGGATCATATGTTCTGACTAATTCCAAAACCCCTACAATAGCCAAAGGGAAATAAGTAAAATGTATCAAATATGGTTTATTTGGCTATAAACGTCAGATTTGTGGCAAAACCGAAGATATTGCAGCAGTCAAATTCACCTATAATACGTTGTCTATAAGTGCAGATAATTCTATTGATTTTTCCGTAGTTGGTAAATGTTTCATTGTTGAGGGAATAAAGACTCATCAATTTGGTAGATACGTATCTCAAATAGAAAAGAAATGGTTAGTAAAAGAGATCACATCTTTCCTTGGTAAATCAGTAATTGATTAAAATAGAACTCTTAGATAAATATTTTCTGGTATAGTTAAGAGCTATTTTTATTTTAATTATGAAGTCTCAAGATCTCCTGCTGCTAAAACGTCTTTAACAGTTAATTTTAATTCAGAGAAAGTAACAGAAACGATCTTTTCTTCTCTAGTAAATACAGTTTCTTCATATAAACCTTCATCCAAAAGTAACACGGTAACTTTATTTTCTTGAGGATCGACAATCCAATATTCAGGTATTTCTAAAGCAGCATATTCCGATCGCTTATATCTATAATCACGTTTGATTGATTCTGGACTTACGATCTCCACCGCTAGTAAAGGAGAAACTTGACATACTGCTGATTGGTCAATAAATTCTTGTATATCTTTAGCTTTAATTACAGCAATATCTGTCAATCTAGACTTACGCCAACCTGTACGAATTCCTGACTCTTTTAGACATAGCCAAGGCAATTTTAAACGACTAATTTCCCGATCAAAAGCTTGTTCGATTAATTTAGCAATTAACATGTGCCTAAAAGTAGGAGGATTCATTGCTTCTAATCTCCCATCAACTAATTCATAGCGATTGTCTGTCTCATCTTCATAGCAAAGATACTCTTGAAAAGTTAATAATTTTTCTGCTGTGTTTGCTGTCATGATTCTATTTAGCTCTTTTTAATAAGAATCTAGAAATTACGGATATTTTTCATAACTAATTAATTATTTCTATAGTAATTGATTATTTATATCAGCCACAATATTCAATTTTTAATTCCAATAATAGCTCTATGACGAGGATCACTGGGAACTGTAGTTTGATAGTTAAAGCCTGTCTCTACTAATGATTGCTCTATATTAAAAGTGCAATAATCATCGCTCCAAGGTTCAGTACTTTTCATTAAAGTAAATAGCACTGGAGGTAAATTCTGAATTACAGGGGAAGCAGGGTTATTATCGACAATTGCAATAACTCCACCAGGGCGAAGGATACGGAAAATTTCCTGAAAAAATTCTTGGGTTGCCTTGTGAGGCAATTCATGGAGAACAAATTGTAGCGTGACTAAATCAAAAGAATTATCAGCAAAATTAGTATTTTCGGCTTTACCATGAATCCACTGGCTAATTTCTTGTTGCTCATCTCTTTTTTGCGCTACCGCTAACATATAAGGAGATAAATCTAAACCAATAGTATTGATGGAAATGTCTTGTCTAGCACCAAAATAGCGATGGACTGCTAAAGTCGAAATACCTACTGAACAACCAATATCAAGAATATCTTGAATCGGATTAATAATATATGGTTCTATTACTTGATAAAAACTATTACGCAATCTATCTTGGGCAACTTGCCAAGTCAAACCAGGTTCATTTTTCCAGACCCGTAATCCCATAGAATAGGTAGCTGATTCTGCTTCAAAAGCCGCTTGCCAGCAGAGATTACCTTGATCGTAAGCATGAAAAGGGACTTGATAGTAATCTGGATATACTAAATCAGGATCGGCGATCGCGTTATATAATTCTTTGACTTCAGAGTTTGCTAATTCTTGGTAGTTTTTGCGCCAAGGAATTCCATTTTTTTCCGCTGTTCTAATAAGTACCTGTCTAGCTTGACGTTTCATGATGCGGTAGATAGGTTTAGTCTTAATCAAAAGATTTACCAAGCGAGATAGTAAATCATCTCCCGCCCAGTCTGGCTTTAATTTATCACTGTTTACTGTCACGATTTTTTCATCAAGTTGTTATCCAAAATAGATTTTACAAGAATAAGTCGCACTAATATTTTTTGGAGAACTACCCTCATTAAAATGAAATTTTCCTGAATCTATTTTTTTGAGCAGTCACACAAGAACTAAAACTATAGCGCAAGATATTTTTGTACTAGTCTGATGGCAAAATCAGCGATCGTGCTAGATCTAAGGTTCAATAATTTATACTCGAAGTTATTTATGACATTAGGCTCTACCGAAGCTGCAATTCGAAACTTATAGCAACTGATTCTTAAAAGCTTTATATTTAATTAACAAAAAAATTTTAAAGCCCAGAATAATTACTGAAAGATTAAACAGATTTTTCTAGCTAATTAACGTAATTAATCAAAACAGTAATTGTAAATTCTGAACTAAATTTTATCAAAAAAGATTTTAGAGATAAAACAGTATTATTTATTACGTAAAAATACTTAGTATTTTTCTGGTAATCACTCACAAAAAATGTTGTTGCTGAAATCGCTCCTGATCTGGATGTTGTTGTCAACAATTTATATGAAGATCTGTGGACTTTAATGTAATTTTTGTCTGAGCTATTTACTGAAGCTCAAAGCTAATAAATTGCCTGCAAGTAATTTGTTGTGGGTTTTATTTATTTTTTGATAAATTTGGGATTAGGGACTTCTGACAGGAATTTGAGGCGATTGCCCTTTTTTGCAAGTATACGCGATCGCTGTCCATTATTTTTGTTAGGTTTTACAAAAATGACAATAAAGCTTATGGAATTATCAAATCTAGTTAGAAAATTGGAATTATCATGTCATTAGTCTTCAAAAAACAAAAATAATGCCCAATTTGAAATACTTTTATCATCTAATTTTCTCCATAGACACTTGTTAAGTATAGATATGATTTCATCAGTATTTATTAAGATTTCTACCTATTTTTCAGAAAAGTTAATTACTTTTAGCTTTTGTTTAGCAACTTCAGGAGTCAGTTCTCTTTTGAGGACTCCTTTATAAATATTGTACCTATCTAATTTATTTGACATAGTTGAAGTATGATCGCGAATCTGTAGTATTCTAAATTTTACTGATTAAAATTTTTATGCAAATAGCTATTAGCAAAGATGTCGCATACTTTAACTATTTCAGATATTCAAGCCAAGATTGAGTCTCAAGGTAATCTTATAGGAACGGATTTAAGTAAATCAGACCTATACGCGATCGCACTTAGTAAAATTAATTTAGAACAAGCTAATCTTTCCCAGGCTACTCTAACCAATGCCGATCTCAGTTACGCTAATCTTACAGGAGCTAATTTACAGCAAGCAGATCTGCGAGGAGTAGATTTAACTGGTGCTAATCTCACAGGAGCTAACTTAGAAGGCGCATACATTACTCGCTCCGATCTTCGTCAAGCTAATTTTACCGCTGCTAATCTTAAAAACACTAAACTTGAACTGGCATTATACGATAAGGAAACTATTTTTCCTGAAGGATTTCGTTACAAAACTTCTGGTGCCGTTGGCCCTGGTGCTGTACTTAGCGGAAAATATCTTAACACGGCCGATCTGCGAGGCGTTGATTTAACGGGAGCGAAATTAATTGGTGCTTACCTTAGTGGTGCGGATTTGACAGGAGCAATTCTCGAAGATGTTTCTTTAAGTGGCGCTAATTTGCAAAAAGCAATTCTGACTGGTGCTTGTTTACGGAATGCTCGTTTAGTTAATGCCGAATTGCAAGATGTCGATCTTAGAGCCGCTGATTTGACAGGAGCCGATTTGAGCAATCTGGCCAATATCTCAGGTGCAGATTTTAGTATGGCAGTCGGATTGAGCAAAAGCGATCGCGATCGTTTATTATCGAGCCATCCTCTAGATCATCTTACTACCTGGAATGATTACACCCGGAGGAATACTCAGGATAGTTTAAGTTGAAGACAAGGGAAATAGAATAGATGGGGAAGATGGGGGAGGTGGGGAAGACAAGAAAAGATAATTACTTATTACCTATTACCTGTTACCCTCCTCGTTCCTGATTCCTGAAAACCTTCTATTTTCTAAGGACTAATTCTTCTTGAGTTGCTACTTCGGCAGCCAATAATTGTGCTTTTCTCACAGCTTTTCTAGAGCGATAGTGCAACATCGAAGCAGTTACCATCAAGCTGACACCTAGTATTAGGAGAAGATTAGGGTTGACGACAGGTTCGCCAATGGAAAAAATCAAGAAGTTTAAAATTAGAGAAATTCCAAAGGAATTGGTAAACAAGTCATCAGCAAAATCAAGATCGAATTTTTGAGATACTTTCTCCTTATTAAATTCCATAAGATTTTGTTTAGCCCACATACTAGAAGAAGCAAGAGGTGCAGTAACCACAAGTAAGCCTAAACCAGCAGTAATCACTCCAGGGAATAACAATAAAAATATCGCACTAACTACAAATCCAAAGCCATATTTATACATCAAAACAGAAAGTAAGGTTTTGGATAGGTTTTCAAAACTGACAACTCCAGCAATAAAGATTGGAATTAAGATAAGTAATGGGGATTTGATATCAACTATTACTTGTTGAACTACGTTAGGTAAATCTTCGAAAACGATATTTTGACTCGAAAGAACCAAACTCAAGATTAATGCTAAGTTAATTGGCTGTAAAATAATCTTTTTCAGAAAATAGGAAGCATTATGCAAAAAGCCTGCTGATTTTTCTTGAACCTGTAAAGAAATATAGGCAAAGAGAATTACGAAAATAAAAAACTTATCGCCAATGTCAAACAAAGCTGCATAGGTAGCATTAATATTGGTTGAGATCGCAGCAGCGATCGGAACAACTGTTATGCAAGGCGCATAGGCACTTAACATAACGGCATTAGTATTAATAATTTTTTTACCGAGGCTTGGTAGGAGTTTTGGCAAGACAAACTTGGCAAATCCAAAAGTGAGGAAGTTTAAGGCTAAAGTCGCCACAACGATCATCCACAGACCATTTTCACTAATACCTTCTTTGTTAGTCAGTATCAAGTAAAAAATGACAGCAGGAAGAAATACTTGCATCATGACAATCTTAATCGACTTAAAACTAAGCTCTTCTTTGAACTGATTTTTAAGCCAAAGCCCGATCATAAATAGAACAATCGTCCGAATTATATATACCATTGAATTTTCCTCTGATTAAGTAAGAAGAAGTATTTTGGGTAATAGAGTGACAATAAAAAATTTTTATTCAGTTTGTTTGCTTCATGTTAAATCAAATATTAACTTTAACAAACCTTCTTATTTTTTACTGTTTCTATTGCATAATTATGCTTACTACTTACTTGCTACGTAAATAATAATACTTAGACAAATTTCTAAGAGCAATTGATGAAATCACTTGCTTTTTGTGAAGTAGTCCATTGACTTCTGAGATTCATTTTGCTACAACAGTATTTTTTTACCAGGGATGTTTAGGAACTTAAGCAAAAAGATAAACAAAAATGTAGAATATTTACTATTTCAGTTAAGTCAAATTATCGCGAGCTAAGAATTTATACTTATTTGCTAACTCAGTATTTTTGCTTATTTGATTAATATCTATGTAATGACTCTTAACCAAAAAAATAAATTTCCAAATACAAGTGGGGTGGGCAAAATTATTGGTCAATGAAAGTATCTGTACAAGATAAATTATCTAGAGTTGATAAACCACATCTACATTCAAAACTAGAGTTTTTAAATAAAAGTTATAAATCCTGCAATTTCTCAATAACCAGCCATGATTCCTCGTTTACCTCTACAAGCCATCCTAGAAACTGATGTTGATAAGTTTCTCAACTCACTAAAGAAAACCAATTTCTCTGGGGAAATCCGAGCAGATTTTGCTAGTCGTTTACTCACATCCACCGATAACAGTATTTATCAAATCTTGCCCCAAGCAGTCATTTTTCCGCGCACTAAAGTCGATCTAGTGGCAGTGTTTAAATTGGCGAATCAACCTGCTTACCAAAAGTTAACCTTTTCTCCTCGCGGTAGCGGAACAGGTACTAATGGACAATCCCTCTCTACAGGAATTATCCTCGATTGTTCTAAATATATGAATCAGATTATCGAGGTAAACCCTGAAGCTGGTTGGGTTAAGGTGCAACCTGGTGTGGTGTTGGATCAGTTAAACACTCACCTCAAACCCTATGGAGTTTTCTTTGCACCCAACCTAGCTCCTAGTAGTCGAGCTACTTTAGGGGGCATGATTAACACCGATGCCTGTGGTAAAGGTTCCCGTATCTATGGTCGTACTAGCGATCATATTTTAGAACTTACCTGGGTGCTAACTGATGGTACTGTGGCTAGTACCCAACCTGTAATTAAGGAACAACTAGCTCAACTAAAATCAGATTCTAATCGTGTCGGACAAATCTATCGGCAGGTGGATCAGATTGTCACTACTAAACAAGAGTTAATCGAGCAACAGTTTCCCAAAATGCCTCGGTTTCTTACAGGTTATAACTTGGCAAAAGTCTATGATTCAGAAGGTAAATTCTTCGATCTCAACCGAATTATTGCTGGTTCTGAAGGCACTCTGGCAGTGGTTACAGAAGCTAAACTCAAGCTAACTCCGATCCCTCGGTTCAAAGAATTACTTGTAATTCATTATTCTTGTTTTGATGATGCCTTAAATGCTTCTCAAAGCTTATTAGAATTTGAGCCTGCTGCTATTGAAACCATTGATGAAAATATTCTCGACCTGGCGAGACAGGATGAAATTTATCAGTATGTTCAAGATTTTATCGCTGATGCTAGGGCAATTAACCTGGTGGAATTTGTCTCAGAACATCCCTCAAAGCTGCGCGCAAAAATTGATCTGCTTAAACAAGAATTAGATATTGATCCCACAGCAATTGGGTATTACCAGGCTCAATCAACAGCAGAAATAAATCACCTTTGGGAATTGCGGAAACGAGGCGTTGGCTTACTAGGTAATCGCCCAGGAAAACGTAAACCCATTGCTTTTATCGAAGATACTGCTGTGCCTCCAGTTAATCTAGCTAACTATGTTAAAGAATTCAAAGCTTTGCTAAACCGCTATAATCTGGACTATGCCATGTTTGGTCATGTAGATGTCGGTTGTCTCCATGTACGCCCAGCTTTAAATCTGCAAGTTCCTGAAGATGAAGTGCTAATTCGTGAAATATCAGATCAAGTAGTGACTCTGGTACGTAAATATGGTGGGGTAATGTGGGCAGAACATGGTCGGGGTTTTCGTAGTGAATATACGACCCTATTTTTTGGCGCAGAACTTTACGAAGATCTAAGAAAAATTAAGACTGCTTTTGATCCAGACAATCGCTTAAATCCAGGCAAAATTGTGACTCCTTTTGGTAGTGAAGATCAGGTTTTACGGCTAGAAGCACCTCTGAGGGGACATTTTGATCGCCAAGTTTCAGCCTCTGAGCAAGCAGATTATGAGGTGGCATTTAGTTGCAATGGCAATGGTGCTTGTTTTAGTGTCAATCCAGACCAAGTGATTTGTCCTTCTTACAAGGGGTCTTTAGAGCGCATTCATTCCCCCAAAGGTCGCGCTAGCTTGCTGCGGGAATGGTTACGTCAACTTGCTCTCAACCCCACTCCAGATTTAGAGCAGTCTGGGAACTTGTTAGTTAAATTCTGGAATAGTTTAGCTAAAGCTACTGGTCAATATGATTATTCCCGCGAAGTTTATGATGGTTTGCATGGCTGTCTCTCCTGTAAAGCTTGTGCTAATCAATGTCCCATTCATGTTGATATTCCTAGCCTTAAAGCTAAATTTTTACAGCGTTATTATACTCGTTATTTAAGAGCGCCTCGCGATCTTATAATGGGTCACATCGAACTTTTAACTCAATGGCAAGGCAAGTTTCCTCAGCTAACTAATCTGGTGATGCAAAATCCCCTGACTCTGGGATTATTGCGCAATATTTTAGGAATAGTTAATCCTCCAAGAATGAGTTCTTTGGCCTTGACAGCAAGCCTAAAACAGCGAACTCTTGCTCAGTCGGACTTAGAACAATTAGCTCAAGCTGATCCTAGTAATAGTGTTATTTTACTGCCAGATTTGTTTACTAATTACTATGAAGCGGAATTAGTCTTAGCTACTTATGATTTATTAACTAAGTTGGGATTGCAGGTTTACCTGTTACCTCCTCTGGTTAGCGGCAAGCCATTCCATGTTCTGGGCTTTCTCGAAGAATTCGCCATAGTAGCCAAGGACAATATTAGTTATCTCCAAAAAATTCAAGATTTTGGGATTCCAATCATAGGGATTGAACCGAGTATTGTACTTACCTATCGTGATGAATATGCTAGTTTTGACAACTTAAACCCTCTCAAGATTCAACTTCCCCAAGAATTTCTGTTAGAAAAACGCTATTCAAAACTGCCTGCTTTAGTAGATTGCTCCCTCCAATCCAAAGTTCTTAAATCCTATAATTTATTAGGGCATTGTAGTGAAAAAACCCTAGCACTAGCCTCCCAATGCCAGTGGCAACAGGTATTTCAAGCAGCAGGCTTGCAGCTCAATATTATCGATACTGGTTGCTGTGGGATGGCGGGAATTTATGGTTACGAGGCAGAACATTTAGAAACCTCAAAAGGTATTTATCAGCTTAGTTGGAGTAAGCATTTACCCAAAGATATCCAGGAAAGACCTTATTATCTAGCAACAGGCTTTTCTTGTCGCTCTCAAATACAACGATTAGAGCAATGGCGACCTTTACACCCTATAGAAGCTTTACTAAATTTGAGTTAGCTTAGTTGAATCATAATTCATCCAAAGATCAATGAAGCGGAAACTTCAAAAGCAGATTTTCCTATCAGTTGCTATTTCAGTTGCTATTTTATTTGGCTTCTTATTTGTAATTCCTAATGTAGCTCAACAATCTCCATCGCCCTCCCCTAATTCGGTTAGTTCACCTGCTAAAAATACTTCACCAGCTACAAAAACACCAACTAAACAAGCAAATCCTAAATCTACAAACACTACTCCTGCAAATTCACCATCACCATTACCAACTCAACCTAATAATTCTAATCAACAGAATTCACCGTCTCAGAACAATCCTAACTTTTGGCAACGTAACGAAGGAGATTTAATTAAATGGACAGGTACAATTATCACAGCATTATTAGCTGGTGCAGTTAGTATCTATGGATTTAGATACAATCGAAAATCTAAATTAGAAGAAATTCAACTACAAAATCAATTAACTCTAAAAACAGAAGAAAAAAAAGCAGATTTAGAAAAGAAGAAAGCTGAAGAAAAAGCAACTCAGGCAGCAGCAGCAGAGTTAAAAACAAAAGAGGAAAGAAAAAATATAGTTGCAGATTTTGCTGAACAATATCGACAAAAAATTGTTACCGAAATTTGTAACCTCAGCATATGTAATTTACCAAATGCACCCAGTTCACTTAGTTTAGATAGTGTTTTTGTAGAGTTAAGCGTTAGCGAAGAAGAATTACTAAGTTATACAAATCTTAGCGAGATTGATTCTCTAGCTGAAGGAGATCCGAATAAATTACTAAAGAGATCACAATTATATCTGATAGAGAAATCTATTGATGGTATGTCTCCAGTAGAAGCCTTAGTAAAGTTTCCTCAAATGACAGTTTTGGGTGATCCAGGCGCAGGAAAAACGACGATGCTGCGTTTCTTAGCCTTGAAAATGGCACAAAGACAAGAAAATAGATTACCTTACTTACCTTTGTATGTGGAATTAGGTAAATTTGTTCAAAGTGATACCAAGAATTTGCTTAAATTTATTGCTAAAGAATTTGATCTTCGTTATGGATTTCCAGAAGCCATTGATTATCTCACTGAACAATTAAATAAGGGAAAAGTAGCATTATTATGTGATGGTTTAGATGAAGTATTAGGAGGAGAAAGCGAGGAAAAAGCTCAAGCTGCCTATAATTTAGCAGTGGACGAAATTAATCGTTTCAGAACAAGATTTTCTCAAGCCCCGATTGTGGTTACTTGTCGTAAAGCTGGTTGGCGCAGAGGATTAACAGGGTTTGAAACTCTCGAAGTTTTAGATTTTAGTTGGGAGCAAATTCAAGATTTCATTCACAACTGGTTTAAATCTAATCCTGATAAAGAAAATGGACTAAAGCAAGCTTTAGCTGAAAATATTCGAATGCAAACCTTAGCGGCAAATCCTCTTATTGTTTCACTAATCACTATTGTTTATCAACAAGATTTAGAATTACCAGAACGTCGTGCAGAACTATATAAACGTTGTTTAGCCGTATTGTTAAGAGAATGGGATTCTTCTCGTCAAATCAAGCGTTATAGTAACTGCAATACAGATCACAAACTTAACTTATTAAAAGAAATTGCTTGGCATTTTCATGTTCAAGGAAAACGTTATTTTACGAAAGAACAACTATTAAAGATAATTGCTATTTTTTTAAATACACATGATATTAATCCTAAAAAAAATAATGTTTTTCTCAAAGAAATTGCCGATCATTATGGATTGCTAAAAGAACAAGCTATTAGTTATTACGGTTTTCTACATTTAACTTTTCAAGAATATTTAACTGCTTTGGCTACAAGTGATGATATTGAAAACAGGTTACCAACTATTATTTCCCTTCACCGCGATCCTTGGTACACAGAAGTTATTCTTTTGTTATCGCAAATGATGGAAGATGCGACACCACTAGTTTTAGGGATTTTAGGACATTCAATTAACACTCAATCATTACCCAAAGGTAAATTAGCCATCAAAGATGATTTGTTCCACGGTGATTTATTTTTAGCAGCAAGATGTCTTGTTGGTAAGCCAATCATTAGTTTACAGGGTTTGCGAGAAAAAATAATTGCTGAAGTTAAAGACTTACTATTAAATTCTCCTTATGTACTCGATTGGGAAAATGCGGCTAATGTTTTGATGGAAATTGGTGGACAAAAGTTAGAAAATAATTTATTTGAAATTCTTGAGAATTCGGAACAAAATCAATGGAGAAGGAAAGTGATCGCGATTGCTCTTGGTAAATACGGTTCTCATGAAACGGCACAAGTTTTAGTAGAGTTTGTAAAAAAAGAGGCAAAGAAGGTCAAAGCAAATGAAATTGTAATTGAAGGTGTTATCGATAGCCTTATAAAGTTAAAAGCAAAATTCACCTCTTCTCAAATTCTAGCGATTTTAGAAGAGCAACGATGCTTCTCTACAAATAAAACTCTTTTTATTAAATCAAATCTTGCAAAAGCATTAGGTGAATTAGGCGAGCAGACAATGGTATCTCCTCTGATGGACATACTACAAAAAGAAGAAAAAGAAATTGCCTTAATAAAAATTGGAATTGGTAGCAGATTAGCAATTATAGAATCAATAGTTAGATTGAGCAATCGAGAGCAGACTTCAGATCTATTGTCGATGTTGCCAAAGGAACATTCTGATGAGTTAACTAAACTAGCTATCGCTATAGCTATGAAATTCTCAAAACACATATCAGAATTGGCTGATTCAATAATTGGATACCTTAAAAATGAATCTATTGAATGGCAGACTAGATTTGTCTTGGCAGAATCTTTAGAAAATCTTTCATCAGAACAACTAAAGTCTTTATTGCCAATATTAGACAATCTTGATATTGATTTTCGAGTTCGCGCTGGAATAGCTGCAACTTTTGGCGTGAGGAAGATAGAGAATGCTACTCCTTTTTTACAACAAGTTTTAGAAGAAATGAACAAATGTACTTTTTATCTTATTAACAAAAAGCTTGATCAAATAATACTACCTGATTTAAGAGTTAGTAACTTTACTTACAGAGGTTATATTTGGCAACGCATATCACTCTCCTTCAAAAATTTAAATAATAATTCTATAGTTTCAACTTTTATAGGGTCTTTCAAAAATGATATATCAGCACTTGAAAACAATCCAGATGTTTTTGTGCCTGACGTTTTAGGAAATGTAGAAGGAGTTATACATGCTGCTTCTATATTTAAGCCTGAAGAAATATCACAACAGCTCATGCAATTATTATCTCAACCAGAGTTAATTAATTATCATAGTGACATCACAAAATTAATTACGTGGTTAGTAACTAAACCGTTTATTCCTCAGTTACTCGATTTATTAACTGAGCGTTATGAATATAAAGTGAATCAAGAAGTGTGGGGACGAATAGTAACCCAAGTTGCTAGTTATTGAGAAAGAGAAAGAAAAGTAAGAAAATCTCTCCAGAAGAAATCTAGTTAGGAGAGAAGAAAATGCTTGATGAAATTGTAGCAATTTATGC